>NZ_AZGM01000100.1 GCF_001435935.1 Limosilactobacillus panis DSM 6035
TGAAGTGCAATACAAAAGTTGGACAAAATTAGATAATTAAGCTGCTAGGGCATGATTCCGATATTCAACGGGGGTCATGCCTTTAGTTTTTAAAGAGATTCGTTCATAGTTGAAATAGTGAACATATTGTGTAGCTAACTGCTTAAATTCTGACAAATTCTTGCACGGTGGAAAACCGTTAAGTAGTTCGGTTTTGAAAAGATGGAAAAAGCTTTCTACGGGGGCATTATCCAAACAGTTGCCCTTACGGGACATACTTTGTACAAAATGATGATTTTTAAGCCGTTGAATGTAGTATGGAAGTTGATAGTGCCATCCTTGATCAGAATGGATAATTGGGGTTGCGGTGGCTGGTAACTGATTCTCTAATTGTTCTAGGGTGTTCATAATTAATAAACGATTGGGACTATCACTGACTTGAAAGGCTAAGACTTCCTTACTGGCTTCATCAATCATGACTGAGATATAAGCCCACTGTTTATTAGCCAGCTTAATTTGACTAACGTCAGTGTGAATAACCTGATACGGATTCGTTTCGTTGAAAGTTTGGTCAAGTAAATTGTCCGCGGTGGTACCCACATGACCCTTATATGAGTGATACTGATGATTGCGATGACGATTATACATACTAACTTGAACACCTAATTGATGCATCAATGACTCAACTGTCGCGTCTGCTAAATGAATTCCTAGTTCTTCTAATTTTGCTTTAACTCGTCGATAACCGTAGGTTAATCGACCACGAATACGGCCTTCTTCCACAATCTTAAGAATGGCTTGTTTTACACGAGCATACTTAGTGGATGGATGGGCAATCCGTTGGCGCTCATCATAATAAGTAGCCTTAGGTAATTGAATTGTTCGCAAAATTTCGCCAGTGGTAAAGCGTTGTTCTTTTGGACGCTGTGATTGTTCTGCCCTGATCTGATCCACTATTTGTGTTTTGGCGCGTGCTTTGAGGGTCCGAACAGGGCCAAAGATTTTTTGGTGATTTCTAGCTCCAATTTGGCCTCATGTAACTCTTGATTCTTCTTGGCAAGTTCTTCTTTGAGCCGGTCGAGTTCATTCCTCTCAGCCAAATGACGTATATGTTTTGGATTATGCTTCTTATTCACCTTTGGCCGCCTACCTTTCTGATGAGGCTTCAAAGCTTCGATGCCGTCACGTTGAAAAATATTGACCCAATAACTTACTTGTGTAGGCAACAGGTCAAACTTAGCTCCAACCTCAGCTAATGACTCCTCATGAGTTTGGTAGTAGTTTATCACGTTTAGCTTAAAATCTTGTGTAAATACTCGTTTATGACGCCGTCGTTTTAGCGCTTGAGATCCATTCATCCTAAATAATTGTACCCATTTATTGATGCGTTTCTTTGAAACATGGTAATTGTTAGACAATTCAGCTGTGGGGTTACCAGCTAAATATTCACTAACAATCTGTGATTTTAATTCTGAAGAATATTTTGACATAGAAAAAGTACCTCACAATCATTGGATCCTTTGTCCAACAATTATGGGGCACTTCAT
>NZ_AZGM01000101.1 GCF_001435935.1 Limosilactobacillus panis DSM 6035
TAACCAGATTATACCGGAACTTTGGCTAAAAAGCTTGTTTTAAGACAGACCCTAGTTAACTTCGGCAAAAGTCACGTCTTTTTGGGTGTGGCTTTTGTTTTAGGTTTTTTTATTTTGCTTTAGTTAAAGTAAATATTCTCTTCTAAAGAAGACACCAATAAAAAAACTCCCCACGAATGGAGAGCTAATCATCTTATTTGATCGGTTGGTTTAACCAGCGCCAAACCTTGTGGCCGGTTGGGAGTTTAACCGCCCGTTGCGACCGCAGTAGGTTTGTTTCGAGATAGTGGACAATATTCATCAGAATCACCCTACTTTTCTAAATAGCTAAGTGGTTTTTGAACATTTACCTTGGTTCCCTGGTACTTCTTGTTGATCCACTGCTGAATCTTCTGGTTGTGATACAGGGTGACCAACTTCTTGTAACGGGCGTTATTGCGATTCTTCTTGGCCGTTGCCAGAACGTTGATGTTGTTCTTGGTACTCTGGTCAACCTTTTCGTGGTAAATTGAATCCTTCAACACGTTCAAGTGTCCCGTCAAGGCGATTGTGTTCCCAATCAGGACTAAGTCAGTTGATTTCAAAACCCGGGGACCCGTTGTATCGTCAATTTCCTTAAACTTGAGGTGTTTCGGGTTAGCAGCAATCTCGTTTGTACCACTCGTAGCATTGAAACTCTTTTTTAGCTTAATTAAACCAGCACTCTGCAAGAGGAGAAGCCCCCGCGCCGTATTTGCCGGGTTATTGGCAATGGCTACCGTGGCCCCATCTGGAACCTGGCTAATCTTCTTGTAACGGTCGGAGTAGATCCCCATTGGTTCCAGGTAGGTCGTCCCGAGGGCCGCTAACTGGCCATTCTTATTTTCCTTGTTATAAGCCTGGAGGTAGGACCAGGACTGGAAAGCATTGACATCAATCTGACCATTGGCCGTTGCCTTATTCAGGGCAACCGGGTCGGTAAAGTCCTTGACCCGGATCTTTAGCCCGGCCTGCTTGGCCTCCTTACTCTTAGCAATGTGCTGCCAAACCTGGACATCCGGACCAATTGTCCCAATGGTGATCTCCTTGTTTCCAAGCGGGCCGCCATTGCTGGCAACGCCCAGGCCGAACGCTGCTGCTAAGACAACGACAATTCCAATCACCCACCACCAAATCTTTCGTCCTCTCTTCTTGCGCATAGTCAACCTTCCTCTCTTATTTCTTTAACTAGTCAACAACGTGCCGTTCAAATGGCTTGTCGGAGATTCCTTCACTCAAAATCTTCTTGGACCATTCCTTAGCGGAGAATAAGGAGTGGTCACGGTAGTTCCCACAGGTCTTAATCGTGGTTCCTTGAACGTCTTCCCACTTAGTCTTGTAGGCGATTTCTTCTAGTGATGACTTCAGGTCCTTAGCAACTTCCGTGGTGGAGTGTTCACCCCAGGTAATCAAGTGGAAACCGGTCCGGCAACCAAATGGTGAACAGTCAATGACCCCGTCTAACCGGTCCCGCAGCAAACCAGCCAGCAGGTGTTCAATCGTGTGTAAACCAGCGGTTGGGATGGCGTTCTCGTTTGGTTGTACCAACCGTAAATCGTAGTTACTAATCTTATCACCCTTTGGTCCTTCCTCAACCGTAATCAGACGAACGTATGGTGCCTTTACCTTAGTGTGATCCAACGTAAAACTTTCAACTTTAGCCATAATAATGATCTCCTTTATAAATTTCTTAGTTCCAAACTTCTTCTGCAATCTTCTTAATCAGTCTTAATTTTGCCCATTCTTGTTCTTCCGTTAAAATATTACCCTCTTCCGTTGATGCAAACCCACATTGGGGACTCAAACACAGATTTTCCAAAGGAACGTGTTCGGCCGCCTCGTGAATTCGCTTAACCACCTTTCCCTCATCTTCGAGTTCGCCGGACTTTGAAGTAACTAGTCCCAAGACAATCCGGACATCCGGCCGCTTATTCCAAATCGTTGCCAGTGGTGAGAAGTCCCCTGCCCGGTCGGAGTCATACTCCAGAAAGAAGCCGTCGTAGTTGAGTTGGGCAAGGTACTTGGCCACCGGTCCATACCCACCGGAGAAGAGGAAGGTCGACTTAAAATTCCCCCGGCAGATGTGGGTCGTTACGGTCAGGTCAGCCGGCAACCCTTCCAGGGCCTTATTGATAACGGTCACCGCATCCTCGGCCAGTTGAACATACTTGGCATGTTCGGTTTTTTGGTCAGCCGTTTCATTGAGCTTACTAATGAGGAAGGCCCAGGTCGTGTCGTCAATCTGGAGGTAGCGGCAACCCAGCTCGTAGAAATGCTTGATGGTCTTGTTATAGGCCGTTGCCAAGTCAGTGAGGTAATCAGCCCGCCGGTCATAAAACTCTGGCCAGTTGTCCGACCGGTTATCCCGGAAAAGCATCGTTGGCGATGGAATCGTTTGCTTGACTACTGTCCCCTTACCAGCGGCCTGCTGGGCAAACCGGAAGGCCGCGAAGAATGGGTGGTCAGGGTTGTAGGCCACCTTCCCGGCTAATTCGGCATTGTCTGTCCGGGTCTTAGCGCCGTGGAACTTATAGCTCTTCTGGTAGTCATACTTGGCAACCCCTTTCAGGCCCCAAAGAAAGTCGAGGTGCCACCAGCTCCGCCGAAATTCTCCATCGGTCACCGCATGAAGGCCCACCGCCTTTTCCTTATTGATCAGATCAGTGATGCATTCGTCGGTGACTGCCTTTAAGGTGGCTTCGTCAATGTCACCCGCCTTATACTTAGCCCGGGCATCCTTTAACTTAGCCGGTCGGAGGAAACTGCCGACAATGTCATAACGGTATGGTGCTTGTAATTTTTCACTCATGTTCAATTCTCCCTTTCCCGCTTAAATGAGAAGATGGTTAAAAGCAAAAACGTCCCTAGGAAAGGCGCAATAGTCTTTCCTAGGGACGTTAGAAATTCATTAACGTGATACCACCCTAATTTGGTAGGGACTCACATCCCCACCCTCAATAGGTACACCGATCTGGTAAACCTAGACTTGCTATCGGTCGTCAACCGTGGATTACTTACCGTAGCTCGCAATCACAACTTGCTCCAAGACCATCTTCGTGAGCCGCCGACTCGTCACCTCTCAGCACCGGTGATTCTCTGTAAAGTCATTAGAACACTACTCATCTTTTCTAAGCGTTTCTTAATTTGATTGTCATTATTGTATAATCCACGTTAATGAATGTCAAGAATAAATTTAATTTTTTCGAACTAAGAATATATTTGCTTAATAACTAAGAGAACCACTGCTTCAATTGCAAAACCTAAAAGTAATACTAAACTTTCCATATTAAAAAACGCTCCTTAAAAAGTCTTTGATCAAGCGGCATTCGCGAATGAGCGCTAGGTAACCGCTTTCAAGAACGATTGTAACACTTAATGAACATTTTTCAAAAACTCATCAAATATTAACTGAAACTTGAAAGCTAATAATCACGCCAAAGGCGTGTGGTTATTGGCTTTTT
>NZ_AZGM01000102.1 GCF_001435935.1 Limosilactobacillus panis DSM 6035
AAGTACGGTATCAGCTTCAAAGTGGCCGAATTCCTGGCGAGTTTCGACTTTATGAGAACGCTCCTCAATGGAGCGGCCGTGACTGAACGTACCCCGCTTTTCTTTAGCACGATGACGACGAATTCCATGATCAGGCAAATCGGGTAACTGTACATCAAGCCATCCTTGATCAATCCAGTTATAGACCGTCTTGTAGGCAATCCCAACCACATGGGCAACTTGTTCAGGGGACCACTTCTGGACTTGAATCTTTTCCTCGATCAAGTGTTTAAGGTTTTTAGTGAGCGAAGACTTCCGCCCCCGGTGACTAACCTTGCGTTCAAAGTCAGTTTGCGCTAGCTCAGCCCGGTACTCACTATTTAGCCGGTGAAGTTCGTTAAAGATGGTGGTCTTACTAAAGCCTAAGTAGTTAGCAATGTATCGCAAGGAACGTCCTTCATTATGAAGCGTTTCAATGACAACACGGTTCTGGAATGATAAAATAGTGGTGCTCATCAAGGTCCTTCTTTCTAATGGATTGTACGGTAACACCATTAAAGACCTTGATGGGTTTTTCTGTCCACTTAAATGTTCAACTTAAATTTTACAATCTGCCATTAATAAAAAATTTTTCTAATAATTTCCTTGTTAAAGTTGATAAAATTCACCAAGAAATTGGTCTTTCTAGTGGTAAAAAGAATATTCCGGATTTTTGTAGTGAATTGGCTGTTCTTGAAAATTCGATAGATACGACTATGGATATTCCTGAAGAGCTTGTTTCTCCTGCTAAAGAAATTGTTCAGTCTTTGTGGAATTATTATAAGCTAGTTGCTAATTCTAAGAATGTTGATGCTAAACAATATGCAGTTGATTTTGAGTCAAGTAAACAAAAAGTTGTGGTTTTAGCAAGAAAATATTCTGATATTTTAAGAAGATATATTCATGGTGAAAATAGTTGATTTTGATTTTGGCTCTTTGTCAATCGGTAAGGATGAAGATAATTTGGAGAACTAGACTAAGCTACTTTGGCTTTTGGTCTAGTTCTCTTTTTTAATAATTCACGAATCATGAGGAACTAACTAATGGAAGACTACCATAAGAAGATAACGTCTAGAATGAAATAGGGCGACTTTCTTCTAGCTAGAGGTAACTTATTGGCAGATGAACTACAACTAATTCAAATAAGTTAATGTTTATTTTAAATTAGCTCTCAGGCACATTTAAGTGATCAACTATACGTCCGATCTTTTTCAATGCGTCTGAGAGCTAATTTTCCTGAATTATTCATAGTTCATTAAAAGCCCGTCAGTTTTCGTATTTTTTCGAAA
>NZ_AZGM01000014.1 GCF_001435935.1 Limosilactobacillus panis DSM 6035
ATCAGTATAGGAGACCTCAAATTGAAAATATAGACGTGTTGTTATTCGGTGCTTACCTTATAAGGATTAGATACCGCCATATTTTCTCTATCTCCGTGTGTTAGGAATACCCTTGTACTTACAAGCTTTTCAATCCAATCATCTGTATTTCCAACGTGTTCAGATAATAGTTCTCTATAGGATTCAGGCAATTCCTCAATAAATTTGTTTATTTTATCCCTCAAAGTAAGACGTTCATTTCTAAAATACGATTCAATGCCTTGTGTATAATTGACAAGATCATTTTCAATTACCGACCTGTAGTTAACCGTTAACAAATAGTCATCCACCAGTAACTGTAACTCTTTTGAGGAACTTACCCAATTATTTATCACACTGAGCAACTTCGATTGGACATCATTATAGTCATATGAAAAACTGTGCGCTTGAATTATTTAGGGTTGCATACAGCGAATTAAAGTGTTAAAATTATTCAGATTAACACATCAGGAAGTTATAAGTATCATTCATTTTTGCTATCTATTATTTTCTTAGGTGTTAATTCAATTTGGTTACTTTGGTTTGATTCCTAGGAGGATATATATATGCAAAATGGTACTGTAAAATGGTTTAATGCTGATAAGGGCTATGGGTTTATCTCTGGTTCAGATGGTAAAGATGTATTCGTACACTTTTCATCAATTAAAACTAACGGTTTTAAGAGTCTTGAGGAAGGGCAAAAAGTTAGTTACGATGTTGAACAAGCCGATCGAGGACCTCAAGCGACTAATGTTGTTCCACAATAATTTGTCTAATATTATGAAGAACTGCTTTTGATGGAGCAGTTCTTTTTTATGGCTCTTCGTCAAAAAGTACTGATAGAAAAATTTGAATAACTTTTCAAACAGCTCGTGTCTGAGATTGGACATGAGCTGTTCTTTTATTCTTCCAGTTGATGGCAAAGTATGAGTTAGGAAGGGCAAGCAGGATTTGAGCCCGAAAATTAAAGAAGTTACGAAAGCCATAAGCAGTTCGTTTAATAACTTTGATCTTATTGTTAGTTCCTTCGACTGGACCATTCGTGTAGTCACCATATTTAAAGCTGGTGATAATCTCTTTACGATTCCTCCGGAGAGTCCGTTGAACTTTTTGAAGTGATTGGGGAAGCTGGGTCCATTTAATCGCGAGTAAATGATTGAGTTCATCCTTACTACGATGATTGATCGCGAGAATAAGGTCCTGATAATAACGATAAGCTTGTTTAAGATCATCATTGAAAGCCAGTAAGCGTTGAATAACTTCAACGTCGGTCAACTGAGTATAGCCAAAATTACGACGTGACCAATAGTTATCATATTTGAGTAACCCCGCTGGGGTTAGGATTAATTTCCAGAAATGCTTGAGTGCCCGCCATTGATGGCTCCCATTGCCAGCTTGGTTCATAGCTTTAACCCGAATTTTACTCAAAGCCCGGTAAGCTTGAGCGACCACATGAAAGTGGTCGGCAATAATTATGGCATGGGGAAATAGTTCATGAATAAGATGACGATAAGGCGTATACAGGTCAACCGTAACCGTGCGCACTGCCAGACGAGCCGCACGATCGTAGCGCAGAAAGTAATTACGCAAGTAGCGATTACGTCGTGACAGAATAATATCAATGGTACGATGATTTTCAATGTTCATCAGGATCATACTCATTCCACTGGGTGCAAAGCGACCAGATTTAAAATCATCAAAGGCAATATGGCGAGGTAACCAATGATAGTTTGGTTTGAAAAATTGATCCAGGTTAAAAATAACCAGTCTAACAGTCCAGTCAGAGATTCCCAGTTCCTTGGCGATATCAATTTGGTACTCATTGGTAGTTAGTTGTATCATCACCTGTTGTTTAATTGCTTGGCTGATGTGATGACGATATTTAATGTCCTTGACCTTAGCTAACTCCGTAATCGTTGATGGACAAGCTGATGAAGGTTAAAAGAATAATTTTTGTCATATACGTCGAGTATACAACTCTCCTGCGAATTTTCGATATTCTAACCGAATTAGCATAAATTCAATATTATTTTTGTTAACTCAATCCTTAGTACCAAACTGACCGATTCGTACATACCACAAACGCTACCATATCAAGGCTCACCTCTACTTCCACTACCCTAATCGACACGACCTGCCAAACTGGACATTCACCTACTCGACTATCGAAATAGGACATAGAACACTCGACCCGCCAGCTTCAAATAGAAAAAGTGTACTTTTTCCAATAGCTCAGAAGGGAAAAAGTACACTTTCAATCATCTATAAATGCCATTATAACGCGGTTTGTCGGCTATTTTTCTGTGCGTTCAAGGACAGTAACACTCTCAACATGCGTCGTCTGTGGGAACTGGTCGACGGGCTGGATTGGCTTGACAACGTGGTAGCCCCGCTCACCGAAACGTTGAATATCCCGCACCAGGGTGGCCGGATTGCAGGAAACGTAAATCACTTTCCGTGGTGTCATCTTGCCAGTCGCCTCAATTAAAGATTCCGCAAGGCCCTTGCGTGGTGGGTCCACAATCACTACGTCCGGCTCCAGTCCCGCTGCTTGCCACTTGGTAAATTGTTCTTCCGCCTTACCGACCACGAATTCCGCATTCCGAATTCCGTTCCGCTTGGCGTTGTGCTTGGCATCTTCAATCGCGGCGGGCACAATTTCCACCCCATAAACCTGCTTAGCATGCTTGGCCACGGCTAAGGAAATCGTCCCAATCCCGCAGTAGGCGTCAATCACCGTCTGACTACCATCCAGACCGGCATTATCAATGGCAGTTTGGTAGAGGCGCTCCGTCTGTTGCGGGTTGACTTGGTAAAACGACAGCGGCGAAATAGCAAAGTCAATCCCCAGTAACTGGTCATGGATCTCGTCGGCTCCCCACAGGGTCTGATCACGGTCACCTAGCAGGCGGTTCGTCTTCTTATCATTGATATTCTGGACAATGCTCTTCACTTCCGGCACGCCGGCCACGATACCGGCCACAATCTGCTGGGCCATCGGGAGCCGCTTCGTGTTGGTGACCAAAACGACCATCACCTCATGGCTGTAGTAACCACGACGCACCATCACCGTTCGAATGACGCCCTTGCCCGTCCGCTCGTCATACGGAGTCACATGGTGCTTCCGTAAGAGGTCACGGACCACAACGATTGCTTTATCAATCTGCGGGTCTTGAATATAGAAGTCCTCAATCGGTACCAGGGTATGGCTCCCCCGCTTGTAAAAGCCAGTCTGCAGCTGGCCGCGCACCATCTTGACCGGGACTTGGGCCTTATTCCGGTAGTGGTAAGGTCGGTCGATCCCCATCGTTGGCAGGACTTCGATATCTCCCAGGTGGGCCTTTTCCAGAAGTTCTTTAATCTGGTGCTG
This sequence comes from Limosilactobacillus panis DSM 6035, assembly GCF_001435935.1. Lineage (GTDB taxonomy): Bacteria > Bacillota > Bacilli > Lactobacillales > Lactobacillaceae > Limosilactobacillus > Limosilactobacillus panis. The sequence continues at coordinate 3,389 of NZ_AZGM01000014.1, forward strand.
CTTAAACTTCAGCTGAGCCGCATACTTCAGGTGCCCCAGAGGTGCAATCCCCGTCTGAATATACTTCTTATCTTTGACGTCGACTCGGTCCGGGCTCTTACTCTGCCATTCCATCACCCGGCCCCAGGCAAAGTGGCGGGCTACCTTGGTCACCCGCACGGTAATCTTTTCCCCCGGTAAGGCGTTGGGCACGAAGATTGGGAAGTCGTCAACCTTAACGACCCCATTGCCCTCGTAGGTCAGGTCGGTCACTTCTGCCTGGTAATCGTTGTTCTTATGTACTGGTATTTGAACCTTCATTTTTCTTCCTCCATTAATGGTCTTACGCCCTATTATACACGGCATCCCCCGCTAGTAACCAGCCCCCCTTTAAGTCCGTATACTGGCTTAGTCATGCGTACCGCACCGCCGACAATAATAAGGATTGGTTCCACCTTGACAAATAAATGCATCTGCATCTATAATTTCACTCGTAAATACATGCAGATGCATTTTATTATGAGGAGGAATAATTATTCTTAACATTACTAACCGTCAACGAACTTTAACCGCGATGCTTCTTTTGCTAGCATCATTTATCGGTCTAATGAGTCAGACGATGATTGTCACCGCCGTACCGGTGGTTCAAGCTGAGATGAGGCAGCCACTCAACCTGGTGCAGTGGCTCACTACCGGCTACACCCTCGTACTCGGAATTACCACCCCGCTGTCGGCTAACCTTTACGAAAAGTATAATAACCGGCAGCTATTCTCGGGGATCATTAGCCTCTTTATTCTGGGTACCATCCTTGGTTGCCTGGCACCAAACTTTACCTGCCTTTTGATTGCCCGCCTCATCCAAGCCGCGGCTGGTGGGGTACTAATCTCCTTTCAGATGACTGTTCTGGTTTCAATCTATCCACCACAGAAACGGGGAACCATTATGGGACTATCATCCCTCGTTATTGCGTTTGGTCCAGCGATTGGTCCCACACTGGCAGGTTTTACGATGCATCTTTGGGGATGGCGCTCAATTTTCTGGGTCGTTCTTCCCTTTATGATCTTCACCCTACTAGCCGGCTGGGCCGTGATGCCTGCCTTTACCGTCGCCCACCATCTCATGCTGGATCAACGCTCGATTATTGAGCTCATCTTGGGTCCTGGACTTTTCATGGCTGGCTTTTCTCTGGTCAGTACGACGCCACTCCTTGCTTGCCCAATGCTATTAATTGAGGTTATAGTATCAATAGCTTTTTATCAGCACCAGCAGAAATTAACCAAGCTGCTCCTGGACTTCCGGGTTTTTCACTACTGGTCCTTTAGCTTAATGTTAATCGCCGGTGCCTTCCTGTTCATGACTCTCCTTAGTGCTGAACAGATGGTTTCGGTCTTTGCGCAAAACAGTCTCCACGTTTCTAGTATGGTAGCGGGATTAATCCTTTTCCCCGGTGCTTTTTTAGACGCGATCACGGGGATGATTGTCGGCCGACTATACGACCGCATTGGCGTTAACCGTCTGGCTATTCCGGGACTAATCTTATGTGTCGTTACGACGCTACCTACTCTGGTGATTACCGCTCATATTTCCTTACTAACCCTTACTCTCCTTTACACAGGACGGATGATTGGTATCGGCATGGCGTTTGTACCTACAATGTCAGAGTCGTACCGGGGCATGCGTAAATCCGATATTGGGCAGGCAACCGCAATGAGCAACGCCCTTCGTCAAATTGCCGGTGCCCTAGCAGTTACGTTGGTCGTAGTCATTAGTGATGTTCCAAATAACTCGGTTATGGGAATGCGTTGGGCAATGGGATTGACGTTGCTTTTCGCCATCTTATCACTGGCTGGCTGCTTAATATATGCATGTAAGAAAGGAGCACATTAAGAACGATGCAAGAAGATTTTGTCGGGCAAGTAGCAATCCTAAACGCCCTAATTCGCCGGCGTTTAGACCACTTATTGCAGCCACTAGCGTTATCAGAAATCAACTATTATTACTTAATGATTATTGAAAAAACACCGGGGGTTAGTCAATCCGGGCTCGCAACCAGGATTGTCCGGGACCAATCAAGTATTACACGGCAAGTCGACCGTTTAGCTAAACAAGGCTGGATTGAAAAGCGGCGTTCAGCAAACGATGGTCGACAGAGCGCACTATATTTAACCGCCAAGGGTACAGCAATCCTTCCACAGTTACACGCCATTACCGAACAAGTTAACCGCGAAGCACTGGCTACATTACCGATTGCGCAACAGAAAAAATTTCAACAACTACTCTATGATACTCGGCAAAACTTTATTAACCGTAAATGATTTAATCTTTTTATTTAGAATACTGAAACTTGAAAGTATGAAGACAGACTGATCCCTTGGTATCACAGGGCATATT
>NZ_AZGM01000103.1 GCF_001435935.1 Limosilactobacillus panis DSM 6035
GTTAAATTCCGAATGGAGCTTCTGATTCAGAGGCTTTTTGTCACAACCCCTTTTTTCGCTAATAAAAAAGGCCCCGTAATGGTGTCCTCTTTTTGCCCCAAACAAAAAGGCAGCTCATTACGAGTTGCCTTTTACATTCTGAAAATTAACTTAATAATTACTTGTCTTCGAATTCACCAGTCATTGGGTTCATCTGTTGAACGGTGTTAGTTTGTGGATTGAACTTGTAGATACCTTCCAAGTGGGATACATTCGAGTCGCCGTTGTTGTCACGGACGTCGATTTGGTAACCTTCCTTGGCGTTTGGTTGGGTAACCGTGTAAGTCTGGCCATCGTGTTGCTTGATTCCACTTGTTTGGGTGAACTGGTTAGTAACTTGTTCTGCCTGACGAGGAGTTACGCTTTGCTGACCAGTGTAGCTAGCGCTAGTTTGGTTGGTCGTAACTTGACTCGATGCTTGCTTCGTTTCGGTGTTGGCCTTAACACTCGTTTCGTGACTTGCCTTCTTGACGCTTGGTGCTTGCGTAACCTTCGCCGTTTGTGGATGGTTCGTCTTGGCTGCTGGCGTTGTACTTTCTGCACAACCTGCTAAACCAAGTGTCATTAATGCTACCAGGGCACCACCCAAGATTTTCTTTGTCATTGTTGTCGTCATTGTTACAACCCCCTACTCTCTTTTTATTTGAAAAATGTTAGGTAATAATTTCTTTACAACTACATTGTAATACTTTTGAAACAATTATGTAATAGTTTCGTTATTTTAAATTATTTTTCTTGCATTTTCTTTTAAGAGGCGTAGACTGCATAATCATTAGGTACCTAACGATTATGCACCGAACAATTAATATAAAGGGGGATACAGCGAGTGACAACGAGTGATGATCAGTTCTTTCAACAGCTATTTTGCCTCATTGGTGAAATCCACCAGGTGGCAATGAAACAGCCTGATAACCCGGCCAGTTTCCGTGGCCAGGGGCGAATTATCCACCTTCTTGCCCACCATCGTGGCTTATCGCAGCGCGAGATTGCAAACCTTGCCCAGATAAAGCCGGGCTCCGTTAGTGAGGTCCTCGAACGGTTGGCAAAGAGTAAGATGATTACCCGCTGGCGGGACCGGACTGACCGGCGGATTATCCGGGTCAAGTTGACGGATAAGGGGGAACAACTCTACCATGAGCTTGCCGAGAAACGCCGGCAGTTTGAAAAGAAAATGTTACAAAATGTAACAGAAGATGAAAAACAAACCTTCTTAACGGTGATCACTAAGATGCAGGGACAATTAAACCGCAACTATGGTGACCTGTTACCAAAGGGAAGAAAGGGGTGTGACACGGATGATTAAAATTGCGCGCAAAAACTTAACCGCTTGGGCGACGACGCTCGCGGTGCTCTTCATGTTCATTCAGGTCGCCTGTGACCTTTACCTGCCAACGATTACTTCCGACCTGGTGGACAAGGGAATTGTGCTTAAAGACCTGTCAACCATCTGGCATGATGGTGCCTACATGCTGGGTGTCGCTGCAATCGGCCTGCTCGCGGCGGCAGGAAATGTTTACTTTGCCTCAACACAAGCGATGCAGGTTGGTGAAAAGCTCCGTCAGCAGGTTTACCACCGGGTCCTCCGTTTCTCCAGTAAGGAAATCAACGACTTTGGTGATTCTTCCTTAATTACCCGGTCAACTAACGATATTGTCCAGATTCAAAACGTGATGGTTCAGGTTCTCCGGATGATGCTCCAGTCACCAATCATGCTGGTGGCGGCCTGCGTTCTCGCTTATATCCGTGAACCACGCTTAACCCAGGTTTTCTTGATCAGCCTGCCAATCCTGGCGGTGGTGGTAATTATCGTCATGTACTTTGCCGTCCCGCTGTTTAAGAGCATCCAGAAGAAGACTGACCGGATCAACCTCATTTTCCGTGAGGGCCTGACCGGTGTCCGGGTTATCCGGGCCTTTCGTGAAGAGGGCCGTGAACAGGAGCGGTTTAAGCGGGCCAACCGGGACTATACCCAGACCGGTATTAAGGCCTTCACCCTGGTTTCCTTCCTCTTTCCCGTCATGACATTAATCTTGAGTCTGACAAATGTCGGCATCATCCTGCTTGGTAGTCAGCTGATTGCTAACATGACGATGCAGGTGGGGAACCTGATTGCCTTTATGACCTATGCCACCCAAATCATGATCAGCTTTATGATGCTGTCGATGATCTTCGTCTTCGTTCCGCGGGCTTCGGCATCTGCTGCCCGGGTCAACGCCGTCCTGGAGAAAACCATCTCGGTTGCTGACGTGCCGCAGGATGACCAAGTTAAGGTAGACCCCCACGCCCCGGCTTCCCTGGACTTTAATAAGGTTAACTTCCGCTACCAGGGGGCCGAAAAGCTCGCCCTCCATAACCTCAACTTCAAGGTGCGTGCCGGACAAACTCTGGCAATTATCGGGGGAACCGGATCCGGTAAGTCAACCCTGGTGAACCTGATTCCGCGCCTCTTTGATATTGAGAGTGGCCAGATTACCATTAATGGTCAGCCAGTCAAGAAGCTTAGTCAGAACGACCTTCACCAGCTAATCTCAATCACCCAGCAGAAGGCGGTCCTCTTTACGGGAACAATCCGGTCGAACCTGCAGTTTGGCAATGAAAACGCCACCGATGACGAAATGTGGCACGCCCTGGGAATTGCCCAGGCGGCCGACTTCGTCAAGAAAGCAGGCGGGCTGGACGCCCCAGTTGAACAAAACGGGACCAACTTCTCTGGTGGTCAGCGGCAGCGGCTGGCACAATCGCTCGGACAATCATCAAGCCGGCATCCGTCTACATCTTTGATGATTCCTTCTCCGCACTGGACTTCAAGACCGATGCCGAACTCCGGCTGGCCCTGCGGAATGATCCCCAGATTCAGCAGGCAGTTACGGTCATTGTTGCCCAACGGGTTTCCACAGTGGCTGATGCGGACCTGATTATTGTCCTCGATGAAGGGGAAGTCGTTGGCCAGGGTACCCATGCCCAACTTAAGGCCGAAAACAAGACCTATCAGCAGATTGTTGACTCACAAATTCAGAAGGGGGATGAAGAACGTGCATCGCGGACCAAGAAAGATTAGTAAACCCAAACACTTCTGGCCAACGACGAAACGGTTAGTTGCCTACCTGCGGCCATGGAAGTACGGGGTAATTATTGCCATCCTCCTGGCAATTGCCTCCGTGATCTTCTCCATTATTTCCCCGAAGATCTTGGGGGAGGCAACCACGATTATCTATGACGGGGTCATGAAGGGATACCGGGAGATCCATGCGGGTCACCACCTGACCAGCCTGCCAATTGACTTTCACCGCATCTTTGAGATCGGTGTGATTGTGGTCATCCTGTACGTTTTCTCCGGACTTTTTTCCTTTGTTCAACAGATTATTATGACCCGAATCTCTCAGAAGGTGGTTTATAACCTTCGCCAGGACCTGAAGGAGAAGATGGGCCGGGTTCCAGTTAAATTTTACGATACCCACAGTAACGGGGACATCATGAGCCGGATGGTCAATGATATGGATAACATTGCCGGAACCCTCCAGCAAAGTCTGATCCAAATTATCACGAGCTCAATCACCTTTGTGGGGGTCCTTGTCTTGATGCTCACCATTAGCTGGAAGCTAACCCTGGTGGCCTTCGTAATGATCCCCCTGAGCCTAATGGTTGTGACCTTTGCCCCTATACCGCCCAGCGGCTATTCAGTCGGCAGCAGGCGGCCCTAGGAAGAATTAACGGCCAGGTTGAAGAAACCTACGCCGGGCATACGATTGTCCGGACCTTTAACAAGGAAGCGGACGAGGAAAAGCAGTTTGCCGGTAAGAACCATGAGTACTACCAGGCCGCCTGGAAGGCTCAGTTTTTCTCCGTCATGATTTTCCCCCTTATGAACTTTATTCGGAACCTTGGCTACCTCCTAGTGGCCGTGGCAGGGGCCTTTGCTGTCATCAACGGACGGATCACCCTAGGGAACGTTCAGGCGTTTCTGCAGTACACCAACCAGTTCTCCCAGCCAATTACTCAGGTGGCCAACCTCAGCAGCACTATTCAGCAGACGGTGGCCTCGGCAGAACGGATCTTTGCAATCTTGGACGCTCCCGAGATGGACGAAACCCTGGTTCAAGACCAGCCCCAAACAAAGCAGCCGGTACCAAAGGTTGAGTTTAAAGACGTTCGCTTTAGCTATGGGGATGAGCCACTGATTGAGGACTTTAACCTCAAGGCACCTAAAAACCACATGGTCGCTATCGTTGGGCCAACGGGGGCCGGGAAGACGACCATCATCAACCTCCTGGAGCGCTTTTACGAGATTAAGGGTGGCCATCCATATCTACCTCGATGGTCACGACACCCGGTCAATGACCAGGGACGACTTACGAAGCCACATTGGAATGGTTCTCCAGGATACCTGGCTCTTTACGGGAACCATCTATGATAACATCAAGTATGGCCGCAAAGGCGCCACTGAAGAGGAGGTCCACCAGGCGGCCAGGATGGCCCACGCGGACAGCTTCATTCGGGAACTACCCGATGGTTACCAAACGGTTCTGAACGAGTCGGCGTCGAACTTCTCTCAAGGGCAGCGGCAGTTACTGACGATTGCCCGGGCCTTCCTCGCCAACCCAGAGATCCTGATCCTGGATGAGGCCACTAGTTCGGTGGATACCCGGACGGAGGCCCTTATCCAGTCGGCAATGAATGACCTGCAGAAGAACCGGACGAGCTTCGTGGTTGCCCACCGGCTCTCAACCATCCGCAATGCCGAGCAGATCATCGTAGTTAACCACGGCCACATCATCGAGACTGGGAACCACGACCAGCTGATGGCCAAGAATGGCTTCTATGCCGACCTGTACAACAGTCAATTTTTGGGCAATAACATCTAAATAACTAGGAAACTGCTGTGGTAGAATAGGGTTCTACGACAGCAGTTTATTTTAAAGAAGGTAAATCATGAAATCCTATCAGCAAACGACTCAACAGTTAGACCAGCTGGTCCATGACGGCATTGTTCCCGGGATCAGTTACCTGATTTTTGATGGCCCAGAAGAAATCAAGCAGGTGCGGGGGCTGGCCCAAACGCGACCCTTCCCGGAACCGTTAAAAGCGGGAATGCAGTACGACCTAGCATCGTTGACTAAGGTTGTGGGAACAGTCCCCGTGATTGCCCAACTACTGCAAGAAGGGAAGTTAGCGCTCGATGATCCGTTAAAGGAGTACCTGCCAGACTTCCCGGACCCCCGGCCAACGATTCGCAATCTCTTGACCCACACCTCGGGAATCACCGGCTATATTCCCCACCGCAACGAACTGGCGCCGGCTGCACTGAAGCGGGCCTTCTTAACGGCAATGCACGTCGATAGCTCCCTCAACCGCCAGATTCGGTACGCGGACGTTAACTTCTTATACCTCGGGTGGATCATCGAGGAGTTATGCCAGCAACCCGTCCAGGACGTCATCACTGCCCGGGTGCTCAAACCACTGAAGATGACCGGGGCGACCTTTACTCCTGCCCCGGCAAACTGTGTGCCTACCGAGATTCAGCCTAAGCGGGGACTGATTCGGGGGCAGGTCCACGACCCCAAGGGCTACATCCTGGGGAAGCACTGTGGGTGCGCGGGAATGTTCGCTAGTCTAGCTGACCTCGCAACCTACGGCCGGGCACTAATTGAAAGCAACCTGGCCGGCTTGTTGGACGCCAAGACGGTTGACATGCTCTTCACCGACCAGACGCCAATTCCTGGAGAGCACAGCCGGTCTTTGGGCTGGAAGCTCCTGCACTTCCGGCAGGCTGACCGCCACTACCTGATTAGTCACACCGGCTTTACTGGCACATGGATGATCCTCGACCGGCAGACTGACCAGGGGATGATCGTTTTGACTAACCGTGTCCACCCGACGGCGCGCAACCAGCGTTACCTCGACCGCCGCGACCAAATCTTTGCGACCTACCTCCGTGAAATGGCCCAGAATTAATTTTTATTCATTAGGGCCCTGCAAAAATAAAAGCACGAGTAAACACTGTTGAATTAAGCCCTTCCCCGTTGACAATTTAGTGATAATTGCTTATGATTATTAATAAATATCTGAGGAAATGAATAAAAATTACTAAGGGGGGGAGCCGAATGGATCGTAAGGCACGACGCAAATATATCGAGCAGCTCGTGAGCGAGCGCAAAATCGAGACCCAGGACGAGCTTTTGAAGCTGCTCAACGATGCCGGAATTGAGACCACGCAGGCAACCATTTCACGTGATATCCATATGTTAAATATTGTTAAGGCCAGTGATGGGACCGGCCACACCTACTATGTTCAACTGCAAAAGGACCCAGCCCATAACTACGACCGCCTGTATTTGGGCATTCACAACAACGTCCAGACCGTCGAGACGGTGCAATTCTTAAACGTGGTCAAGACTGAACCCAACTCAAGCTACGCTACCATCCTTGCGGGGATGTTTGACGAGTTGGACGTTCCGGAGGTGATTGGGACTTTAGCAGGGAATGATACCCTTATCCTGATCAGTAAGACACCAGAAGATGCCCAGGCCGTTAATAAGCTGATAACAGACCACCTTGCCTAATTAGAAGGACCGGTAGCGCTTGCAAAAGTATCATCCGCATGTTAATTTTAACTTGTTGGATGATACTTTTGTTTTTAGAAAGGTGGAACCAAATATGCGTGGTTTTGCAATGATTGGCCCAAACGAAACTGGCTTTATCGAAAAGGATGATCCTAAGCTGGGTCACCGTGACGCGCTGGTTAAGCCACTCGCCGTTGCCCCATGTACCTCTGACATTCACACCGTTTACGAGAATGCCATTGGTCCTCGTCACAACATGATCTTAGGGCACGAAGCATGTGGTGAGATTGTAGCGGTTGGTGACGAAGTTAAGGACTTTAAAGTAGGGGACAAGGTCTTGGTACCAGCAGTTACCCCTGACTGGTCCGACCTGAACTCACAAGCGGGCTTTGCTTCTCACTCCGGTGGGATGCTGGCCGGCTGGAAGTTCTCAAACTTCAAGGACGGGGTTTTCGCAACCCGTTTCCACGTAAATGATGCTGACGGTAACCTGGCCCACATGCCAGAAGGAATGGACCCTGGTGTTGCCTGCATGCTGTCTGACATGATCCCAACTGGTTTCCATGCTGATGAGATGGCCCACGTTGAATTTGGTGACACCGTTGCCGTTATTGGGATTGGCCCCGTTGGCTTGATGGCCCTGCGTGGAGCAGTCCTGCACGGTGCTGGTCGGATCTTTGCCGTTGGTTCACGGCCAAAGACGGTTGAAGTAGCTAAGAAGTACGGAGCTACAGACATTGTTGACTACCACAACGGTGATATCGCTGACCAAATCCTCAAGTTGACCGACAACAAGGGGGTTGACCGGGTCCTGATTGCCGGTGGGGACACTGAGCACACCTTTGACCAAGCCGCCCGGATGACGAAGCCAGGTGGCTCAATCGGTAATGTTGCCTACTTGAATGGTAACCACACCATTGAAATCAAGGCTGGTGACTGGGGTGTTGGGATGTCCAACATCACCATCGATGGTGGCCTGATGCCAGGTGGCCGTCTGCGGATGGAAAAGCTGGCTAGTCTGATTACCAACGGCCGGCTGGATCCTTCACTGATGATTACCCACAAGTTCCACGGCTTCGAAAAGATTCCGGATGCTCTAGAATTAATGCATAACAAGCCAGCTGACCTGATCAAGCCAGTTGTTTACTGTGATGACATTGACTAAATAAACGAAAAAGGAATTGGAAAAAGCTTTGCTGGCTTTTTCCAATTCCTTTAATTTTTTAAATCAGTTGTTGTTTAATCCGGTCCATCCGGTAGACGACGATCGTCTCAATTAGGGTGATGATCGCCATGAGCAGGGTGTTATAGCGCCCCGGGGCAAAGAGAAGGAGGATAATCAGAATCCAAGATCCCCAGTTCCACCGGAGTTCCCAATAAATTGCCCGTTTAATTTGTTCCTGCTTGCCTTGTGCACGGGGATGGTGGATTGCCACCTGCAAGAAAGCATACAGGCGCACCTCATAGAAACTTTCAATCAAGAAGACTGCGGCAAGAAGGAAACAGTAGCCATTTTTCATTGACCTTACCCCTAGAATGTTGGGGCGATCTTGAGGGCTTCCTGCCTACTCAAGTCGGCGTCCGGGTACTTGTTGTGGAGGGCAATCAGCAGTAGGTGCTTAGCGATTTCCCCGTTCCGGGTCAGAATCGGACCATGGAAGTAGGAACAGTAGGTTGCCTTGTAGATGGCCCCCTCAGTCCCGTCTTCACCATTATTACCGTGCCCGGTTACCACCTTGCCTAGTGGTCGTTCGCCATCCCCCAGGAAGGTCCGCCCGTTGTGGTTTTCAAAACCATGGTACTCCTCACCGGTCTCCTCGTTCTTAATGGCGATATCGCCGATGAAGCGGTTATTATCCTGGCTGAGGGTGTAATGGTTGAGAATCCCTAAGCCGGGAATCTTTTCACCGTTGGCCCCAATGTAGTACTTACCGAGGAGCTGGTAGCCACCACAGATGGCGAGGAGGGGCTTCCCCTCGTTAATGAACTTTGTTAAGGCGGCCTTCTTGTTTGGCAGGTCGCGGGAAACCACTAGTTGTTCGTAGTCCTGCCCCCCACCGAAGAGGGCCATGTCAAAGGCGTCCGGATCGAACTGGTTGTCAATGCTGATAACCCGACTTTCAATCTCGGCGTCCATTATCTTGCCATAGTATTGAAGGGCAATGATGTTGCCAATATCACTGTACGTGTTCAGCAGGTCGCCATATAGGTGGGCGAGCTTTAAGTGAAACTTAGCCATTGTGTTTTCCTCCTTCCTTAAGGTAGCCATTTTCAGTAAGCAGCTTGCGGAATTGTAGGACGGCCGTGTAGGTGGCTAGAACATAGACGTGCTGACTTGGCAGCTGCTTGATTTTATCCAGTACCTTTTCCAGGTTGATTTCGTGCCAGATATTGTCGATTCCCGCCATCGTCAGCCGGGTGGTGATGTCCTTATAGCGTTCCCCACCGGTCATGTACTGCTGGATATCCGACCGGGCCAGCTTCTCGAAGTTACCGTCCCAAATCCAACTGGTGTCAATCCCGTCGGCATACTTGGCGTTGAGCAAGAAGACGAAGCTAAACGGCTTAGGGTCGGTTTCAATCATATCGAGGACCTGATTTAAGCCCACCGGGTTCTTGACCAGAATCAGGGTGACGGCCTTGTCCTCAACGTTGATGACCTCCTGGCGGCCAAAGACCTTTTCGTCCGCCTCAAAGGCGTGCTTAATCTGGGCCGGCGATACATTTAGGAAGCGACCAAGTGTGTAGGCAGCCAGGGCGTTATAAATGTTGTAGAGCCCCCCAATCTTAATAGTGAAAGGGTGACCATCAATTTCGAATGACGACTGGGTCGGCGTCATCTTTCCCAGTTTGTTTACCGCATAGGTTAGCTCCGGCCGGTGAAAACCACAGTGGGGGCAGAAATAGTCGCCTAAGCCGGCGTAAGTCCGCATGTGGTACTGCAGGATGTGCTGACACTTCGGGCACAGCAATCCATCGGTGTTTGCCGGGGCATGGAAGGCCGGACGGTACTCATGGTTAAAACCGTAGTAGATCACCGGGTTAGGCAGGTCCTTACTGTGGAAGAGTTGTTCGTCACCGTTGGCAATAATTGTTGCGTGCGGTGCCAGCTTAACCCCCTTAAGAATCTTGGCATAGGTGGTGTAGATTTCCCCGTAGCGGTCCATCTGGTCGCGGAAAATATTTGTAAAGACAAAAGCGATGGGGGTGATGTACTTGGTGACCTTCACCACGTTTGCCTCGTCGACTTCGAGCACGGCCAGCCCCTTTTTCTTGGGCCGGGGGGCGGTGATAAAGGTGGTCACGATTCCCTGTTCCATGTTGGACCCCGTGGGGTTAGTGAGAACCTGGTCGTACTTTTCGCGTAGCACGCGGACGCTTAAGGCAGTGGTTAATGTCTTGCCATTTGTTCCAGTAACAATTACCAGGTCATACCGTTTGCTGAAGGCCTGTAAAATATTTGGGCCTAGCTTGAGCGTTAATTTTCCCGGCAGCGAGCTCCCCCCGTTGAAAAAGTGGTGCAGGAACCAGTAACTGGAACGGCCAGCAAGTTCAGCAAATGAACTTCGAACTGACATTTTAAACTACTCCTTTCAATTTTGATCTCTCCAGATAAATACTCTTTATTTTAAGCTTTATGGGAATAAAAAGAAAGAACCTTAACCTTAACTTATCATTTACCCGTCGTCGGCTTGAATAGTTTAAAAGCCGCCCGCTTTCCGATATAATTAAAAGGACTATGAAAAAAAGGGGCAGTTATAAAGTGGCACAGCTGTTTTTCAAATATGGGGCAATGAATTCGGGAAAGTCGATTGACATTCTCAAGGTTGCCCACAATTATGAGGAACAAGGGAAACCGGTTGTCTTAATGACGAGCGGGGTCGACACCCGTTCTGGTGAGGGAATCATTGCCAGCCGGATCGGTCTGAAACGGAAAGTCAAACCGGTGATGGATGATACTAACATCTATGACTATGTAAGGTCGGTTGACCACAAGGTTTACTGTGTCTTGATTGATGAGGCACAGTTCCTTAAGAAGCGGCATGTCTTACAATTGATTAAGATTGTTGACGAGCTCAATATTCCGGTAATGACCTTTGGCCTCAAGAACGATTTTCGCAACGAATTGTTTGAGGGTAGCAAGTACCTCTTAATCTATGCCGATAAGATTGAGGAAATGAAGACGATTTGCTGGTTCTGTCCGCACAAGGCGACGATGAACCTGCGTATTCATGACGGCAAGCCGGTCTACGAGGGTGAGCAGGTTCAGATCGGTGGCAACGAGTCTTACTACCCGGTCTGTCGAAAGCACTACTTTCATCCCTTATTAAATAATGAAGAGGAGAATCGATAATGGAAATTTCAGAGATCTTTGATAAGCTGCAAGCAGTTGCGGACCGCTATGATGAGTTAAACGAACTGATTAGTGATCCGGAAGTGATTGCCGATTCCCAACGGTTTATGAAACTCTCCAAGGAAGAGGGGAGCCTGCGGGAAACCGTTGAGAAGTATAACGAATACAAGAAGGTCACCCAGACGATTAAGGATGACGAAGAGATGCTGCGGGAAACCGACGACCCGGACCTGACGGCCATGACCAAGGATGAGCTGTCTGAGTCCCGTGACCAGCAGGCTAAGCTGGAAAAGGAGCTGGAAGTTCTCTTAATCCCGAAGGACCCGAACGACGATAAGAACATCATCATGGAAATCCGGGGAGCCGCTGGTGGGGATGAAGCCAGCCTGTTTGCGGCTGACCTTTACAATATGTACCTTCACTATGCAGAAAAGCAGGGCTGGAAGGTTGAAGTCGTTGACAAGAACGAAACTGAAGTCGGCGGCTTCAAGGAAATTGCCCTGATGATCACTGGTGACAAGGTCTACTCCAAGCTGAAGTTTGAAAACGGTGCCCACCGGGTTCAACGGGTTCCCGTCACTGAGTCCGCCGGCCGGGTCCACACCTCAACCGCTACCGTTGGGGTGATGCCCGAAGCTGAGGACGTTGACGTGGATATCGACCCAAAGGATATCCGGGTTGATGTTTACCGGTCCAGTGGTGCCGGTGGACAGCACGTCAACAAGACTTCTTCCGCGGTCCGGATGACCCACTTGCCAACCGGGATTGTAGTTGCCATGCAGGATGAACGTTCCCAGCAGCAAAACCGGGCTAAGGCCATGCGAATCCTGAAGTCTCGGGTTTACGACTACTACCAACAAAAGGAACAGAGCGCCTATGACGAAAAGCGGCGAAATGCCATTGGGACTGGGGACCGTTCGGAACGGATTCGGACTTACAACTACCCACAAAACCGGGTTACGGACCACCGGATCGGTTTAACCTTAAACAAGCTGGACAAGGTCATGTCGGGGGACCTCGACGAAATCATTGAAGCCCTGATTGTGGCCGACCAGACGAAGAAGCTGGAGCAGTTGCGTAATGAATAAAACCGCCTGGACCTACTTTACGGCCCAGCGCTGGGCGCAAAAGGCCCTTCAGGATAGTTCAGTCGACCCGGCCGCTCCCCAGTTCCTGCTTGAGCAGCGTCATAATTGGGACACGACCCACCTCTTGCTCCATAACCGGGACCTGATGCCGGTTATGGAGCAGGAGTGGTTTGCAGCGGCGGTCCAGCAGCTGCTAAAGGACGTGCCGGCCCAGTACATCGTTGGCAAGACCACCTTTTACGGCCGGCCTTTCCGGGTTACCAGGGATGTCCTGATTCCCGAACCGGAAACGGCCGAGTTGGTCGACTGGGTCCTGGCAACGGTTAAGGCCACCGCACCATTAAGAGTCCTGGACCTCGGGACGGGTAGTGGGGTGATTGGCATTACTCTGGCCCTGGAGCGGCCTAACTGGCAAGTCACCTTGTCGGACGTTTCGCCCGCGGCCCTGATGGTTGCCCGGGAGAATGCCGACCGCCTGGGAGCAATGGTACGGACGGTTACTAGTGACCTGTTTGACCAGTTGGCAGGTACCCGCTTTGACCTGATTGTCACCAACCCGCCCTACATTGATCCGGCCGCTAAGGATAATATGGACCGGGCCGTACTGGAATACGAACCGCCGCTGGCCCTGTTTGCCGATGAGCATGGCCTGGGCTTTTACCATCGTCTGTTTACCCAGGTGGGGGCTCACCTGACGGCTAACGGACAGGTATTTGCCGAGACTGGTTACGACCAGGAGGACAGTATTCAGGAGCTTCTTAAAAAATGTGATAAAAACGCCACAATCACGGTTCGCCATGATGTGGCAGGTAAGATGAGGATGATGCACGCATGGGATTTTTCTGGCGCAGGAGGAAATTAGAAAGAATGAACACGAAAATTTATCAATTAAACCAGATTGACGAAGCGGCTGCCGCCCTGAAACGTGGTGAACTGGTCGCCTTTCCAACCGAGACCGTCTACGGTTTAGGGGCCGATGCTACCAATGAAGCCGCAGTCAAGAACGTTTACCTGGCTAAGGGGCGACCAAGCGATAACCCGTTGATTGTTCACGTTAACTCGGTGGCCATGGTCGAAAAGTACGCAGCCGAGATTCCGGATAACGCCCGGAAGCTGATGAAGGCCTTCTGGCCGGGCTCTTTAACAATTATCCTGAAGATTAAGAAGGGAGCCCTCTCGAAGACGGTCACCGGGGGCTTAGATACGGTTGCCTTCCGTTTCCCAGACTGCCAGCCAACGCTGGACCTGATTGGTAAGGCCGGCGTCCCGATGGTGGGTCCTTCCGCTAACACCTCGGGGAAGCCGAGTCCTACCACTGCGCAACACGTCTACCACGATCTGAATGGTAAGATTACCGGAATCTTAGATAATGGACCGACCCGGGTTGGGGTTGAGTCAACAGTCTTGGACATGTCAACGGATACCCCGGTCATTCTCCGGCCAGGTGCCGTTACCAAGAAAGACATCGAAAGCGTTATCGGTTTGATTGATCTGAACCACCACAAGGTTGGCAAGAATGAGATACCGAAGGCCCCGGGGATGAAGTACAAGCACTACGCCCCGAGCGCCCAGGTCTACATTGTTGATGACGGAACCGACTGGACTACCGTTGCTAAGTGGGTTAGTGAGCAACCATTTGACGTTGGCTTCATGGCCACGGAAGATGTTCTAAAGGGCTTAAACCTGCCGATGAATGCCGTCCAGTTCTCCCTTGGTAAAAACGTTACTGACGCGAGTGCCCGTCTCTTTGACGGCTTACGGGAATTCGATGACCAGCCAAACGTTAAGGCCATCGTCACTCAGGCGTTCCCAGCCCACGACCTCGGAGGAGCTTACATGAACCGACTGAACAAATCTGCTGGTGGTGTTCATTTCGACCCCCAGCAAGTAAAATAATGAGCAAAGTTTTAAAAAATAAGGTGAGAAGCTAACAACTTCTCCTTTTTTTTGGTAAAATAGGGGAGAAATTCAAAGGAGTGTATTTGGCATGGGTAAATTTGAAGTTATGGATCACCCGCTGATCCAACACAAGTTAACAATGATTCGGGACAAGAATGTTGGGACGAAGTTTTTCCGGGAAACGGTTAAGGAAATTTCAACCCTGATGGCCTATGAAGTGGCACGGGACATGCCACTGAAGGACGTAGAAGTTGAAACGCCAATTGCCAAGACCACCAAGAAGGAATTGGCCGGTAAGAAAGTGGCCATTATTCCAATCCTGCGGGCTGGCCTGGGAATGGTTGACGGGATGACCGACTTGATTCCCGCTGCCAAGATTGGCTTTATCGGCATGTACCGTGATGAAGAAACACTGAAGCCGCACGAATACTTTGTCAAGCTGCCAAATGATATCACCGAACGGCAATTGTTCATCGTTGACCCAATGCTTGCCACTGGGGGTTCTGCAATGATGGCAATTGAAGCCTTGAAGAAGCGTGGTTGCCAAGAAAAGAACATGAAGTTTGCCTGCTTGGTTGCTGCTCCTGAAGGTGTTAAGGCTGTCCGGGAAGCTTACCCAGATGTTGACCTTTACGCTGCAGCCCTTGATGATCACCTGAACGAAGATGGTTACATTGTGCCCGGCCTTGGTGATGCCGGTGACCGGCTCTTCGGTACGAAGTAATTAGTAACAATTAAAGGGAAAGCCAACCGTTACGAAAACGTAAAGTTTTTGGACGGTGGTTTTTTTTGTTTTGTTTGAGGGGTACAATGACAGCTAGTTTATTGTGAAGGGATGAAAAATTGTGAGTCACGGTTGGATAAGCAGACGGCTGCCCTTGTTCATCATTTTGCTGGTGATGGGTGCGGTTGCCCTCCTCTTTACGAGCCATAATCAGCGCTTCTACCGGCGGCCAATTGCCCGGGTGGAGGCGGTTAAAGCGGGGACAGTCCAGCGAACAAGCGACCAGTTTAAAAACATTGATCATGAGCATAACCAGACACTGACTGTCCGTTTGATGAATACGCGTTACCGGGGTCAACGGCTGCAGGTCAGCAACACTTATAGTGATTCCCAGCCGATGGACCAGCGCTACCATGTCGGTGACCAGATTTTCTTGACCCAGTTACGGAAGAGACACCACCAACTGAGTGCTAACGTGGCGGGCTACAAGCGTGACACCGTGGTCGTCTTCTTGAGCTGGCTAGTCTGCCTGATGCTGATAATGATGATGGGGCGAGCTGGTTCGCTGGCCCTGGCGAGTGTCGTTGTTAACTCCCTACTCTTTATTATTGCAATCGAAATTGACCTTAAGAACAATGGCCAACATGTCCTGCTAATCTTTGGTACCCTGGCGGTTATCTTTACCGTCGTCAGCCTCTTACTGATTCTGGGGCCCACCATGAAAATGTTGGCAACCGTAGCGGCGACGCTGCTGGGGACCTTCCTCGCCCTGGGGTTAAGCCTCCTTGTCTTTTCCTGGACCCACGAACGGGGAATTTACTACGAATCGATGCAGTATGTAACTCAGGTCCCGCGGCCGCTGTTTGTTGCGGAAACCCTGCTGGGCTCCCTGGGGGCAGTGATGGATGAGTCGAGTGATATTATTGCGACCCTGTTTGAACTTAAACAGCTGAACCCGCGGATTGGCCGGGGTGCGCTCTTCATGTCAGGGCGAAACGTCGGTAAGTCCATCATGGGGCCACTGATTAACGTCCTGTTTTTGACCTTTATGACCGAGACCTTTACGTCTAGCCTCCTTTATATTAAGAACGGTAATTCCTGGGGCTACACCTTTGCCATGAACATGAGTCTGGGGACGGTCCAGAGCTTGGTCAGCGGGATTGGCATTGTCCTGGCCGTACCGCTCGTTAGTGGATTCGGTGCGTTACTTCTGGGGAGGCAGAAAAAATGACAACCATTACTGCATTGGGCATTGTCCTCTTGATCCTAATGGTTGCGGTCGGCGGCAAGCAGGGGTGGACGGCTTTTCTAAGTTTGATTCTAAATTTTGGCTTCTTGTACTTTGCAATTGTTCTGATTGCCTTTCATGTGCCGCCGCTCTTTGTGACGATCACAACGGGAATTATCATCCTGGCCATTACCATCTTTATGGGGGAGGACGACCTGCGGACAACGGTCACTGCCTTCTATGCCGCACTAATCGTTACCGCAATTTTGATTGTCCTTATCTTTGTGGTTGAACACTGGGCGATGGTCCAGGGCTTCGGGACCGAGGATAGCGATGACCTGGAGGGGATGTCGATTCTGATCGGGATCAGCTACTTCAAGGTTACGGTAACGGTCACCACCCTCAGTACGCTGGGGGCAATTGCGGAAGCGGCGATGGCAATCGCAGCGGGCTTAACCGAAATCCTCCAGGCCCATCCGGAAGTTGGTAACCGCCAGCTGATGGTCAGTGGGATGACAATTGGCCGCCAGATCATCGGAACAACATTTAACACCCTGTTCTTCGGCTTCTTCGGTGGCTTCTTGGCCCTCTTCATCTGGTTTGCCGGCCTCAACTACTCGTTGGGAACAATCATGAATAATAAAATCTTCGTGGCGGAGATGATTGAAATCCTAATTTCATTTGTCGGCGTTCTACTGCCGGTCCCCACGACGGCCTGGATAATGACGAGGCGGCGACATAAAATCGCTGATAAACAAGATTCCTAATTTTAATAAACTGAATTTAAAATATTAATGACGAAGGGGATTCCTCCGTCATTTTTCTTTCAGGAGATTTATCCGGATGCAAAGAATTAAATGCTGATAAAGAAAAGAATTAAAATTCGGTTAGCATTAATAATAAACTAATTTCAATTGTCTCAATTAAATTCACGAAAGCGCTTAATGACGGGGAAGAACAGTTGTTGGAAATTGTTCCATTTATCTAATGTTTTTTGATATTTGCCCTGAATGATGATAATATTACTAACGTAACTTGGGCTAATTCGTTTTTCTTTGCGACGTTTTCCAATTTACAGCCAAATTATTGTTATAAGGAAAGAGGTGGAATATGAATGGGCGGTGATGCTTTAACTTTTAAGCTTTTCGGACTGACGTTCAATACAACGAACATAGTCTCTGGACTGATTATCTACGCAATCGTGTTCTTCACTCTTTACGGGATGTCACGAAAGATTCAAATGAAGCCAAAGGGGGCTCAAAACGTTCTTGAGTGGCTGATTGACTTCACGAATGGGATTGTGCGGAGCCAGATGCCAGCTTCAGAGCGGGGACACTATAGTTTCTTTGCCTTTGTTCTGTTTGTCTTCATCTTCTTCGCCAACCAGTTCGGCTTGCTGTTCCAATTCCATTGGAATGGTGCCGAAGTGCTTAGAAGTCCTACGGCGGACCCCGTTGTTACGTTAACATTCTCACTGATGGTAATGGCACTCGCACACTTTGCGGGAGTCGCTCATAATGGCCTTGGTGGTTACCTGAAGAACTACACGAAGCCATTTACCCTGATGCTGCCTATTAACATCATTGAAGACTTTGCTAACTTCTTAACGCTGGGTCTCCGTATCTTTGGTAACATTTTTGCCGGTGAACTGTTGATGAGTTTAATTGCTAATATGGCATTCTCTCATGGCGTCTTGACAATTATTCCAGGATTGCTGCTGGAGCTTGCATGGCAAGGATTCTCAATCTTTATTGGTTCAATTCAGGCATATGTCTTTGTAACATTAACGACGGTTTATATTTCT
The DNA here is from genome assembly GCF_001435935.1 of Limosilactobacillus panis DSM 6035. Lineage (GTDB taxonomy): Bacteria > Bacillota > Bacilli > Lactobacillales > Lactobacillaceae > Limosilactobacillus > Limosilactobacillus panis. The sequence continues at coordinate 17,697 of NZ_AZGM01000103.1, forward strand.
CGGAAGGTTTCCGAATAATAATCTCTAAGGAGGAATTTAAAAATGGCATTAGGAGCAATTGCTGCAGGTATCGCAGCTATGGGTGCTGCTATCGGTGGTGGTATCGGTGATGGTATCTTAATTGGACACACTGTTGACAGTATTGCACGTCAACCAGAATTACAAGGTCGTTTACAAGCAACGATGTTCATTGGTGTTGGTTTGATTGAAGCCATGCCTATTATTGCTATTGTTATCGGCTTCCTTGTTATGAACAAGTAATTGTTGTAATCACTTTTATTTTTAGACAAGGAGGTGTCAATAGATGTTTGTGAACAATGTGTTAGCTGAATCGAACAGTTTATACGTTGGCGACTTGATTTTCTACATTGTCACCTTCATTATCCTGATGTTGCTGGTCAAGCACTTTGCTTGGGGCCCGGTTACTAACATGATGAAGAAACGGGCAGATAAGATTGCCAGTGACATTGACAATGCTGCTAAGTCCCGTGAAAATGCCGAAAAGATGGCTGCTAAGCGTCAAGCTGAACTGCAAAATTCACGTCAAGAAGCTGCTGACATTGTTAACAATGCCAAGAAGTCAGCCGAAACACAACGAGCACAAATTGTTGAAGCAGCACAAAATGATGCTCAAGCACTTAAGCAACAGGCACAACAAGATGCTGAACAAGCACGTCGTGACGCCTTGAACGGTGCTAAGGATGACGTTGCAAACTTATCTATTGAGATTGCTTCCAAGCTCATCCAAAAAGAATTAAAGGCAGACGATCAAAAGGAATTGATCGACTCCTACATCGAAGGGTTGGTAGATTATGAGTCTTGATAAGAAGACGGTTGCTCGCCGTTATGCACGGGCACTGTTTGAATTGGTCGATGCAGACAACGAAGTCGATCAAACTTATCAAGAACTAATTGCATTACGCCAAGTCTTTGAGGACAACGAAGGACTGGAATCTGCTTTGGCAGGGGTTCAAATGTCCCTCGATGATAAAAAAGCGTTGGTCAGTGACTTGCAGCAGGGTGCTTCCCAGTATGTTAAGAACCTGATTCAAATGCTTTTTGATTACGGCCGCATGGATTGTATGGTCGCGATTATTGATGAGTTTGAACGGCGGTATGACGCTAAGAATAAGCGGATTCATGCTGACGTTGTTACAGCGATCCAACTCGATAAACAACAACGGGACCAACTTTCGGCCAACCTGGCAAAGCGTTTTGGCGCTAACGAGGTTGTATTAAACGAAAGTGTAGATCCTGAAATTTTAGGTGGGGTTATTGTTCATGCTGACCATAAGACGCTTGATGGTAGCCTCAGCTCAAAGATTAAGCAAATTCGTCGTTTACTAGTTAGATAAAATAGATCTTTTGTTAAAGAGGTGAGACCTTTATGAGCATTAAAACTGAGGAAATCAGTTCACTCATCAAGAAGCAACTTGCCAACTACCAAAACCAAGTTTCTGTTGAAGAAACCGGGACGGTAACCTACGTTGGTGATGGTGTTGCTCGTGCCGATGGCTTGGAAAATGCCATGGCTGGTGAGTTGCTCGAATTTAGCAACGGTGTTTACGGGATGGCCCAAAACCTCGAAAGTAACGATGTCGGTATCGTTATTTTAGGTGACTTTAGTGGTATCCGTGAAGGTGACACCGTTAAACGGACGGGTCGAATCATGGAAGTACCCGTCGGTGATGAATTATTAGGACGGGTTGTTGACCCATTAGGTCGTCCACTGGATGGCCTTGGTGAGATCAAGACGACCAAGACGAGTCCAATTGAACGGAAGGCTCCTGGGGTTATGGAGCGGAAGAGTGTTAGTGTGCCTCTTCAAACTGGTATTAAGGTGATTGATGCCTTAGTTCCAATTGGTCGTGGTCAGCGTGAGTTGATCATTGGTGACCGGAAGACTGGTAAGACTGCTATCGCCCTTGACACGATCATTAACCAGAAGGACCAAAACGTAATTTGTATTTACGTTGCCATTGGTCAAAAGGAATCAACCGTTAAGGCGAACGTCGAAACCCTTCGTCGTTACGGTGCCTTAGACTACACCATCGTTGTTTCAGCTAGTGCTTCAAACCCAGCACCAATGCTGTACATCGCACCATATACCGGTGCCGCAATGGGTGAAGAGTTCATGTTCGGTGGCAAGGATGTTTTGATTGTTTATGATGACCTTTCAAAGCAGGCCGATGCTTACCGTGAACTTTCCTTGATTCTGCGTCGTCCACCAGGCCGTGAAGCTTACCCAGGTGATATTTTCTACACCCACTCACGGTTACTGGAACGGGCTGCTCGGTTGTCTGATGACCTTGGCGGTGGTTCAATGACCGCCCTGCCAATCATTCAAACCCAGGCCGGGGACGTTTCTGCATATATTCCAACTAACGTTATTTCCATTACCGACGGTCAGATCTTCTTGGATTCTGATGAATTCTACGCCGGCCAACGTCCAGCCATTGATGCCGGGACTTCTGTTTCCCGGGTTGGTGGTGACGCCCAGGTTAAGGCCATGAAGAAGGTTGCCGGGACCTTGCGTTTGGATATCGCATCCTACAACGAATTGGCATCATTTGCCCAGTTCGGTTCTGATTTGGATGAAGCAACCCAAGCTAAGTTGTCCCGTGGTCAACGGACGATGGAAGTCCTGAAGCAGGGACTGCATGAGCCACAAACTGTTTCTCAACAGGTTGTCACCCTGTATGCCCTGTCAAAGGGATTCATTGATAAGATTCCGTTGGATGATGTTCAACGTTACGAGAGTGAATTAGCTGCTTACATGCACGCAAATCACCAAGACCTTTACGACAGTATTCAAAAGTCAGGTAAGTTGCCAGAAGGTGATGGCCTGCACAATGCCGTTGCGGACTTCACAAAGTCATTCCAAACTAGTGATGACAAGAAGAAAGCTACACAAAAGTAATGAATAATACTAGTCGAAAGGACGGTGAGATTTAGTGCCAGCTTCACTTGCTGCAGTTAAACATAAAATTGAATCAACGAAGAGTACGCGGCAGATTACCTCTGCCATGCAGATGGTTTCAACTGCTAAACTGAATCAAATTCAACACCACACTCAAACCTACGAGGTCTATGCTGAGAAGGTTAAGCAAATGTTGGCTGATCTGGTTAAATCTCACAGTGCAACATCTGCTGCTTCACAGGATGATGTTTACGCTGCACTATTTAAAAAGCGTCCAGTAAAGAAGACTGGAATACTCGTAATTACATCAGATCGGGGCCTGGTGGGAAGTTACAACAGTAACATTCTCAAGCAAACGATGGCCCTGATGAAGGAGCACAATCTTAATAAAGACAACGCTGTTTTCCTGACGGTTGGTAAGACGGGGACCGAATTCTTGAAGAAGCAGGACATGAACATTATTTACCAGTATTCTGGTGTTAGTGATGTTCCTTTGTTCCGTGAGGTTCTCCCGATTGTTCGGACGGCGGTTCAAATGTACAATGACCAGGTATTCGACGAAATGTATTTGGTATTTAGCCACTATGTTAACCGGATTACTTCTCACGTCATTGCCCATGATATCCTGACAATTACGGAACATTCATTACTTAACGACGAGGGCAACATGCCTGAAAAGGACAATGGCAAGACACCACTTGAAAATAGTGATGTAACTGCAGCCCACGTTTCAGCTGAGTATGAATTCGAGCCATCGGATACGGTGATTGTTTCTGCATTGGTTGCCCAATATGCAGAAAGCTTATTATATGGAGCTATTCTGGATGCCAAGACATCCGAACACTCCTCAAGTGCGAATGCCATGCGGTCAGCAACTGATAATGCTGATGACATCATTTCAACATTGGAATTGCAGTATAACCGTGCACGGCAGGCTGCTATCACCACGGAAATTACTGAAATTACCGGTGGGATGACAGCACAAGAATAATTTCTAACGTAGGAGGAAACAACATGAGTTCTGGTAAAGTTGTACAAGTTATCGGACCAGTTGTCGATGTTGAATTCCCCTTAGACGGTAAACTTCCTGAAATTAACGATGCTTTGAAGATCAAGGAAAGTGATGACAAGACTTTAACGACTGAAGTTGCCCTTGAATTGGGTGACGGGGTTGTCCGGACGATTGCCATGGACGGAACCGATGGTCTTCAACGGGGAATGGAAGTTGAAAACACTGGTGCATCAATTAGTGTGCCAGTTGGTGACGATACTCTGGGACGAGTATTTAACGTCTTAGGTGAACCTGTTGATAACGGACCGAAATTTGGCCCTGACGCAAAGCGGATGCCAATTCACCGTGATGCACCAAAGTACGACGAATTAAACAACAACACGGAAATTTTGGAAACCGGTATTAAGGTTATTGACCTGCTGGCTCCATATGTTCGTGGTGGTAAGATTGGTCTGTTCGGTGGTGCCGGTGTTGGTAAGACCGTTTTGATTCAGGAATTGATTCACAATATTGCCCAAGGTCACAATGGTATTTCTGTCTTCACAGGTGTTGGTGAACGGACCCGTGAAGGTAACGATATGTACTACGAAATGAAGGCCTCCGGGGTTCTTGAAAAGACTGCCATGGTCTATGGTCAGATGAATGAACCACCTGGTGCCCGGATGCGGGTGGCTTTAACTGGTCTGACCATCGCGGAATACTTCCGTGATGTTAAGGGCCAAGATGTGCTTTTGTTCATCGATAATATTTTCCGGTTTACCCAGGCCGGTTCAGAAGTTTCTGCCCTGTTAGGGCGGATTCCTTCAGCCGTTGGTTACCAGCCAACGCTGGCTACTGAAATGGGTCAGTTGCAGGAACGGATTACTTCTACCAAGAAGGGTTCCATTACGTCTATTCAAGCCGTTTATGTTCCTGCAGATGACTACACCGACCCTGCTCCAGCCACGACTTTTGCCCACTTGGATGCGACGACTAACCTTGAACGTCGTCTGACCCAGATTGGTATTTACCCAGCCGTGGACCCACTGGAATCAACTTCAACTGCATTGACTCCTGAAATTGTTGGTAAGGAACACTATGAAGTCGCTACCCAAGTTCAACACGTTCTTCAGCGGTACCACGAATTACAAGACATCATCTCTATTTTAGGGATGGATGAATTGTCCGATGAAGAAAAGACGATCGTTGCTCGTGCACGGCGGATTCAAAACTTCCTTTCCCAAAGTTTCAGTGTTGCCGAACAATTTACTGGTACGCCAGGTAAATACGTTCCACTGAAGGACACCATCAAAGGCTTCAAGGGCATCCTTGAAGGTAAATACGATGACCTTCCAGAAGAAGCATTCCGGCTGGTCGGGACAATCGACGATGCTGTAGAAAAAGCAAAGAAAATGAAGGCTGAGACTGACCAAGAAAACGCAGAAGATTAGGAGGGATAATTTATGGCTGATAGTAAATTTAAGGTCACCATTATTACTCCTGATGGCACTGTCTATGATAATGACGAGGCAACCATGATTGTCATGAACACCGCTGGTGGACAAATGGGGGTTATGGCTAACCACGTGCCTTTGATTGCTTCTCTGAAGATCAGTGTTGTTCGCGTCAAGCATGACGACGGAGAGGACGAAGTTGCTGCTGTTAACGGTGGAATCATGCAATTTGATGGCCACGAAGCATTAATTGCGGCTGATAGTGCCGAACTGCCAGAACGGATTGACGTTGAACGTGCTCAACATGCGAAGGAACGGTCCGAAAAGGCGATTGAAGTAGCCAAGAGGAGTCACAATAAAGACGATTTGGCCCGGGCTGAAGTTCACCTTAAGCGGGCAATTAACCGTTTGAAAGCATCAAAGTACAGCAAAAAATTACAATAATTTGTCCAAGGAGGGGTAAGACTAATTGGTCTCCTTCTTGCTCATCAATGGCCGCCCATATCTGTGTGGATGTGGGCGGCCATTTGCCGTTTAAAGGGGTGGACCTTTTAATTAATAGTTAAACTTTTTTGTTAACGGTTCATTATTAGGAATGTTATGATATGATACAAAATGGCTGTTAGGAGGTTTTGGAATGCAAGTAACGGGAATACACGCACTATTTGAAATTATCGTTCAATTTCTCTTCATCTGGTTGGCCTTCACGGCAATCCAGGGATTTCATATTGAGCGCCTCTTCAAACGCCCGCCACGCACTCTGCCGTTGATGATTGTTTTAACGGCAACAGCCATCGGTTACCTCTGTGCTAATTTCTTCCTCGGAATCATCACAGCCATCGGTAACCTTACATACTTAGTCCGTTAGTGCTGGGGGAGGATTGTTATGGAAAAGATAATTATCAAGGGTGGTCACCCCTTAAAGGGCAAGGTTGTGGTAGAAGGATCCAAAAACGCAATCTTGCCAATGCAGGCGGCGGCAATCCTTGCCGTCCAGGGGACGGTTATTTTAAACAATGTTCCACCAGTAACCGATGTGCGGGTCATGGACCGGCTCCTGCAGTTCTTAAACCTTAAGACGGCGTACGGGGAAAAGGAGCGCCAGTTAGTCATTAACGGCAGCTTTCCCCTGTCTTCAGAGGCAACCTACGACTATGTGGGCAAGATGCGGGCCTCCTTGTTAGTAATGGGGCCCCTGCTGGCGCGGACCGGCTACGTCCGGATCGCCCTGCCAGGGGGCTGCTCAATCGGGGCCCGACCAATTGACCTCCACCTGAAGGGGATGGAGATGCTGGGAGCATCGATTAAGCAGGATGCGGGCTTCATTGAGGCCTCCTGTAACCACCTGGTCGGTACCCGGATCCCCCTCGACTTTCCTAGCGTGGGGGCAACGGAAAATATCATGATGGCCGCAACCATGGCCGAGGGGATCACGACGATTGAAAACGCTGCCTGTGAGCCCGAAGTCGTGGAACTGGCAAACCTCCTCAATAAGATGGGCGCCCGGGTCCACGGTGCCGGAAGTAAGGTCATCCGCATCCAGGGGGTCTACTTTCTTCACGGTGCAGAGTACACGGTAATGCCGGACCGAATTGAGGCTGGGACCTTCATGATGGCCGCGGCCATTACTAACGGTGACGTGATCGTCAACGGCGCGGTTCCGGAATACAGTGCCTCACTCATTGCTAAGCTAGAAGAGATGGGCGTGACCGTAATTAAGCAAGCGAACGGCATCCGGGTTCTCGGGACGTCCGTATTACTACCGGCGGCGGTCAAAACGATGCCGTATCCGGGCTTCCCAACCGACCTGCAACCGCAGATGACCGTTCTCCAGCTCCTGGCCAACGGGACCAGTACGATGGAGGAGCACGTCTTTGAGAAGCGTTTCATGCACCTGGAAGAACTGAGGCGGATGAACGCCCACTTCCAAATCAATGGTGCGGTGGCCACCTTGCTCGGTCCGAGTCATTTTAGCGGGGCCGAAGTGGCGGCAACTGACCTTCGTGCGGGCGCGGCACTGGTCCTGGCTGGTCTGGTTGCCAAGGGAATTACCCAGGTGCGGCAGCCGGACTGCCTCGACCGGGGATACTTTCATTTCTACCAGAAGTTGCAGAAGCTGGGGGCCCAGATTGACCGGCGTGACATTGAAGACCAGTTTAAACTGACCCCCATGAACAACCCGGGGTAAATCGGGGAAGTAACGAGGAGTAACCACCTGAGATGTGGTATAATACGAACGATATTAACTTAAAAATAAGCGCTTTGATTAGCAGGAAATCCGCATCAAGCGAAAAGGAGATAAGTTGAATGGCTAAAGATATCGGAATCGATTTAGGGACTGCCAACGTCCTTATCTATGTGCAGGGCAAGGGGATTGTCCTGAATGAACCTTCTGTTGTGGCAATCGATACCCAAACCAACAAAGTTTTAGCAGTGGGTTCTGAAGCTTACCGGATGGTAGGTCGGACTCCAAGCAATATCCGGGCAATTCGGCCACTGAAGAACGGGGTCATTTCAGACTTCGATGTTACCCAGGAAATGCTTTCCTACTTTATCGGTAAGTTGAGCGTTAAGGGCTTCATGTCTAAGCCGAACATCATGATCTGCGCTCCAACCAACATCACGGAAATTGAACGGAAGGCAATTATTCAAGCCGCCGAACAGTCCGGTGGAGGCAAGGTTTACCTGGAATACGAACCAAAGGTTGCTGCCATTGGTGCCGGCCTGGATATCTTCAAGCCCCGTGGAAGCATGGTAATCGACATGGGTGGTGGTACCAGTGACATCGCTATCTTGTCACTTGGTGATATTGTTGCTAGCCAATCAATTCGGATGGCTGGGGACAAGATGAATAACGACATTGCTGCTTACATCAAGGATAAGCACGGCCTGGTAATCGGTGAACACACCGCTGAAAACATCAAGATGGAAATTGGAACCGCCCTCAAGGTGGACGAACCTAAGGAAATGGATGTTCGTGGTCGGGACGTGGCTAGCGGGATGCCAAAGCAGGTCACTGTTAACCAAAACGAAATTGAAGAAGCTCTTCACGATACACTGGAACAAATCGTTACTGCGACCGTTAACGTCCTGGAGACGATTCCACCGGAGTTAGCTAGTGACATTATTGACCGGGGAATCATGCTGACCGGGGGAACTGCTCTGTTGAAGGGGATTGACCAGCTCTTCAGTTCCCACCTAAAGGTTCCCGTGGTTGTCTCCCAAGACCCATTGGACAACGTTGCCAAGGGTGCCGGTGAGATGCTAGAACGGATGCAAAAGGCTGATAAGAAGTAATAAGTGATGGTGCACTTTTTGTGTCGCTTGATACGGGGGTACCAGCGGTGGATTTCCGCACGGCGTCCTTACCGGGTCTGCCGTTACTACCCCACGTGTTCAGAGTATATGATCCAGGCCCTGCAACGGTTTGGGATCAAGGGTGCACTGCTGGGAATTGCCCGGATCCTGCGCTGCCACCCCTTTGTAAGGGGCGGCTATGATCCGGTGCCCCAGCATTTTACTTTTCAACGTCAACAAAATAATTTAAGGGTGAAAATGTGTCAAAAAAGGATAAAAAAATTGAAGTAAGTGTTAAGGATATTGAACGTCGGCATCAATCTGTTCAACAGATCTTTATTGGTGGCCGCCTTATCGGGGAAGTAATTACCGATAATGACCGCTTTAAAGCCTTGTTGACGGCGGATCAAAGTGAGTTTAACGCTCGCTCGCAAGAAGAAGGACTAGAAATTGTCTTGCAGCAATACCACTTGCACCAACGCTAAGCCGCTTGTGGTGGCCAATTCTTCTTGTCAAAATATGGCATAAAGGAGTTAGGTAATGCAACATTCGCAAAATGATGAAGAGAGTCGGATTGATTGGGGAATCATTTTCTGTGTTTTGCTGCTGGCGTTAATTGGTTTAGCATCAATTTATGTTGCGGCAAGTCACGACCGTCAATCCGTTAGTGTTGCCCGTCAGGTAATTACCCAGTTGGTGTGGTACGCTGTAGGAATTATCCTGGTGGTTGTGACCATGCAGTTCGATGCGGAGCAATTATGGAAGATTGCGCCGATTGTTTACTGGGCCAGCATCTTTCTGATGTTTGCCATCCTGGTGTTCTATAGTCGGTCGTACTATGTTAACACCGGGGCAAAGAGTTGGTTTGCAATTGGGCCATTTACGTTCCAGCCGTCGGAAATAATGAAACCCGCGTATATCTTAATGATGGGGCGGGTCATTACGACCCATAATAACCGCTATCCGGTACACACGGTACGGAGTGACTGGCGCTTAATCGGGACAATGTTTTTGTGGCTTTTACCAGTTTTGATTTCCCTGCACTTCCAAAATGACTTTGGGACGGCCCTGGTCTTCTTTGCCATTTTCTGTGGGATGGTCTTGGTTTCCGGGGTGACCTGGCGAATTCTGGCCCCCGCAGCTGGCGCCCTGATTGTTGTTGGGGGGTCTGCACTGGCGATGGTGACGAGTTCCATTGGGCGGACCATCCTGGAGCACATTGGCTTTCAGGCTTACCAATTCGACCGGGTTGACACCTGGCTGCATCCGGAACAGGATACGACCAACCAGGGTTACCAGCTCTGGCAGAGTATTAAGGCCGTTGGTTCCGGTGGAATCACGGGGACCGGGTTTAATAATTCCAAGGTTTACGTCCCCGTCCGGGAGTCAGATATGATCTTTTCAGTAATCGGGGAAAACTTCGGCTTCGTGGGCAGTGCCCTGTTGATTCTGGTTTACCTCCTGCTGATTTACCTGATGATCCGGGTTACCTTTGATACGCGGAACGAATTTTACGCGTACATCTCAACCGGGGTTATCATGATGATTCTCTTCCACGTCTTTGAAAATATCGGGATGAATATTGGCCTCTTACCGTTGACTGGTATTCCGTTACCATTTATCAGTGCTGGGGGTTCATCTCTGATTGGGAACCTGATTGGGATTGGGATGATAATGTCGATGCGTTATCATCACCATTCATACATGTTTAGCAGTAACCGTGAGTTTAGATAATGAGGTGCAGATATGGCAACAAAGAATAATTACTTTTGGACAAAGCAAGCCGCCGACGGAACGACCCGGGTTGGTCTGAATGACCAGGGCCGCGATGATCTTGGTGAAGTCAGCTTCATCGACCTTCCCGAAGTGGGGACCGAGCTAACTAAAGGTGGTAAGTTCCTCTCTGTTGAAGCGGAGAAGGCCGTTACCGACCTGGAAAGTCCAGTTACTGGCAAGATCGTGAAGGTTAACGATAAGCTGGTAGACAGTCCGGAAGACCTGTCCAGCGATGATGAACGGAAGAACTGGATCATTGCTGTTAAGTAGTAAATAAAAAGGGTGCCTGCGTGGCGCCTTTTTTTATGTTGATAAACATTTACATATATGATATTCTTAAAGTTCTAGGAATTCGGTTTAAATAAAAGAAAAGGTGGTATTTCTAATGAGTAAGAAGCTGCGTGTTGCATTGCTGTTTGGTGGAAACTCATCTGAGCACGATGTCTCCAAGCGCTCGGCGCATAATATTTATGACGCGATGGATAAGGACAAGTACGACGTTAGTTTATTTATGTTCACTAAGGACGGAATCCTGTTAAACAATGAAGATTCGCAGCGGATCTTTGACGGGGAACTCGAGGATGAGGTCGTCAAGGATGCCTACCAGAAGATGGACCTGACTAAGCCCCTGGCACCAATCATGGCCCTAAACGAACTATCCGGGATTGACTTCTTCTACCCAGTCATTCACGGTAACCTGGGCGAGGACGGGACGGTTCAAGGTCTCTTCAAGCTCCTCAACAAGCCTTACGTGGGCTCGAACATCGCGGCGAGTGCCCTTTCCTTTGATAAGGACCTTACCAAGAAGATGCTGAACGAAGCGGGCATTCGTAATACCCCGTACGTCCTGCTGACGCCGGAAAACCAGGCTGATTATCCTTGGGACCGCTTGGAAGAAGACCTGGGCGATCTGATTTTTATTAAGCCAGCCAAGCAGGGCTCTTCAGTGGGGATCCACCGGGTTACTAACGCTGAGGAGTACGCAGCAGCACTCAAGGATGCTTTTAAATATGACTTTAAGGTCCTGGCGGAACAGGGGGTTGACCACCCACAAGAAGTTGAAATCTCCATCTTGGGCAATGAACACCCAATTGCTTCCAAGCTTGGTGCGGTCCGGGTACCAAAGGGCGATCCGTTCTACGACTACGAGAATAAGTTTGTTGATGCTAGTGGCGTGGTGTTTGAATTACCAGTCAAGTTGCCACAGTACTTAACCGATGAGATTACTGACATGGCTTTGAAGGCATACAAGGTGCTGGACATGAAAGGATTGGCCCGGATTGACTTCCTGGTTGATTCTAATAATGTTCCATACCTGAGTGAGCCAAACACCTTGCCAGGGTTCACTAACATCAGTCTTTATCCGCAAATGTGGGAGGTCTCTGGAATCTCTTATTCTGATTTGATTGATCGCCTGATTCAACTTGGCTTAGATGAGTTCAAGCGGAACAGTCAGATTAAGTATGATTTCCGCGAGCTTGGGCAGGAACGCGTCGGTCAAAAGAAATATAATAAATAAATCCCTTTAGCTATAGAGCACCAAGGATTTTAGTCATTAAGATATTAATCGATAAGTGAGGTTGCAACTGGTTTGCAGCCTTTTTTTTGTCGTAACAAACGTTTATCAGTGAAAAGCGAATTAAAAGATTTAGTGGGCAGTTTTAGGAAAAATTTCATAATTAGTGTTATAATAGGGAATTGAAAAAATGAGATTTTATAACGGAACAAATTACTAGTAATAAATTGAGGATGATAACCAATGAAACTCCGTGGAGATGTTTTAAAACAGATTCGCCGCAAGAGGGGTTTATCGCAAACAGCATTGGCTGAAGGAATCTGCACTCAAGCGACGATTAGTCTAATGGAAAAGCAGGATCGTTTGCCAAAAATGGATATCTTAACCGCTATCTGTGAGCGGCTGAATATCCAACCGGACCGGATTATTGAAAAAGAAGTCAGTGGAATTAATGATACCTTCAACCAGATTATTGATGCCTTAACGGACCAAGAATTTGATAAAGCGAAGAAGTTAGTTGATAAGATTCGGGTTAAGGATTTAAACAGCGATTTTGATAAGCAACGTTACTACTACCTTCTAGGAATGGTTCAGATTAAGGACGGCAATATCGACGATGCCATCTTTAACTTTGAGTTAGTCCTGACCCAGTTTGCCACTACCAGTGCCAACATCTATCTGGCAATGACGACAGCGGGGATGGCGCTTGCCTACCTCCAGCGTAATGATCGTGAACGGGCAGTACGGCTGACTAACCGGTCAGTGAAGTTGATTGATAACAAGAAACTAATTGGTAGCCTTCACCAGTGGGCATCAATTAATTGCCAGATTGCCGAGCTCTACTGGCGGCTGGGTGAACCTGAGAAGGCAATCGAATGTGCCGAACGGGGAATAAAGCTCTGCCGGGAACGAGAATCACTGTTCCTGCTTGACCAGCTCTACATGTACGTTGGCCGGGCCTATATTGAACTTGGTGATAAGGAAAAAGCCAAGGAGAACTTGGAAATTGCCAAGAGTTTGAGCATTGCCCGCCATGGGGATATCATGGAGAAGAGTATTGTCAAGGACTTGAAAAAGTTACAATAGGTTAGCTAAATAAATTCGATAGTGAATAAAGAAGGTTCAGCATTGCTGGGCCTTTTTATTATCTCTTTCTGAAAGCGCTACCAAAATATGATAAAATTAAAGTGTGCAGAGAATTATGAGGAGGCGTTGTTATGGAAATTAAAAACGTTGTGCTTGCTGGAGCAGGGGTGCTCGGCAGTCAAATTGCATTTCAAGCGGCCCGGTGTGGCTACCAGGTCAAAATCTGGAACCGGCACATTGACCGCGCAGAACGGCGATTGGCCGCAATTAAGGACCCGTTCATGAGAGAAATGAAGGCGTCTGCAGCTGATTACCAGGCCGCAATGGACAACATTGTTGATATTAGTAATGATTTAAAGGCGACCGTGGCTGATGCAGACTTGGTGATTGAATCCGTTTCCGAATCGGTCGAGATTAAGAAGGCCTTCTACGGGGAACTCTGCCCGCTTCTCCCGGAGAAAACAATTTTAACTAGTAATTCATCCACCTTTATTCCGAGTGAACTGGTTGGATTTACTGACCGGCCAAGTAGATTTGCCCACCTACACTTTGCCAATCATATTTGGAAGCATAATGTTGCTGAAATCGTCGGTAATCCGAAAACCGACCCAGCAGTTATTGAAGACCTGACTAGCTTTGCCCGGTCAATCAAGATGGTACCAGTGGTCCTGAAAAAGGAGCAGCACGGTTACATCATGAATGCCTTGCTGGTCCCACTGCTGAATGCAGGGATGGCACTATGGGCAAACGGGGTTGCTGACCCGCACACCATCGATAAGGACTGGATAATCTCCAACGGGTCCCCACTTGGGCCGTTCATGATCCAGGATATTGTGGGTCTCCGGACCACCTATGCCGTGGTCCTGAACCAGTACCAGCAAACGAATAATGAACTATTTAAAAAGATTGCCGACAAACTGAAGCCAATGATTGATGCCGGTCATACGGGTGTCGAAGCGGGGCAGGGATTCTACCATTACCCTAACCCTGAGTATGAGGATCCGGACTTTTTTAAGTAACTAAGATTTTAAATAGCTCTGCACCAGTGATAGGTCACGCACGCAGAAAGGGAGTAGTTTCTATGAAACAGTATCGTGTTATTATTTGGGGACTTGGAAATGTTGGTCGGGCTGCTGTGCGAATGATTGGGGAACGCAAGTCAGTGAAATTGGTTGCCGCGGTTGATAATGATCCGGAGAAGGTTGGTAAGGATGCCGCCGGGCTATTTGGCTTTCCGGACATTGGGGTTAAGGTCACGGATGACATTGATGCAGCGCTAAAGCTGGATGCCGACGTGGTCCTGGCATATACACCACTTCGCCACGAACCTAAGACGGGGGCCTTTACACCAAGTGCGGAGGATATGGTTAAGGTCCTGAATGCCAAGAAGAACTGTATCACGACCATTCCGCTTTACTACTCACAAGTTACTACACCAGACCTGTACAAGATGATTAACGATGCCGCTGTAAAGAACGGTGTCACCTTCATGCCGAGTGGTTTATTGCCAGGCTTCTATGCTTCACACCTGCCACTGTACCTTTGTAACTTGGTTGACCACGTTGACCAGCTCACCGTTCGGTCTGGTGAGGACGACCAGAACAACACTTCTTCCTGGGTTAAGGTCTTTGGTTACGGGATGGATCCCGATAAGTTCCCCCAGGATAAGCTAAAAGCTGGCATTGCTGCTTACTACATTGCCGCTATTTATGAGATGGGCGACCGGTTAGGACTCAAGTTTGATGATGTTAAGGTTACTCACGAGGTATTTACCGCTCCTCAGGATCTTTATCCCAAGGCATTTGGATTGATCAAGAAGGGGACAATGATGGGGCACCGCTTCACCATGAGTGGCTATGTCGGTGGTGAAAAGAAGGTTAGCCTGGTTTATGTCCACAAGATTTGCAACGATATTGTTAAGGAACCAGCAATTGATAATCACATCCACATTGCCGGTATTCCAACTATTGATGTTGAGGTCCAGAACATGATTCCACTAGAGGAAAGTTACGTCACAAGTGCGGCACCAAGTGTTGATGTCATCCCCCAGTGTGTTGAAGCTCCTGCAGGCTACCAGCACGTTCTCAATCAACCGACGATGTTACCGTTAGTTTAGAAAATAGAATAGACAACCTTTCGAATAAGCGACTGGGAAAATAAAATTCCAGTCGCTTTTTTAGTGCGCCCGGCATGGGTATTAGCTAGGTGGTGAAAGTCCACTATGGGCCGT
>NZ_AZGM01000104.1 GCF_001435935.1 Limosilactobacillus panis DSM 6035
TTCAGAATTTTTGTTAAATTCCGAATGGAGCTTCTGATTCAGAGGCTTTTTGTCACGACCCCTTTGGGTACTGTGCTGTAATATTAACTGGGGCCCTTTCGTTTCTCCACCCCCAAAAAATCCCTAGTGACGACTAGCCCGGTGGTTGTTGCCCTGGTGAATCTTGTGGGCCTGCCGTTTAAACTTCGGCCCATCCGTGGTAACCAATCGGAAGTGGTGCATTTTACCGTGAAATGGGTGGCCGGTTAAGCGGAGGTTAGTCCATGAGCGCATGATGTTAGTCATCTGGTCGATCTCCTTAACCCGCTTTGGACTGCCCTCCTTTTTTGCAGCGTCCTTGATATCGGATTGGAGACGATAGATGAGGTTATTATGGTAGGCAAGCAGCTCGTTGGTTAATGGGGCACTTCGGTACTTGTTGAAGAGCCGTTGGATGAGCTCCATGGCCTCTTGAGCATTATGAGGTTGAACGTAACGGTGGTCGTCTGTACTCAATTGTAAAATCTCCTTAGATTTAATTTGACATTCCTTGACTTTTAAACAGGTGATTGGTATATTATTAAGTGTGTTTAGCACTTAGCCCTAAAGAGTGCTAAAAAGGGATGTGATCAAAATGCTAACACAACGACAAAAGACAATTCTGCAAGCGATTGTACGTCAATACACCTCAACCGGTCAACCGGTAGGATCAAAGCACCTCGCTGAAAAGTTACCATTTAAGGTTAGTTCAGCAACAATCCGGAATGAGATGGCGGTATTAGAAGATCACCAGCTAATCAAAAAAGAGCATTCGTCCTCGGGGAGGGTGCCTTCAAAGCGTGGCTACCGATACTACGTCGATCACCTGCTGGATGCAAATGCGCTCACGGATAATGACCTGGTTGTTATCCAGAATTCTTTAGGGACGAGTTTTCAAAAGATTGATGAGATTGTTTCGCATTCAGCAGATATCTTGTCAGACCTGACTTCTTACACAGCATTTACCCTAAAGCCGGAGCAAACCGATGTCCGGTTAAGTGGTTTTCGGGTGGTCCCGTTGGGTAACCATAAGGTGATTGCCATTTTGGTTACCGACAGTGGGGACGTCGAGAGTCAGTCGTTTACCCTGCCACGTAATTTTGATACCGATGCACTCCAAGCGGTAATCAGGATGATTAATGATCAGTTGGTCGAGCGACCGCTGACTGAAGTAGTTAAACGGCTGAATGATGACATCCCAAAGCGGATCATGCAATATATGCATGGTTCTGACGGCTTCTCGGACTTGTTTGACAACGTTGTTTCCCGGGCCGCTCGGGAACGCTTCTTTGTCGGCGGGCGGCTTAACATCTTGGGATTTTCTAATAACCAAGATCCGCAAGCCCTGCAGGCGTTATATAGCCTAATTGATCAAAATGATGAGTTGTCGCACCTTCTTGACACGGGATCTGATGATAAGGATGTCAACGTCAGGATTGGCTCGGAAATTGCTAAGGACCAGGTGTTAAAGGATTATAGTCTAATTACGGCAAGCTATGATGTCGACCAGTATGGTAAGGGAATCATTGCTGTTTTAGGGCCCACGAGGATGCCTTACTCACGGACGATTGGAATTGTAAATGCCTTTCGTCAGGAGTTAGCCAAGCGACTACTTGACTTTTACCGACACTATTACGATTCATAGGAGGCGAGTCATTTGGCAAAAGAAGAAAAGCAAAAGCAGGAAGAGCAGCCAAAAGCTGATGGCAAAGCTGCTCAGACTGATAATAAAGCTGAACACCATGGTGGCCACAAGGGTCAGTGCCACCACCGCTGTGAAAAGTTGCAAAAGCAAGTGGATGACTTGAAAAAACAACTTGCGGATAAAGATGACAAGTATCTACGTGCCGAAGCGGAAATTCAAAATATGACGACCCGCTTTAATAAGGAACGCGCCCAGATCTTGAAGTATGATGGTCAGGACCTGGCAAAGAGTGTTCTTCCCGTTCTTGATAACCTTAAGCGGGCACTCACGATTGAAGTTAAAGATGAAAATGGCCAACAACTAAAAAAGGGTATTCAAATGGTCCACGACCACTTAACGGCAGCCTTAAAGGACCATGGGGTCACTGAGATCCCCGCAGAAGGAAAGATTTTTGATCCGACCTTGCACCAAGCGGTTAAAACCGTCCCAGTAAAGGGTGATCAAAAACCGGAAACGGTTGTCAAAGTCTTGCAAGCTGGTTACCAGCTGAAGGACCGGGTTCTGCGTCCCGCAATGGTTGTTGTGGCACAATAAAAATATAAGAGAGGGAATAAACAATGGCAAGTAACAAGATTATTGGTATTGATTTAGGTACTACTAACTCCGCCGTTGCCGTTATGGAAGGTAACGAGCCCAAGATTATTACTAACCCAGAAGGGAGCCGGACAACGCCATCCGTTGTTTCATTTAAGAATGGTGAAACCCAAGTTGGTGAAGTTGCCAAGCGGCAAGCAATTACTAACCCGAACACGATTTCTTCTATCAAGAGTCACATGGGTGAAGCCGGCTACACAGTGGAAGTCGACGGTAAGAAGTACACTCCACAAGAGATCTCCGCAATGATTCTTCAATACATCAAGAAGTATGCTGAAGATTACATTGGCGACACCGTTGACAAGGCCGTTATTACGGTACCTGCCTACTTCAACGATGCTCAACGTCAAGCAACTAAGGATGCTGGAAAAATTGCCGGCTTGGACGTTAAGCGGATTATCAACGAACCAACCGCTTCTTCCCTGGCTTACGGCCTGGACAAGAAGGATAAGGACGAAAAGATCTTGGTTTACGACCTTGGTGGTGGGACCTTTGATGTCTCCATCCTGGAATTAGGTGACGGGGTCTTCCAAGTCCTTTCAACTAATGGTGATACCCACCTGGGTGGGGATGACTTCGACCAAAAGATTATGGATTGGTTGATCGACGGCTTCAAGCAGGAACACGGTATTGATCTTTCACAAGACAAGATGGCTCTACAACGGTTGAAGGATGCCGCTGAAAAGGCCAAGAAGGACCTTTCGGGTGTTCAGGAAGCACAAATCAGTCTGCCATTCATTTCATCCGGTGAAAACGGTCCCCTCCACTTGGAGAAGAGTTTGACCCGGGCCCAATTCAACCAGTTGACTAATGACCTGGTTGAACGGACGAAGCAACCAGTATTAAATGCTTTGAAGGATGCGGACCTTTCATTCGATGACATTGATGAAGTTATCCTGAACGGTGGTTCGACCCGGATCCCGGCCGTTCAAGAAATGGTTAAGAAATTGACTGGTAAGGAACCAAACCACTCCATCAACCCTGATGAAGCCGTTGCCCTTGGTGCCGCTATCCAAGGTGGGGTTCTGACCGGTGATGTTAAGGACGTTGTTCTGCTTGATGTTACACCACTTTCTCTTGGTATTGAAACCATGGGTGGGGTCTTCACCAAGTTGATTGACCGGAACACGACCATTCCAACATCCAAGAGCCAAATCTTCTCAACGGCCGCCGATAATCAATCTGCCGTTGACATTCATGTTCTTCAGGGTGAACGGCCAATGGCAGCTGATAACAAGACCTTAGGGAACTTCCAGCTGACAGATATTCCAGCTGCTCCTCGTGGTGTTCCTCAAATCAAGGTTACCTTCGACATTGACAAGAACGGGATTGTTAACGTTTCTGCCAAGGACATGGGAACTGGTAAGGAACAAAAGATCGTTATCAAGTCCAACTCTGGTCTGTCCGACGAAGAAATTGAACGGATGAAGAAGGATGCCGAAGAACACGCTGAAGCCGACAAGAAGAAGAAGGAAGAAGTGGACCTGAAGAACGAGGTCGACCAAGAACTCTTCCAAGTTGACAAGACCTTAAAGGAAGTTAAGGGCAAGGTTCCTGACGAAGACATCAAGAAGGCTGAAAGTGCTCGTGACGACCTGAAGAAGGCCAAGGAAAGCGGCAACCTTGATGACATGAAGGCCAAGAAGGACGCCCTCAACAAGGTTATCCAAGACTTAAGTGTCAAGCTTTACAAGCAGGCACAAGGAGCCCAAGGCAATGCCCAGGGCGGTGCAAACCCGAATGGCAATGCCGGTAACAATGGTAACCAAAAGGGTAATGACGATGGCAACACCGTTGATGGTGACTTCAAGGATGTTACCCCAGACGACAAGAAGTAATTTCTAATTGCTAGATGCATTGTAAAAGCCAAAGGCCGCGGTTTAGGACTTTGGCTTTTACTTTCGTTTCCGATCTGTGGTATAACTATACAGGCAATTAAGTTGTGAGGGATATAAATGGCAGAAGAAAACTATTACGATGTTTTAGGTGTCTCAAAGGATGCCTCTGAAGCAGATATTAAACACGCTTACCGGCGACTCGCTGCTAAGTACCACCCGGATGTTAACCATGCACCTGGCGCGGAAGAAAAATTTAAGAAGATCAATGAAGCTTACGATGTCTTAAGTGATTCGCAAAAGCGGGCCCAGTATGACCAGTTTGGTTCTGCTGGTCCACAGGCCGGCGCAGGTCAAGGCTTTGGTGGCTTTGGCAATGGTGGCTTTAGTAGCCAGGGCTTCGGTGGTGCCAGTGGTTTTGATGACATCTTCAGCCAATTCTTTGGTGGTGGTGGCAGTCGCCGTCCTAATCCGACGGCACCCCGTCAGGGTCGGGACCTTCAGTACGCTATGACACTGAAGTTTATGGACGCCATCTTCGGCAAGACGACGACCATCAAGTACGATCGTGATGAGCAGTGCAAGACCTGTCACGGGACCGGTGCTAAAACCGGTAAGTCTGCGTCGACTTGTAAGCGGTGTGGCGGTAGCGGTGTAATTGTTACCGTCCGGCGGACCCCACTGGGGAACATGCAGACCCAAACCACCTGTCCAGAGTGTAACGGGACCGGTAAGGTAATTAAGGCTGCTGACCAGTGTCCAACCTGCCACGGTAGCGGCCACGTTCACGCCAAGCACGAGTTGGAAGTCAAGGTTCCAGCTGGGGTAGATGATGGCCAGCAAATGCGCCTTGAAGGGCAGGGTGACGCTGGTGAGAATGGTGGCCCCGCTGGTGACTTGTATATTGTCTTCAGGGTTACCCCAAGTCGGGACTTCCGGCGAGATGGCACGACCATTTACGTTGACCGTGACATTTCGTTCGCTCAAGCTGCCTTAGGGGACGAGATCAAGGTTAAGACCGTTCATGGTGACGTGGACCTGAAAGTTCCTGCCGGGACGCAATCAGAAACCAACTTCCGCTTACGTGGGAAGGGCGTTCCTTATTTGAACGGTAAGGGAACTGGCGACGAACATGTTACCGTCCACGTTAAAACACCGAAGAACCTCAACAAACGCCAGCGGGAGGCAATGATGGCCTTCGCTGCCGCTAGTGGTGAGGATGTCAAGGGCGTCAAGAAATCTGTCTTGGATAAGCTTAAGGACGCCTTTGAGGACCGTTAATACAATAATGATTGGGCCAGGAAAAGGGACAAGTTGTCCGCTTTCCTGGCTTTTTTTAAATTTCGGTTTGTCTTTGTTATACTAGATAAGAGTATTTTCGTAGAAAGTAGTGAATAAGCATGACAATGAGTCTGGAAGAAATGAAGGAGCGCCAAAAGCACATCCGTAATTTTTCAATTGTTGCCCACATTGACCACGGTAAGTCAACGCTGGCCGACCGGATTTTGGAAATGACGGATTCGATTAGTAAGCGTGAAATGAAGGACCAGGTCCTCGATGATATGCCGCTGGAGCGTGAACGGGGGATTACCATTAAACTAAATGCGGTGGCCCTTACCTACCATGCTAAGGATGGGCAGGACTACATTTTCCACCTGATTGATACCCCGGGGCACGTGGACTTCTCCTATGAGGTCTCGCGTTCGCTGGCGGCCTGTGAAGGCGCAATCCTGGTCGTGGATGCCACCCAGGGAGTGGAGGCCCAGACATTGGCAAATGTCTACCTGGCCCTGGATAACGACTTGGAAATTCTCCCTGTCATTAACAAAATTGACTTACCGTCTGCTGATCCGGAGGGGACCAAGGCCCAGATTGAAGACGAAATTGGACTGGAAACTGATGAGGCGGTTGACGTTAGTGCGAAGACGGGTCTCAACGTCGATCAAGTCCTGGAGAAGATCGTCAAGGATGTTCCTGCTCCCACTGGTGACCTGACCGCGCCCCTTAAGGCCCTGATTTTTGATTCAAAGTACGATGATTACCGTGGCGTTGTCCTGAGTGTCCGGGTATTTGAGGGGACCGTGAAGAAGGGCGACCGAATTCGGCTGATGAATAGTGGAACCGAGTACGAGGTTGCTGAAGTCGGTATTAACTCGCCCAAGCCACTGGCTCGGGATGTCCTGATGGCGGGTGACGTTGGTTACATTACCGCCGCAATCAAGGACATTAAGGATACCCGGGTCGGTGATACTGTGACTAGTGCTGATCACCCAACGGACAAGCCATTAGAAGGTTATCGACAAATGACGCCAATGGTTTATGCTGGTCTGTATCCAACTGACAATGCGAAGTTTAACGACCTCCGGGAGGCCCTTGAAAAACTGCAGCTAAACGATGCGGCACTTGTTTTTGAGCCGGAAAGTTCACAGGCCTTGGGCTTCGGTTTCCGTTGTGGTTTCTTGGGGCTGTTACACATGGATGTTGTCCAGGAACGCCTGGAGCGTGAATTTAACCTTGACCTGATCACTACGGCGCCATCGGTTACCTACCATGTTGACCTGGCCGATGGTTCCACGGTTGAGGTGGAAAACCCGGCTGAGATGCCAGATGATTCCTCAATCAAGGTGATTAAGGAGCCGTACGTCAAGGCATCAATCATGGTGCCAAATGACTACGTGGGCCCCGTGATGGAGCTCTGCCAGCGGAAACGGGGAATCTTTGAAACCATGGAGTACCTCAGTGACACCCGGGTAAACGTGATTTACCATGTGCCGCTGTCAGAAATTATCTTTGACTTTTTCGACAAGCTGAAGAGCTCGACACGCGGCTATGCTTCGATGGATTACGAAATTGATGAATACAAGCCAAGTAACTTGGTTAAAATTGATATCCTGTTGAATGGTGATAAAGTTGATGCGCTGAGCTTCATTGCCCATAAGGACTTTGCTGCCGAACGGGGACGGGAAATTACTTCCAAGTTGAAGAAGATCATCCCGCGGCAAAACTTTGAAATTCCTATTCAGGCGGCAATTGGCTCTAAGATTATCGCCCGGACAAACATTAAAGCCTACCGGAAGGATGTTACTGCCCGGATCCACACTGGTGATCCCGACCGGCGGGCCAAGCTGCTGGAGAAGCAGAAACGTGGTAAGAAGCGGATGAAGGCCGTCGGTAAGGTAGATATCCCTCAGGAAGCGTTCATGGCCGTTTTGAAGACCGATGAGGAAAGCGACGAGCGCTAAGGGCTGATATAGCAGTGGCGCTTTTTAAAAGCGCATATATGTGTGCTGAAAAGAGCACAATTTTGCTCTAGTCTTAAGATTCTGTGGAATGGAAGCGGCCCATTAAGACAATTACTGTGAACATAAAAATGAGCAGGTACAAGACTATTAAGCCTTTGTACCTGCTCATTTTTTAAAATAATTCAAGACTCTTGCCGTATTTAAAGGTTAGGGTCCATCTTAAACGACATTTGGGAAAGCTCACATCCCTGGGTCAACAGGTCAAAAAGCAGTTCCTTGGTTCGCTGGTTATAGTGACTGGCAATTACATGGTTCTCCGACGTTAAGTAGGCAGTAAGCTCTTCACCAGTCAGTGCCTGGGCCTTTTGATCCACTTCCGTAATCTTGCGCCGGCCCCATTCGTTTAACTCCTTTTGGTAGTTCTCATCCTGTTCAATGAACTCAGTGTAGTGGCTTTCAACGACTTCGGCGAGGGCTTCGTTTAACCAGTATGCACTCTTAAGGTCCATCTTGTTGGGAACGACCCGGTAAGATTCATCAGTATACGTGGTATTAGCAAAGAATGGCACATAGGGGTTGAATGCGGGGACCCCGAGTTCCTGCCAGTGAATACTGGTTTGGAACTGCTGGGGGTCGCGCAGCTGAAGAATATGCGATTCAGCAGTCCGGGAGAGTGAGATTGCCCGATAAGTTTTGCGCTCCGGTGCGGTTCCCATCGGGTCGTACTTGGTCTCATTAAAGTGGGATTTAAGGACGTACTGGACATCTTCGACCGCAATCTTGAATTCGGCCTTACGGATAAACGGCATGTCGTTATCTTCCGGTTCTTGGCCCTTTGCGGCTACCGGGCTGAGGTATCGTTGGGCGAACCATGTTCGGGGAGTGTTGTAGTGGCGGTCCTTTTGGGTACTGGTTCCAAAGATGTGACGGAAATTCCACTTATCTTCATCCGAGTTCAGGTGGTGCTGTGCGACAAATTCGCGAATCTTGGGGGCCCACATGTAGTTGGCCGGGTTATTGAAGTCGATGTCTTCGATTGCAACCTGGTTGGGGGTTACCGCATAACAGTCGTCGGGGATGCGAACGGCCACCCACTGGTGACCAGTGACAACTTCCATGTACCAGACCTCATCCTGGTCAGCAAACTGCATCCCGTTGCCTTCTGCTGACCCATACTTTTCAACCAGCTTACCGGTGTAGGAAACACCCTCCCGTGCGGAATGGATGAAGGGGAGGACCAGGGTACAGAGTGAATCCTCGGCCAGCCCACTTTTGATGAAGGGGTCATAGGCTAGTACCCGGTTATTAGCGTACACACTTTCGGTAAACGAAGCGGCGACGTTAGCCTCATTAATCCCGGCTTCCTCGTTTGGCCCGGCACTTTGATCAAGACTTGGTAGCGAAGTGTAGCGCATCCCGGCGGTCGGCATTTCCACCGTTAGCTTATTGTAAGGCGAAATATATGTCTCGTCTCGTCCTTGAACAGCGGGTTGGACAATGAACCGCTTGGGTTCGATTGCCTTCACCCGGTCCTCGTTGCGGGAAATGATTGGGGTTCCCTCTAGGGCCGCCTTCTTCCCAACCATAATCGAGGTGCAGGCATCACGATTTTTCTTTTGCATTTTTATCCCTCCAAATAGTAGTTCACTCTTTTATGATACCGCAATTGTGGTGGTTTAAAAAAGAAAATAACCAATGATAAAGTCTTATCATGGTTATTTATTGACCCATTAAAGGTTAAATGTTTTGAGTTCCTTGCTGGTGTGGGTGAAGGGTTCACAGCCATTGGCAGTAATATGAACGCAGTCCTCAATCCGGACACCGGCGACACCAGGAATATAAATCCCGGGTTCAATTGAGAAGCACATGCCAGGCTGGAGAACCAGCTTGTTTCCGGCCATGATTGAAGGAAACTCGTGATCACTCATTCCCAGACCGTGTCCCAGGCGGTGGATAAAGTACTCACCATAGCCGGCCTTGGTAATTACGTCCCGGGCCACAGCATCCAGTTCCTCCGCAGTGATTCCCGGACGGGCAGCATCCTGGGCGCTCAGTTGGGCCTCAAGGCAGACCTGGTAGATATCCTTTTGCTTGGTGTTTAACTGACCAACTGCCACGGTACGGGAAACGTCACTGGCGTAGCCGTCCACCATGCAGCCGAGGTCAAAGAGGACGAGTTCATTATTCTGGACCTGGTTGCTGGAGGTGGCACCGTGCGGTTCAGCGGCGTGAGCGCCCGCTTGAACAAGGGTGTCAAAGCTGGTGTGCATGATGCCGTGTTTCTTCAGGGCATATTCGAGGTTAGCTGCAATTTCCTGCTCGCTTCGACCAATAGCGAGGTTCTTAAAACCCTCTTCAAGCATGAAGTCGGCCCACTTGCCGGCCTGATTGAGCTTTTCAATCTCATCGGGGCTCTTGATCAGTCGCATCCGCTCGATCGTGGGGGTCAGGTTAGTAGTGAACTTGGCACCAGGGAATTGTCCTTTAAGGTGAAGCAGGCGGTCGACAGTCAAGTGACTTTCTTCAATTCCCCATTTGGCAGGGTTGGCGACGCGTTCCTTAACGTGTTCGGCAATAATGGCGAAGGAATCTTCATGATCAAGGTAGCCATAGATATCACCTGACCAACCGGCTCCCTTAGCGGCCTCCACTTCGAGCGCCGGGGTGAAGAAGAACGGCTGGGCATCAGGGAAGATGAGCAGAGCCATTACCCGTTCTAATGGTTCCTCATAGAAACCAGTGAGGTAGCCAATGGTCATCGGGTCGCTGATGTAGGCGACGTCAATGTTAGCTTTGATAATTTGTTCTTGTAGGTTGGTAATTTTAGACAAGGAAAGTCCCTCCTTAAAGATTAGTACCCTTATCATATCCTAACCGGCAAAAAAATGGCAAACAAAAAAGGCCTGGATAGTAACCCAGACCCTCAGAAGTAATAATTTAAATACTAGTTGTTGCCTTCCAGCTTAGCCAAACCGTTCTTAGCAACCTTTTCCAGTTCAGCAGCAGAAGCAGCCATAGCCTTCTTTTCACGGTCGTTAAGTGGAACTTCAATAACACGGGCAACACCAGAAGCGTTAACAACGGCGGGGGTACCGATGTAGAGGTCCTTCAAACCGTATTCACCGTTCATTGGAGCACCAATTGGGAGAACAGCGTTTTCGTCGCGCAGGATGGCACGAGAAATCCGCATCAGGGCAGTAGCAACACCGTAGAAGGTTGCACCCTTGCGGTTAATGATTTCGTATGCCTTGTTACGAACGTCGTCTTCAATCTTAAGGAGTTCGTCAGTTGAAACGCCTTGTTCCTTAGCGATGTCCAGTAATGGCTTACCACCAATAGTAGCACTGGAGTAAGCAGCAAATTCGGAGTCACCGTGTTCAGCCATGATGTTAGCAGAAACGTCACGTGGGTCAACATCGAACTTCTTAGCAAGAGCAACCCGCAGACGAGCGGAGTCCAGAGAAGTACCGGAACCAACAACCTTGTTCTTTGGGAAACCAGAGAACTTTTGAACAGCGTAGGTTAAGATATCAACAGGGTTAGCAGCAACCAGGAAGATACCATCAAAGCCGGACTTCATAATTGGTTCAACAACGGACTTGATGATCTTCAGGTTCTTGTCAACTAATTGAAGACGAGTTTCACCAGGCTTTTGTGGAGCACCGGCAGTGATAACGACCAGGTCAGCATCCTTGCAGGTGTCGTAGTCAGCGGAGTAGATGTTCTTTGGAGCAGTGAATGCAGTAGCATCTTCCAGGTCCAAAGCGTCACCTTCAGTACGCTTCTTAACAATATCAACAATGGCGAATTCTTCAGCAATCCCTTGTTGAGCCATTGCAAAGGCATAACTTGAACCAACGGCCCCGTCACCGACGAGGACAACTTTTTGATGATTCTTAGACATAATTAGCAATCTCCCTTTCATCTTTTGCAATTATCGAGATTAAATCTCCAAAAAATATTATAGCATTCCTTTGTGAAAAATCTATAATATAAGACAATTTTAACATGATAATATTGGTCTTATCACAAAATAACTATTTCACAAGCTCTACAAAACTGGCTACTTAGGCTCGCAAAACAACCGTAAATAATATTTATTAAGGGGCAAACTTAATAGTGTTTTAACTTTGGTAGAGTCAGAACATGTGCTAAAATAAAAATACCTACAATTAACTTTCGCGCGAGAAAGTTAGTCAAATAATTTCGGAGGAGGTGATTACCATTTTAAATCGCACTAAACAGTTCATGCGTGACAATGATTTAATGTACAAGCGTGAATACATTCGGCCGATGATGACCCCCCAACATGTCTACGTTTTTCGTTTTGGTAAGCATCGGCTTAACAACCGGGTAATCATTCGATACTCCCATACCTGGACAGGACGCCTGAAGATCAATGAAATCGACGTTCGTTTACACCACCAACACCATCCGCGGATTTTCTTAACCGAGTCGGATTTGATTGACTATTTAAAGCACCACATGGAAAAAGAAAAGAAGAAGCGGGCGCGTGAGGAAGAGAATCACCATGTTGATGATGATGAATAATTATTATGAGCAGGAATCGTGACCATCGAAGGGTGGTCACGATTTTCTTAATTTCAAGGAGGAAAAAATGAACTGGACATCGGTAACGGTCGTGACATCTAGTGAAGCAGTTGAAGCAGTTAGCTATATTTTGACGAATGAGGGGGCAGAGGGAATTCAGATTGATGATGCTGCCGATTTCGCCAATCTCCGTCCGGGAAAGTATGGAGAACATGGCGAAATTGTTGACCCGGATGAGATTCCCCACCGGAAACAAGGGGCCGCGGTAACCGGCTACTTTCCGGAGAAGACCTTTATGCCGGAAATTGTCCCGACAATCAAAATGCGGGTTGCCAAACTAAAGGATTATGGACTGAACCCGGGAAATGACCAGGTAACAGCAGCGACGGTCAATAACAAGGATTGGGCAACCGTCTGGCAAAAGTATTACCACCCGTTACGGGTTACTAATGAATTAACCATTGTTCCCCAGTGGGAGGACTATCAGCCGGTCCAAGAGAGTGAAAAACTAATTTATCTTGACCCGGGAATGGCCTTTGGAACGGGGACCCACCCCACAACCCGTTTAATGATGGAAGCACTCGAAAAAGTTGTCCGCGGGGGTGAATCAATGATTGATGTTGGAACCGGCTCCGGGGTGCTCAGCATTGCTGCCAAGCAAATTGGGGTGGGTGCGGTGGCCGCATACGACGTTGACGAAGTTGCGGTCCGTTCGGCAAAGAAAAATATCGCCCTGAACCCCGTTGCTAGTGATATCAAGCTTGGTGTCAATAGTTTACTGGATGGCATTCATACGCAGGTCGATATTGTAGTCGCAAATATCCTGGCGGAGATTATCGTCCCACTAATTCCACAGGCCTACGAGGACCTCAAGCCTGGTGGCCTGTTCCTAACTTCCGGAATTATTGATGATAAGGCGGAATTGATTCGTCAGAAGCTAACGGCCCAGGGCTTCATTATCGATAGTGAAACTAAGATGAAAGACTGGCACGGTATTATTGCCCACAAGCCAGCGGAGGACGAGTAAAATGCAGCGTTATTTTATTAATGAACGAGCCCAAGATGGGCAATTAGTTCTGCCGAAAGCGATTGCCCACCACCTGACGACCGTCTTGAGAGCGACGGTTGGCACACCGGTCGAGCTTGTCCTTGCTGACCACCAGGTTTACCTAGCGAAGGTTGCGACTACGGAACCAGAGACAATTGTCAAGATCGATCACGCTTTAGGTAAGAACAGTGAACTCCCGGTTGATGTGACGATCCTTTGTGGTCTTCCCAAGACTAAGGAAAAGCCAGAGCTGATCGTACAAAAGGCTACTGAACTAGGGGCTAAACGAATCGTCTTCTTTGAAGCCCAGCGGTCGGTTAGCCACTGGACGTCAAAGAAGCAGCAAAAAAAGGTTGCCCGCCTGCAAAAGATTGCGGATGCCGCTGCCGAACAGTCTCACCGCAATTACCAGCCTGTAGTAGCCTACTATTCGAACCTCAAGCAGGCACTGACGGCTAACCCGGCTGATTTTCGTCTTGTTGCCTGGGAGGAGTCTGCCAAGCAGGGAGAAAAGAGCGGCCTGGCCCGGTGCCTACAAAAGATTAAGGCTCATCAGTCGCTGCTCGCGATATTTGGTCCAGAAGGTGGCCTCACGGCAGGGGAAGTTGATCAAATGGCTGCGGCAGGTGTCCAGCCGGTTGGCCTCGGTCCCCGAATCCTGCGGACGGAAACAGCTCCCCTATACTTTCTAACTGCTGTTTCCTACGCTTGTGAGTTGGCAACCCCGGTCAACTAAGTTTTGTGCTACAATTAAGCAGATAAATTTGGGCATTAAATTGCCAAAGTATAAGGTGTTGAGAGAATGAATTGGATCAAGAAAAATGTTGACATATTTTTGTGGGGCGGCGGAATCCTCTTTGGGGTCCTAGTACCAGTTTTGGCACTCAAGTTTTTGCCGTTTACCAAGGCAATGTGGGTCGGCTGGGTCCTGGTCGTAATTAATTGCTGTTACTGCGTTTGGTTAGGCAGTTATCTTTACCACCACGCCGCTCGCTGGTGGACGCTGTTCGTCTTTCCAATCTTATTTTTAGCGGCCGCTTACGTCTGGATGCCAAAGTACACGTATTACTTTGCCGCCGCCTACTTAGCAATCACTTACCTGTCCTGCTCGACGCGTAAGCAAGATTAAGACGAAGGGAGGTTGTTTTTATGTCAGAAACGAAAGAGTTGACCCATGAAGATGTTCACAAGATGGTGGCATCATACATGAACGAGGAACACGTGGCCCTGGTTGAAAAGGCCTACCGGTTTGCCGAAATCTGTCACCATGACCAGCGGCGAAAGTCTGGGGAACCTTACATTATCCACCCAATTCAGGTGGCGGGAATCCTCGCTAACCTTCAGATGGATCCGGAAACGGTTTGCGCTGGTTACCTGCATGATATTGTTGAAGATACCGGGGCAACCCTGGACGACATTAAGGAATTGTTTGGTCCCACGATTGCCATGATTGTCGATGGGGATACCAAACTCGGTAAGATCCAATATAAGTCGAATAAGGAGCAGATGGCTGCTACGCACCGGAAGCTGCTGCTGGCGATGTCAAAGGATATTCGGGTGATGATCGTTAAGCTGGCTGACCGCCTGCACAATATGCGGACCCTTAAGCACCTGCGTCCGGACAAGCAACGGCGGATCTCCAACGAAACCCTGGAAATCTACGCCCCAATTGCTGACCGGCTGGGGATCAGTACTATCAAGTGGGAGTTGGAAGATCTTTCTCTGCGCTACTTGAACCCTCAGCAGTACTACCGAATTGTCCACCTGATGAATTCGCGGCGGGACCAACGGGTAGATTCCATCAACCACTCCATCAAGCTGATTAAGAAGGCCATTAGTGACCTCGACCTGGGACCAAATGTCGAAATTTACGGTCGGCCGAAGCATATCTACTCAATCTACCGGAAAATGGTCACTCAGCATAAGCAGTTTAGCCAGATTTACGACCTCCTGGCGATTCGGATTGTTGTCGATACAATTAAGGATTGCTATGCCGCTTTGGGGGTAATTCACACGAATTGGAAGCCAATGCCGGGACGGTTTAAGGACTATATTGCGATGCCAAAAGCCAATGGCTACCAGTCGCTGCACACCACAATCATTGGCCCAGAGGGACGGCCACTAGAAGTGCAAATCCGGACCCACCACATGCACCAAGTTGCTGAGTATGGGGTTGCTGCCCACTGGGCTTATAAGGAAGGGAAGACCAATGGCGTTAAGCAGACGAAAGATAGTCAGAAGCTGAACGTCGTTAAGGAAATCCTGGAGATGCGCAGTGAGAGTCACGGAACCGATGAATTTATGCAGGGAATTCAAAGTGATATTTTCACGGATAAGGTTTATGCCTTCACTCCTAAAGGGGATGTAATTGAGATGCCGAAGGGGGCCGGGCCCCTCGATATGGCCTATCAAATCCACACGGAGGTTGGTAACCACACGACTGGGGCCAAAGTTAATGGCCGCATTGTTCCCCTGGATTACGAAATCAAGAACGGTGACATTGTTGATATCCTGACGTCCTCGTCATCCGCAGGTCCAAGCCGGGACTGGTTAGAACTGGTATCGACGCGGCGGGCCCGCAACAAGATTCGTTCCTTTTTCCGGGCCCACAACCGGGAAGAAAACATTGAACAAGGGAAGCGGATGCTGGAGAGTCAGCTCCAAGAAGCTGGCTACGTTCCTTCAGAATTGATGACGGAAGAAAAGTGTCAGGAAGTTGCTAACCACCTGCACTACAAGAGCAGCGATGACATGTTTGCGGCGGTTGGCTTTGGTGACCTGGCGCCGGTTGGTGTTCGTAACCGGTTCACTGACGATATCCGAAAGAAGGCCGAGGATGACCGCAAGGAGGCAGCAGAAAAAGCGGTCTTAGAAGGTCACCAGACCCTTCAGGAACCTGACGAACGGGAACGGCAGAAACAGGCGAAGGCATCAAGTGAGGGCGTCGTTGTTGAGGGCGTTGATAACCTCCTTGTTCGGTTAAGCCATTGTTGTAACCCGGTTCCCGGTGATGAGATTACCGGTTACATTACCAAGGGGCGCGGGGTTTCCGTTCACCGGGCGGACTGTCCCAACATCCGGGCAGCCCAAAAGAGTGGTCAGCGGATCGTCAGCGTGTACTGGGCAAATCCCGAGGGGGACAAGACCAACTATAGTGCCGACATTGAAGTCCAGGGCTATAACCGGAACGGCATGTTGAACGACGTCCTGCGCTCCATTAACAATAGCACGCGTTACCTGAACTCCGTTAACGGTAAGGTTGACCATAACAAGATGGTCACAATCAGTCTTACAATTGGGGTGCGGAACCTAACCCAGCTCCAGTTGATTATGGATGCTCTGAAGAACATTCGGGATGTCTACGTGGTTAAGCGGGTAATTCGTTAACGAAAGGAGTCGTCTAATGCGCGTTGTATTACAAAAGGTGAACCATGCCCAGGTGACAATCGATGGGACGGTTTTTGGTAAGATTGGCCGGGGCTTCATGCTCTTGGTTGGCTTTGGCCCCGATGATGGGGATGAGCAGCTTGACTACCTGGTTCATAAGATTGTTAACTTACGGGTATTCGAAGATGAAAATGGCAAGATGAACCGGGGGCTGAATGACGTCAACGGCGCAATCCTGTCGATCTCACAGTTTACCCTCTACGCAAATACCCAGAAGGGAAATCGGCCGAGCTTTACGAAAGCGGCCAAGCCAGCCATTGCGGCGCCGCTATACGATCGCTTCAATGCTAAGTTAGCGGCAACTGGTGTTCATGTTGAGACCGGCCAATTCGGGGCGGACATGAAGGTTGACCTGGAAAACGATGGTCCAACAACCATTACTTTTGAAAAATAAGAATGACCCCGATTTAAAATTGAAGTGCAACACTTGATAACTAGACCAATTAGACTAGCTT
>NZ_AZGM01000105.1 GCF_001435935.1 Limosilactobacillus panis DSM 6035
TGTTAAATTCCGAATGGAGCTTCTGATTCAGAGGCTTTTTGTCACAACCCCTTTTTATTTTCCGAATATTACAACGGAATTATGTCCCAGTTCCCAGTTAAATCTCAAATTATATTGAGATTACGGAAAATCAATTAACCAGATTCACGTCGAAAGCATGTGCTCTTATGCTTTTACTTCCTAATATTTATTTACCAGCCTTCGCAACGGCAGCTTGAGCCAGGATATTCAAATAATTAAATGGCCGATCAAAATTTGGTTGGAATAGCATGTCAACAAAGGCTAAGTAATCAATCGTGTGCTTATCCTGAATGCACAGTGACAGGACCCCGGCCGATTGAGCAACATCATATTTACTCATTAGTTGACCACCAATAATCTGCCGCGTCTTTTTATTCCAAACGAGGGTCATCAATACCTTCTCTGTTGATGGCATGAATTCTGGACGGTAGTTATCTTCAATGGTTACTGCATCGGCATCAATTCCCGCCGCCTTGGCATTTTCAAGCGTCAAGCCGGAAGAAACCATTGTCGTTTTGTAAAGATTTAAGCCAGAACTAGACTGGGTTCCCATATCACGCATTTTGTTACCAAAAATATTAACGCCAACCATTGTTCCCTGGCGAACCGCGTTGGTTGCTAAAGGAATATAAGCATCTTTTCCAGTTGGGTTGTAGTGAACACTGGTTGAATCACCTGCAGCATAAATATCAGGATCAGATGACTGCATGTACTCATTTGTGATAATTGCTCCGTTATCATGCATCGCAACTTTTCCCTTAAGCAAGTCGGTGTTTGGACGGAAGCCAACACAAAGGATTGCAATGTCTGCTTCAAAGCTCCCCTTATCGGTTTTCACCGTCACACCGTCGTTGTGCTCATCAAAGGCAGTGACTTTCTGGTTGAAAGCTAATGTTGCTCCGTGCTCTTCAAACTGGTGTTGAATCCGGTCAGTATATTCCTGGTCGAAGTACTTATGCAACATCCGTGGCGCTCCATCAATCAAGGTAACGTCCTTGTTTTGCCGGGTATAGGCCTCAACTAATTCAACCCCAATGTAACCAGCACCGATGACAACCACCCGCTGGGCATCCTTAGCAGCAGCAAATAATTGCTTAGCATGGTGATAGTTCTTGCACAGGTAAACATGGTCACCATTAACACCATCGATTGGTGGAATGATAGGCCAAGAACCGGTTGTATCAATAAGCTTGTCGTAATGATCTGTCTTCTCAGCCCCAGTTGTTAAATCAGTAACTTTAACGGTCTTCGTCTGCGGATCAATACTGGTAACATTGTGTTGCATATTAACCTCGGCCCCTAGTTCGGCTAACTGCTTAGGACTAGAGTAAAACATCGCATCCGGATCACCGACGTCCCCACTTAAGTAGACCGCAATTCCACATGATAAGAATGAAACATTATCATTCCGTTCGTAAA
Source organism: Limosilactobacillus panis DSM 6035 (assembly GCF_001435935.1). Classification (GTDB taxonomy): domain Bacteria; phylum Bacillota; class Bacilli; order Lactobacillales; family Lactobacillaceae; genus Limosilactobacillus; species Limosilactobacillus panis. The sequence continues at coordinate 1,441 of NZ_AZGM01000105.1, forward strand.
TGACAACGTCAGTTTCGGGATGGTCCTTGAGAATTCTCGTTGCGGCAATGGTTCCGGCATGAGTACAACCAACAATAATAACTTTCATTTTAATACCCTCACTTTGCTCAATCATTAACTTAAGCATTTAAACAAACACCGATGTTTGATACTTTGATTATAGAAATAAGCGGGTATAATTAAATTGATTTAAATCAATGGGAGGGGATAAATTTGGTTCACCATTCCGAAATTGCTTGTTTAAGCAAGGCAACTATATTTAAAAATTTACCAACAAAACTGAAGAAAAAGCTCGTAACGGTTTCTTCCCACCAGGACTTCTTCCCAAAGGGCAGCCTGATTCGGCAACCATTAGACGGCAAAGATGTAATGATTGTAATCGATTCCGGCCACGCAAAGGTCTATTCCTTAAATGAGACGGGAAAGGAAACCGTTTTAGGTGTTCTTGGAAAGGGCGACTCCACCGGCCAGGAAAACTTATTCAGCAACAATAACCGCGAAAACTTTATTCAAGCAACTGAGGACTGCCTTGTCTGCTCGATGAACCGTTGCGATTTTCAAAAGTTATTAAGGGATACTCCTGACCTTGCCCTTTCCTTACTTAATGATTTTGGTGAACGATTAATATTGGCGGAGGAAAACACCGTCCGTCGTAATTCAATGAACGCTAAAGATCGAATCATGGACTACCTTAGGGCCCAGGAAAAACGTACCGGGAAGGATTCATTTAACTTACCCCTTAGGAAAAAAGACCTAGCAAACTTTCTTGGTTTAACCCCGGAAACACTGAGCAGGCAACTTAAGGTCCTTCAACAGGCTGGCCAGATTACCGTTGCGGGCCAACGTATAACTAATCGAGTAGGAGGTAATTGATTAGTTCAATTACCGACCTCTCACACCACCGTAC
>NZ_AZGM01000106.1 GCF_001435935.1 Limosilactobacillus panis DSM 6035
ACGGCCCATAGTGGACTTTCACCACCTAGCTAATACCCATGCCGGGCGCACTAAAATAAGGGAACTGGTGCGTTTTGTGCCAGTTCCCTTTTTAGGTCATTAAAAAAGCCGGAGAAAACATCTCCAGCTTTTTAACAAATATGGTTAAATTTTAGTACCAACCGTGTGATTGCCAGAATGCTTGCGCAGCTGTCCAGGAACCATAGCGGTTAGCAACGTATTGGTCAGCAACCCGTTCTTGGTTAGCGGCAGAGTAGTCACCGTTCAGGTATGAAGCGGATAACTGGTACTTACCGATGTACTGACCATTAGTAGCGGTGTATGAACCACCGGATTCACGAGCAGCAATCCAGGCCTTGGCACTGGCTTCATTGCCAGTTACACCTGAAGTGTAGCTAGTGTTGGTAGTTGCCGCACCTGTGTAACCAGTTGCAGCCGCGTTAGCAGCTTGGGTGTAACCACTAGCCTGTTGGGCAGCTGCAGGTTGACTAGTCGTTGCTTGCGTTTGGCTAGCAGCAGCTGACTGTTGAGCTTGGCTAGCAGCAGCTGACTGTTGAGCTTGGCTAGTTGCTGCTTGGGTTTGGTTTTCCGGAGTAGCACTTGGCAACGTTGCCACTTAATGTTGCGTTGCTGGTGCGACTTCACCATTATCTTTGATAACTAATTTTTGACCAACGTAGATTAAGTTCTTGTTGGCAATGTGGTTGGTTGAAGCTAAGGTATCAACAAAACTTAAATCATGACCGAACTTGTAGGAAATTACTGATAAAGTATCACCACTTTGCACCGTGTAAATTGAATCAGCATTTGCAGTCGTAGCAGTAGCAATGGTACCCAATGCAACAGCTCCAGCAACAGCAGCAGTAATTTTTGCGATGTTCTTAGATAACTTCATAAAGATTAAATCCCATCCTTTTCATAATTCTATTGCTTATTCATCACTTCAGATTGATTCATATCAATCAACACCTATACTATACCTGCTGAAAGTTACACAGTAATTACCAGCGAATATCATTTTTACCTTTATGCGTAATAATTCGTAACAATTTATATAGATTTTTTTATTATTAACCATATAGGCCTTAGCAAGTCATGCTTTCATCCTGTTGTCTCTACTAACCACAAAATGTAACAAAACAGACAAAAAAACTGCAATTTACCAGGAAGAAATCCTGTAAATTGCAGTTTTTCGCTCTTTTAGGGTCTGCAGTGTAACATTGTCGTAATCAGCTTAGGAAAGCCTAATTTTTTAATTCCTGTTGAACATAGTAATCAATCGATCCCATCTGTTCTGGAAGGGTCGTCTTAAACTTATCGTTATTACCACCATCCAGGTAAGCGTAATCGCCATTTGGCAGTTTTACTGCTAACCCAATTCCGATGTTTTGCAAGGATATTCCGTTTTGATACTTTGCAGACCACTGCGTAATCCGCGTTGTTGGATCTGGAGCTACACCGGTTGATAATGCCTTGGTAGTAAAGAGGTCGGGGTACTTGGCTTGTAACTCAGCCAGGTACTTGCCGCCATATTTCTTTTGACCTTCGCCCCCACCAATTGTGTAGGCAAAGTAAATCTGGTTAGCAAATGTCTTACCATCGACACTCATTTGTACACCATATTGGTTGGCCCGTGTTACAGTAACAGCTTCTTGACCACTGAAACCAATCATCTGGTTCATTACTAGGTCTTCTTGAACCTTCAAACCGGCCTTGTGCAGTGCGGCAATTGCGTTTGCCAATTCTTCACCACTACCGTACTTAGTTGGGTTCTTAGTCGTTCCTAAGGTGTAACGGTCATTTGTTGCGTAGCCTTCATTGTAACGACTCATTAAGAATGGCGTATATGCTGGTGCCATCCAGAAGTCAGTAATCCCAAGACTGTTAAATAATTGTGCATTCTTAGCAATAACATTGTAGGCATGTTCGTTTACACTAGTTGGTTCAGGTTGATACAGACTAAAGTCCTCATAGATCAGATGTGAATCTAATGCTGCGTTAGATTCAAAAGTCTTGTCCGGCCGTGAAGCGACAGTACTAGAACTAGTCGATGCGTCCTGCTGTCCAGCTACTACAGGGACCCAAACACTTAGGTAACCACTAACGTATGGGTTGGCAAAACCCTTTACCTTAACATACAGGTTACCATTAGTATCCGTTGTCAGCGTCTTCGGGTTAAGACTGCCAGTACCATCATAAGTTAACCCCGCATCAGTGGTATCAATTAGGTTTTGATACTGCTGATTAGCGTGTTCTTTACCCATATTAATAATGTAGGTATTGCTTGCCATATCAGTGTTGTTGCCGACAATGACAGCCATCCCCGTCGTCCGACTAAGTGGATCAGTCCCAATGCTGTTAGCATCAGCAACTCCTTTACCATAGCGAACACTAGCAACGGCATTTTGACCGCACTTTTCGATTGATTGTCCACCACTGACGAATTCTTTTCTAGCTTTCATCAGGGTCGTAATTGCATCATAGTACATCGATTTTTCAGCCATATATGGTTTTGTTTCGTTGTATAAGTCACCGTAATATACCTGTGGGACAGTGTCCTTATTGCTTAAAAGAATTGCGTATTGAGCAGGCACATTGTATTGGGCATATTGTTTATAGGCTCTTGCCTGGTCCACGTAAAATTCTTGCCAAGCCTGGCTAGCATATTCAGCCTTGTAACCAGTGCCCATAATATACTTCACACCAGGATGATCATTGATAATCATCTGGTTAATAAGGTTCTTTCGCTGGTCATGGTTAGTAACGAATGACCAGTTTGGTGTCTGGCTCTTGCTACCATCATCATTAGCCCGGTTAACAACCGAGTTAGTGGCAAGGTGTGTGATGTCGTCACGATGGGATATCCGTCCAAGAACATTTTCAAGAGTGTAGAACATCGATGCATCCATGTATAGCGCTGGATTACCCTTACCATCCATTAAGGACTGACCATCGCTGTGGTAACCCTCGTTGTAAACCAAGTGATTATTTGCGTTAGTCTGATTGCCCTTAGTGTGGTAAAGGTCATTCATCAGTTGTCCTAACTGGTCAAGGACATACTCGTCCACATTATCGGCAGCATCGACCCGAAAACCATCAAAGTTTCCATCTGGGTTATAGTTCATCAATTTTCCATAGTTGAGTAAGAAGTACTCCCAGTTAAGATTTTCCGCCTGGACAACGGGGTTAGAGTTGTCGATATCATTACCAACCAAAAGTTCTGGGCTAACGCTGTGGTTTCCCTGTTGATTATTAAGGGTCCGGTTCATCAGGCGGTAGTTACTGTCTGCATAGCTCGTGTTTCCCTTTGTCTGATCAGCAGAATTGTTATTAACAAAGATTAATTGATCATTACTAGTAGTCCCACTAAAGTCTGGCACATAAGAAGAATTGTTAGTCACCGACAGTTCTGATGCAGCAGATAATGATGGGACAGTCTGCATAAAGGCATTGACGTCATTTGCCAATTTGCTGGTACTCTTATTTTTCGCTATGCTTTGTTCAATTACATAACGCAGGTTTTGCGAGTCCTCATTCAATATCTTGGTATCAGTGCCGGCAGACAAATCCGCGACCTTAGCTGGTGTCAAACCATAACCTTCATTAGTGTAACCATGGCCGACAAAGTACTTAATGAATTGTGCCTGAACATCCTTATTTGGCCATGCATACATCAAGATTGGCCGCCAGTCACCAGCCCCGGTCTTGTACCATGTCTTACCATCTTGGCTTGTTCCAATTGGTCGGTACCAACCACTGTAGCTAAGGTAGCCATCAACATTGTTAATGGAGTTGGCATCCATCGAATAGGCCAAGTTCTCCCAAGTACCAGCGTCGAGGCTCTTAATAAGCTTGTTTGTCCGCATATCATAAATATTAAACTTGCCGTTTTCAATTGCCCCACGGATGGTGACCATTGCTCCATTGTTACCCTTCTGATAAGAAGCCGTAACTGGGAAAATTTCCGACCAGTAATCAATATGACTGCCACTTTCGCCATTGACACCATCTGACGAGAACCGATGGACCAATTGAACCTTAGCATTCGCAATGTTGTTATTGAGAGTCAGACGGCCCTGGAAACCAGCCAACTGGCTATTAGCGATTGCTGGGTAGACCTTTTGTACGTCGGGACGTTCTTGATCAATGATTCCGTGCTGGTCAACCCGTGCCCGGTAAACTTCCCTACCATTTTCCAGAACAATAATCCACTGGTAAGGGTGAGTACTACTCTGGTCAGTGGCATGCCAACCGCTAAATTCTAGCTGCTTGCCATTGACTTTCACATAGTCAAAGTATCCCGCATTAGTTGCGTAATCCCCACTATATTGGTCAGTTGCACCGTTACCATCAGGATTACCATCGTTGCTGTTAACAAAGCGAAGCATTACTTGCATTTGACCATTCAGCTGGTTGAGTTGGTTAGCACTTAGCTTAATGGTGGCATCGAAACCACTTCTACCACTGTTATAAATTGTTGGATAAACCTTTGCTACATCCGGACGTTTAGTCAGCGTCAGTTTTTGCCGGACAACCTCCTTGCCATTATTCATAATAAATAGATAAGCATTGCGCTGTTGGAGCTGGTTATCACTGGCCATCCAACCGGCAACGTGAAGGCCGTCGTTAGCCATTGTAACCTGGTCGACACTGAAAGCCGTTTGACTCAAAGTAAATGGTGCTGACCAGAAGTCAGTGTGGGCGCCATTATTGCCGTTACCATTTGCGTCGGTTGAATAACGACTGACAACTGCATAAGTGTGGCCAGCTTGAAGCCCATCAGCGCTAAAGGCACCCGTAAAGCCTGCATTTGCTGCCGATTTAACTGTTGGGTAAGCCCTAGCCACGTCTTGACGGATGACACTGGTTGCCTTAACTACACTAACCTGCTTGTTAGCTGTTTGATCATATAAGATCAGAAAATGGTTACCTTCAATATTGGAGAAGTCAGTCGCATGCCAGCCCGTAGCGGCCAGTGAACCATTACTAAAGTTAATCTCGTCAAGGTGACCCTGATTACTTTGGTTAACTGGTGCAAACGACTTAGCAGCAAACCACAAGTCAGTATTTTGTCCCTCACCGTTAGCACCGGTGCTGTACCGGCTGATGATTTGGTAACGGTGGTAAACATTTAAACTATTCATTGCAAAATTGACGTCAAAGCCCGACTTATTGGCATTTACGATTTCCGGATGGACCTTAGCCACGTCCGGTCGGTCCTGTCTCGCCTTAACAAGTTGTCGCGTAACTTCTTTCCCAGTTGTCTGGTCAAATAAGATGATGTAATGATAACCCTTTTGGATAGCCTGGTTAGTAGCGTTCCAACCGCTAACGTGGAGTTGACCATTATTAACAGCAAAGTTATCTAGGTAGCCCTGGTTACTGTCATTAAAGACAATTGGCTGAGATTCCCAGTCGACATAGTCTGAATTACCGTCAGACTGACCGCTGTACCGACTAATGATACGGATAGCGTCCTGATAACTCTGCATTTTATCAAAGTTAACCTTAATCGACGTATTAAAGCCAGAATCACCAGCATTATAAACGTTGTGAACATTCTTGACATCTGGACGAGCGACGCCAGTAACCTGTGTCCGCCCAAGTTCGGCATTAGTCGTGTAATCATAGGCAATTACAAACCGGTAGTTTTTATTGACCGCTTGATTAGTTGCCTGCCACCCAGAAACTTGCAATTCATTATTATTAAAGTTTGCTGAATCCAAGTTTCCATAAGACCCATTGTCCTGGTGATTATAGTTTTGACTTGATGTATTAGCTAGGTTATTGCCAGTCAGGACAACAGCTTTTGACTCTGCTTGACCATTAGCTAGGTTATTGCCAGTCGGGACAACAGCTTTTGACTCTGCTTGACCATTAGCGGTCGGTAGTTGGTTACTTACACCGTTTGTTAATGTTTGAGTGTTGGTTGTTCCTTGGTCCGCGTGGACAACACCACCCATTAACAGGGCGGTGGAAGCAGCAACCGTAGCAATAGTTGCTGTTACCCACCGCTTACCATCCTTATACAATTTATAATGCTTCTTGATTTCCATAGTATTCCTCCAAAAAAATTAGCATTAAACCGTAAACAATTATACCGCAAAAATGATTACATTGTAAGCACCGAATAACAACACGTCTATATTTTCAATTTGAGGTCTCCTATACTGA
>NZ_AZGM01000107.1 GCF_001435935.1 Limosilactobacillus panis DSM 6035
GCAAAATAAACCGGAGTACCAGTTCGCTGCTCAATTGCCTGGTAGTTAGCGAACTCTTTACCATGATCTACGGTAAGCGTCTTGAGCTTGTCTTGAAGTTGACTAGCTAGTTCAAGTATGGCTTGAGTCATGGACTGACTGTCGCGACCATGGAGCCGTTTAACAATTGTCAGGCGACTCTTACGCTCCACAAAAGTAGCCACAGCTTGGCCTTTACGTTTGCCAGAAAGTACGGTATC
>NZ_AZGM01000001.1 GCF_001435935.1 Limosilactobacillus panis DSM 6035
GCTTGGCCTTTACGTTTGCCAGAAAGTACGGTATCAGCTTCAAAGTGGCCGAATTCTTGGCGAGTTTCGACTTTATGAGGCCGCTCCTCAATGGAGCGGCCGTACCACGCTTTTCTTTAGCACGATGACGACGAATTCCATGATCAGGCAAATCGGGCAACTGTATATCAAGCCATCCTTGATCAATCCAGTTATAGACCGTCTTGTAGGCAATCCCAACCACATGGGCAACTTGTTCAGGGGACCACTTCTGGACTTGAATCTTTTCCTCGATCAAGTGTTTAAGGTTTTTAGTGAGCGAAAACTTCCGCCCCCGTTGACTAACCTTGCGTTCAAAGTCAGTTTGCGCTAGCTCAGCCTGGTACTCACTATTTAGCCGGTGAAGTTCGTTAAAGACTGTGGTTTTACTAAAGCCTAAGTAATTAGCGATGTATCGCAAGGAACGTCCTTCATCATGAAGTGTTTCAATGACAACACGGTTCTGGAATGATAAAATAGTGGTGCTCATCAAGGACCTTCTTTCTAATGGATTGTACGGTAACACCATTAAAGACCTTGATGGTTTTTTCTGTCCACTTAAATGTTCAACTTAAATTTTACAATCTACCCTTTATTAATAAAAAATGCCGGCTTCCCTTATTACAAAATAGTTAATTCCGCCCCCAGCTTATCCGCCATAAAATGAATGTATTTTGTTGAATAAATTATTAACAATTTCACTAATTAGCTATATACTGAAGCTGCCTGATATTTATACAAAAAGAAGGGTAATTTTGAATAAAAATACTGTTGGAAAAATTAGCCTGATGAGTTTAGTCTTGATGATCTTCTCATCAATTTACGGCTTTAGTAATGCGCAGAACGCCTATTTTCAAATGGGTTATGCCAGTATTATTTGGTATGTCTTAACGGCGATCCTTTTCTTTGCGCCATCTTCATTCATGTTTGCGGAGTACGGTGCTTCCTTCAAGGATGCCCACGGGGGAATCTATTCCTGGCTTCGGGGGTCAATCGGTGAAAAGCCAGCCTTCATTGGTTCCTTTATCTGGTTAGCTGCCTGGGTGGTTTGGCTGGTTTCCTCGACCCAGTTTTTCCTGGTTTCCGTTTCAACAATGATTTCGGGGACCGATAAAACCCAAACTTGGCACTTGTTTGGGTTAGGCGCAAACGAAACTCTCGGGATTCTGGAAATCATCTTCCTATTTGTTGTTACCCTAATTGCTTCGCGCGGAATTAACGTTATTTCACGAATTGCCTCAATTTGTGGGGCCTTTACCATCGGGATTGCCGTTCTTTTCGTGGCCCTTAGTTTAATTATCTGGGTAATGCAGGGCGGCCAATTGGCCGAGCCCTTGACAACCACGGCAATGGTTAAGTCACCCAACAGTAGTTTTGTATCGCCAATCGCGGTTATTTCCTTCATCGTCTATGCCTTATTTGCTTATGGTGGAATGGAGACGACGGCTGGTTTAATTGACTCCGTTAAAAAGCCGGAAAAGACTTTTCCCCGGGCCGTTATTATTGCGACAATTATGATGACTGTCATTTACATCATTACCGTCTTCGTCTGCGGAGTTACCGCTAACTGGCACCATTTGCTCGGTAAGTCGAGTGTTAACCTGGCCAACGTTGAATATGTTTTGATTGAAAATATGGGGGCCGTCTTTGGCGCTAAGCTGGGGCTCAGCCATGCTGGCGCACTGCTGCTTGGGAAAATCTTTGCTCAGTTTACTGCCTTTACCGATGTCTTCGGCGGACTGGGAGCGGCCTTCGTAATGACTTATTCCCCAATTAAGTCCTTCATTGAAGGGTGTGACCCCCGGCTCTTGCCAAGGAGGTTGACAAAACTCAATAATGTCCAGATGCCGGCTAACGCAATGTGGTTTCAAGCCATCTTAGTCAGCGCCATCATCCTCTTTATTTCTTTTGGTGGTGATACGGCTGGTAAATTTTATACCGTCCTGACCGATATGATGAATGTTTCCTCGTCGGCACCGTATCTGTTCCTGATTGGGGCCTTCCCCTTCTTTAAGATGAAGAAGGACCTTGACCGGCCGTTTATCTTCTACAAGAGCATGACGACCACCTGGATTGTCAGTGTCATTGTCTGGTTAGTTGTGGCAGTCGGGATCCTCTTTACCTGCATTGAACCAATGCTGGAGCATGACTATTCCACGGCCTTCTGGACCGCCTTTGGGCCCGTCTTCTTTGGCTTATTAGCGTGGGTATTTTACAGCTTGGCAGAAAAACGGGTACTTTGAAAATTGGGTAGAAAAAATCCCCGCAGTTTGGGCGAACGCTCAACTGCGGGGATTCTTTCGTGTCTTTGATAAATTTAGTGGCGAACCTGGCCATTACCGGTGATTTCGTATTTGATAGTGGTTAACTGGTCTAACCCCATTGGTCCCCGGGCGTGCAACTTTTGGGTACTGATACCAATTTCAGCACCAAAGCCAAACATCCCCCCGTCGGTGAAGCGGGTCGAGGCGTTTACGTATACACAGGCCGAATTGATTCGCCGCTGGAAGTCCTGACCGCGTGAAAGACTATCGGTAATGATAACTTCGGAGTGGTGGGTACTGTGCTTATTGATATGGCTGACGGCATCGTCAAGTGAGTCCACAACCTTAACCGCCATGATCAAGTCATTGTATTCAGTGTCCCAATCCTTTTCAGTGGCGGCTTGCATTCCGGGAACAATTTCCTGGGCCACTTCATCCCCCCGGAGTTGGACGCCGTGGTCAGTCAACGCCTTAGCAAGCGTTGGCAAGTATTTAGCGGCAACGTCACGGTGAACCAGTAGTTTTTCAGCAGCATTGCAGACGGATGGCCGCTGGACCTTGGCGTTGACGGTAATGTTGGTGGCCATTTCTAAGCTGGCATCCTTGTCGACATAAACGTGGCAATTCCCCGCTCCGGTTTCAATTACCGGCACGGTCGCGGTCTTTACGACCCGCTGAATTAGTCCCCGGCCTCCCCGAGGAATCAAGACATCAATGTAATCGGTCATATTCATCATTTTCTGGGCCTGTTCGTGGCTCGTGTCTTCAACAAGTTGAACGGCATTTTCTGGAAGGTGTTTTGCCTTTAGGGCCTCCCTTAAGACGTTCACGAGGGAGGTGTTTGTTCGAATGGCTTCCTTGCCACCCCGCAAGATGACCGCGTTGCCGCTCTTAAATGTTAGCCCAGTTGCGTCGACCGTGACGTTTGGCCGGGCCTCGAAGATGATCCCAATGACACCGAGGGGAACCCGCCGTTGTAATATTTGCAGTCCATCGGCAGTGATCCAGCCCTTATCAATCTTGGCAGTTGGGTCGGCCAGTCGGGCAACGTTACGGAGGCCGTTTGCCATGTCGGTAATTCGCTGGGCATTGATCATCAACCGATCAGTAAATTTCTTCGGCATATCGACCGCTGCAGCAAGGTCCTCCTTATTAGCAGCAATAATCTGTTTCTGCTTTTCTTCTAGGGCAGTTGCCATTGCCAGCAGCGCCTTATTTTTCGTGGTTGTATCCAGCAGGGCTACTTGATCTGCCGCTGCTTTTGCCTGTTGACCAATTGTAATTAACTTTGCATCCATTTTAATTCCTCCTTACTTACTGAACCGGGTTCCCACCGGGTCACCATTTAATACTTTAAAAATTACGCGGGGGTCCTTTCCGTTGCATAGGACCATCTTCTTGTTAGCCTTCATCATGGTAGTAGCCGCATGGAGCTTAGTGACCATTCCACCGGTCCCAAAACGGGTGCTGGAACCACTAGCAGCTTTTTCTAATTCGGGCGTGACCTCTTTAATATGCCGGATTGGTTGGGCATCAGGATACTTATGCGGGTCCTTATCGTAGAAGGCATCGATATCGGAGAGCACGATCAGGAGGTCAGCGCCCATTCGGGTAGAGACAAGGGCGGAAAGCTCATCGTTATCACTGAAGGTCGTGTGGTGGTCAAGTTCGTCAACGGCCACGGAGTCGTTTTCATTGATGATTGGAATAACGTGATCCTTTAGAAGTACACCGAGAGTATTCAATACGTGCTGGCGACTGACCGGAAAGTGTAAAACATCTCTGGTTAACAGCAATTGGGCGACCTTGGTCTGGTAATTAAGGAAGCGTTGGGAATAAATCCGCATTAATTCGGTCTGACCAACTGACGCCAGCGCCTGTTGGTCAGCAATTTCGTGGGGACGCTGGGTAAGGCCTTCACTAGCTAGGCCCACCCCCATTGCACCGGATGAAACCAGGGTGACTTCATAGCCCTGGTTATTAAGAGTAGCGAGTACAAAGGCTAAGGAGTCAATTGTCTTCAGGTTTGTCCGGCCGTTGGGAAGGATCAAACTACTCGTCCCAATCTTGACAACAACTCGTTTCACGTTTTCCAGCATCATTGGTCATCCTTTCTAAAACAAAAGCACGCCTTAATCGAGACACCAGTGACGGCGTTACCATTCTCGTTTAAAGACGTGCTTTACTCTTTTTTTATTATTATTAACGTGTTTAACTTATAGCTTGGATTCGGCTTAACGGTGCGGTCGCTTACAGCCAGTGACGACCACTCTCTGGAACCTTCCTACTATGACTATGCCCTTAGTTTATATTCTTTTTGAAAGCATTGTCAAGAGAAAGATTGGAATTCGATGAGAAAATTAAGCTGCCGCTGCTTGCTTAGGGGCCTTAATGAACATCCCCGTAATGATTGAAAGAATTGTAACCAGGAATGGGAAAAAGGCCCATGGGATAAACTGCAGGGGGTTGATTTGGAGGGTACCAGCAATGAACACGCCGGAAACACTCCATGGCACAATGGCGTTGACCGCGGCCCCGGCATCGTTAAGAATCCGCGTCAAGAACTTTCGCTTCAAACCTAAATTATCAAAGGCGTGTAAGAATGACTGACCAGGGAGGATGATTGCAAGGTAGTGTTCACCAACAGTCAGGTTGACCCCGATACAAGTGATGGCGGTCGCTAACGTTACCCGACCAGGAGTCTTCACGATTCCGGACAGGTGGTTAATGATAGCGTTGATGATGTTAAATTTGATGAGCAAACCACCAAGGGCCAGGGCAAAGATAATCAATGCCAGAGAAGTCAGCATACTTGCGATGCCACCTTTGGAAAGCAAGGTATCAATGGTCTTGTCACCGGTGTGGGAAACGTAACCCATCATAATGGTCTTAGTAATTGTAGTGATACTAGTCGTTGGGGCGTGGAACCAACCCAATGCTGCGGCGAAGAGGGAACCAAGTCCTAATGAAGGAATTGCGGGAACTTGCAAAATTGCCAAAACAATCAAAAGTAGTACTGGTAACAGCGCCCAACCGGAAATCCAGAAGCCGTTAGCCAGGCCATCCATCATCTTGTGGACGGCTGACAGACTAACATTTTTAGAGTTCAACCCTAAAACGGTGTAGAGGACAACGCAGATTGCCCAGGCAGGGATATCAGTGATCATTAAAGCTTTGATGTGTTCGTAGATGCTGATTTTACCAACGCTGGCTGCAAGGTTAGTGGTTCCGGATAGTGGTGAAATATTGGATCCACAGAAGGCTCCGGAGACGATGACCCCAGCAGTCAAACCAGGGTTGATTTTTAAGGTTGCCCCAATCCCAATGAAGGCGATCCCCATTGTGGAAACGGTAGTGAAGGAACTACCACAGGCAACGCCGACCAGGGTACAAACGATGAAAACCGTTGGCAGGAAAAATTTAACTGAGATAATCTCAAAGCCGAAGTACATGATCGTGGGAATGGTTCCCGAGAAAATCCAGGTCGCAATGAGGACCCCAATGGACAGGAAAATGATCAGCGGGTCAACCCCGGCCCGGAGCCCATCGCGCATCCCGTCCATAACCGTGTTCCATTTAAAACCCCGCAGCCGACCGTAAACGGCAAGAAGGGTAAAGGCAATGAACAGGGGCGCCTGGGGTTCCTGTTGCTTAAAGATAATTAAGAAACCAAGGATACATAAGATAACAATTAAGACAGTGAGACTTTCACCAAAACCAAAGGTGGGTTCGAGATGATTCTTTTTCTTTAATGACTTCATAATTCTTCTTCCTCCGCAAATAGCTAGTAAACAAAAAACACCAACTGGAAATCAGGGCGTTAGCTCAATCCAGTTGGTGATATTAACCGAAAATAATTGCTCGAAAAAAGAGCTTCACCTTTACTAGATTGATGCACCTAGCAAGGGGCTCACAAAATACAGCTCTGCTGGTGCGAACGTCCTTGTCCGCACCGGAGTACAGACATTAGACTACATAAGCATAGCCATAATAATACTTGTTAGCAGTGTTTTGTGAGTGTTGAATCATTATTGCCCTTTCCTTTCGTAATTTGTTGTTGCTATTATTAAAGCATTCTCATTTTGCTTTGTCAATCTCTAATTTTAAATTTCTTGAATTATCTTGTAATCGTCCTTTATTGGGTAACTGGTACAGATTTCACCGATTACCGCTCACCGGGGGCAGCAAATAGTGGTATAGTAAATATAAAAACAACAGAAAGTGGGGAGAGAAAATGGCTAAGTACACTGTTGAACTGACCGAAGAAGATCTGCAAATGATTAAGGACTGCCATTCCAAGAACCCTTCAATTATGAAGGCAATGGAAAACGCTAAGAAAGAAAACTAGTTACTCTTTTTTCTTTCCGGGCCGCTGCTGGTAAGTCACTTGCCAGCAGCGGCCTTTTTCACTTGACGGTTGTGAATGTTTGAATAAGGAAAGAAGGTTGTGGATATGTCACTAGTAGATATTTTGATTGCCCTGGTGCCGGCGTTTGGTCTTGGATTCCAGGTTATCAGTATGCAATTGATTGGTGGTAAGTACACGAATAAGGTAATGGGGATGGCGATTGTCACCCTGGTTGTCGGGATTGCCGTTTACTTCATTAAGCAACCGTTATTGACACCGGCGCTGTGGATTGGCTCGGCCCTCAGTGGAATTGGTTTCTGTATCGGAATCATCTTACAGGTAAAGAGTTTCTCCCTGGTTGGGGTCACGATGACGATGCCCATCTCTGTCGGTGAACAATTGGTCGGGACCGCCTTGGTCGGAGCAATTTGCTTCCATGAATGGACGTCGGTTAATCAGTGGCTCCTCGGAATTGGGGCCCTGATTCTGATTGTCGGTGGGATTGCTATGACGGCCTATCACGAGAAGAGTGAGCAGGGGAGCAACGTTAAGAAAGGAATGCTCTACCTCCTGATTTCTTCGCTTGGCTTTGTCGCTTACGCATCCTTCCCAACGGCATTTAAGCTCAGTGGTTGGGACGTTGTTTTCCCACAAGCGGTCGCTATCTTCGTTGCCATGGTTATCCTCTGTGCCTTTGAAAAGAATAACCAGATGTTTGGTATCAAGACTTGGCAGAACATGGCAACCGGTGCCTGCTTTGCCATCGCCAACTTGGGGATTATCTTCTCTAACCAGATTAACGGGGTGGCAGTTGGCTACACCATTTCCCAGTTAAACGTTATTATTTCGACCCTTGGTGGCCTCTGGATTCTGCACGAATCCAAGACCCCAAAGGAAACCAAGTTTACCATTGCCGGTGTTATCCTGGTGGTCGCTGGTGGCATCATGATTGGGATTACCAAGTAAAATAGCAATTATTCTTCATAAATAGTAAGGCAAGTGGCTCATACGTTGAAAAACGGGAGCCTCTTTTTATTTATTAATCTTTTTAGGGACAGACTTCAGAACACAGGGGTAGATGATGATGGCGACAAATTGACGTCATCCACTTAACAACGTTGGTAGTGACGTTAAACTCTTCTATTAGCTTGGAAAAAAATATTCATTGCCGTTTCGACAATAACTCTGCAAAAAGACATCAGCCTAGTTGCCACGATGGCGGTAATAACTTCACACTGGATTTTTACGGATTCTTGCATGTAAAGCCTCCTAAATAAGATTCATTGACAATAGAGCATTATATGGAATGATTATTAACTCGTCAAAGGGAAAATGAATAAACGATAATAAACCGTTGCTTTTCATGTGAATTCGATTAGAATTGACAGTAATAAGTGAAAAAAAGATGATAGCAATGGCGGGTGATTTTTAGCTTTGTTGGGTACCGGTATCAAGAAGGCAACGTTAAAGTGTTGATTTTGCAACGAATTCAGTGGTGCTACGACGGCTTATCCCCTTGTGCCCTAAATTGCTATTTGCCCTTAGAAAATGTCTCATAAGAAGGAAAGGTGATTGCGGTATGCGTGTAAAGGCAACGGATGAACGAACATACTTGGAAGCGGTTTTTGATAAGTTAGGTTTTTCAAAGCAAGATGGTCACTTACTTGCCGACACATTAGTTGATGCTGACCTTCGTGGAATTTCCTCCCACGGGATTCAGCGGTTAGCTTGGTACCGGCGGATGATTAAAGATGGTACAATTGTCCCAACAAAGCAGCCCAAGGTTCTCCGCGAACTACCGGGCACTGTCCTTGTTGATGCTAACCAAAATATGGGCCAAATTGCGGCCCACCTGGCAATGAATAAGGTAATTGAGAAGGCCAAAAAGGTTGGTGTCGGCATTGGGGTCGTCCGCAATTCAAATCACTTTGGGATTGCCGGCTACTATGCCCGTCAGGCGTTGAATGCTGGATTAGTTGGGATTGCCCTCACTAATACTCGCCCCCTGGTGGTTCCAACCAACGCGACCCAAGCCTTTTTGGGTTCCAACGCCTTTGCCTTTGGCTTCCCTGCTAGTCCCCACCCGTTCATGTTTGATGGGGCCACGGCTGCTGTAGCTGGTGGTAAGATTCAGGTTGCTGACAAGAAGGGCCAGGAGTTGCCAGGTGAATGGGTCGTTGACAAGAACCGTGACGTTGTTAAGGACCCGAAGGAAGCCGAAGATATCCTAGCCACGGCAGCCTTTAGTGCGGGCCCACAAAAGGGTGGTGGCCTGGTCACCCTTGGTGGTAACAAGGAAGTCAACGCCAACTATAAGGGGATGGGTAACTCAATCGTCGTTGAACTGCTGACGGGAATTCTGGCTCAGGGTTCAATTTCGGCCGACACGGTCAAAGGCAAGCACGACTTCAGCCAATTCCTCTTTGCCTTTGACCCGGCCTTTTTCGGTGACCCGGAGACCTTGAAGAAAGACGCCACCGCAATGCTAAACCGAATTCGAGGACTGAAACACGTTCCTGGCAAGCAAACTTGGGTCCCAGGCGACCGGGAATACCGTTACCTGAAGGAAAACCAGCAAAACGGGGTGGCAGTCGACGATAAGACCTATGAGGAAATTACCGCAATCGGTAAAGAACTCAGCGTTGAGGTCCCTCAATCGATCTAAGTATGCTTCTAAGGTATAGTAAGTGATTAAATCAAAGTATTACCCTTCTGCCCGCTGATTGGGTACAATTATAGGTAAACAGAAGGGAGACTTGGACAATGAAAAAAGCATTCTTTGCAAGTAAGGGTCAAATGGAACTGAAGAACGTTGATAAGCCAACGGTTCAGAAGCCTGATGACGTAATTATCAAGGTATTACGGGCATGTGTTTGTGGCTCCGACCTGTGGAACTTCCGGGGAATCAACCCGGTTGAAGCCCACTCCGAGAACTCCGGGCACGAGGCAATCGGGGTCGTTGAAGAAGTCGGTGACGACATCACCACGGTCAAGCCCTGTGACTTCGTAATTGCCCCATTTACCCACGGTTGCGGACAGTGTGCTGCCTGCCAGGCCGGCTTTGACGGTTCCTGCCAGGCACACGCTGATAACTTTTCGTCCGGGGTACAGGCTGAATATATTCGCTTCCAACACGGCCAATGGGCGCTGGTAAAGATTCCTGGTAAGCCCGAAGACTACAGTGAAGGGATGAAGAAGTCCCTTCTGACACTGGCGGATGTTATGGCAACTGGTTACCACGCTGCCCGGGTCGCCAATGTTGGTGCCGGTGATACAGTTGTCGTAATGGGTGATGGTGCGGTTGGCCTGTGTGCCATCATCGCTGCTAAGATGCGGGGTGCTAAGAAGATCATCTCCACCAGCCGCCACGCCGATCGGCAAGCGCTTGCCAAAGAGTTCGGGGCCACCGATAATATTGTCGTTCGTGGTGACGAGGCGGTTAAGGCCATTATGGACTTGACTAACGGTGCCGGTGCTGACGCGGTCCTTGAATGTGTCGGGACTGAGCAGTCTACGGATACAGCAATGAAGGTTGGCCGTCCGGGCGCCATTGTTGGCCGGGTTGGCCTGCCACACACACCAAAGCAGGACATGACGACGCCATTCTACAAGAACACCATTGTGGCTGGGGGCCCAGCTTCCGTTACTACTTACGACAAGGAAGTCCTTCTCAAGGCCGTTCTTGACGGCGAGATCAACCCCGGTAAGGTCTTCACGAAAGAATTTAATCTGGACCAGATTCAAGCCGCTTATGAGGCAATGGACCAGCGTCAAGCAATCAAGTCCTACCTGGTAATGGACTAAGTGAAATGGTATTTCATTTATATACTGAAAACTAGATTCTGATTAAAGTAACGTAGCGTGTCCTTCTCAGAGAGCGGGTTATAAAACTTTTTTATTTGATATTAACTGTAATCGGTTGACAAGCTCCTTACGAAGAAATATTATTTACTTGAAAATAGATAAGTATATGTAGTAAAGAAATCATCAGGATATTTCCTATAATAGAATCGGTACTTATGACAAAGGGAAGGCAAATGTTTATTAGCAGTTGCTTTCCTTTTTGTTATCAACAATTAAATAAAAATTGGACTGAGAAAATAGGAAAATGGCCCTTAAAGAGGCAATTTTTTGAATATTGGTGGCTTTTAACGTATAGCAAAATTACGGAATGTGATACAATGGATAATGTGCTATGGCCTAGTCGGTATTAGGCCATCAATAAACGTTCTGGTAACTGCTACAGTTGCGAGCAGGCCAGATGTAATAATCTATTTAATGAAGGTGTGTTTAAGATGATTCAAACAATTGATTTGAAAAAGGGCATGGTTTTTGAACGTGGCGGCAAACTGTTAAAGGTTCTGCAAATTAACCACCATAAGCCAGGTAAGGGTAACACTTTGATGCAGATGGACATCCAAGACGTTCGGACCGGTTCAATTGTCCACACAACGATGCGGCCATCTGAAAAGGTTGAACAGGTTAACGTTGACAAGCGTAACGCCCAATACCTTTACGACGAAGGCGACTCTGCCGTATTCATGGATTTGGAGAATTATAACCAATACACTTTAACCCACGACCAACTTGGTGATGACCGTAACTACCTGGTTGAAAACATGAACATCACCCTGAATTTTGTTAACGGCAACATCATCGGTGTTGAATTGCCAACCACTGTTGAAATGACTGTTGCCCAAACAGAACCAATGATCAAGGGGGCCACAATTGATGGTGGTGGCAAGCCTGCTACTATGAGCACCGGCTTAGTTGTTAACGTTCCAGCCTTCATCAAGACGGGTGATAAGCTGATCATCAACACCACTGATGGCAGCTACAAGTCCCGTGCATAATTTTTTGAAAGACAATAATGAAAAGGTCCCGCTACCATTTTTAGCAGCGGGGCTTTTTACGTACCAGTGTTTAGGTGTATATTAAGGGAGAAACTAATTCTTGGGGGAAGCGCATTGGAAAATAGAAAATTAAGCTTAGTTTTAATAGCGGGGGTCACACTCCTGCTCGCTGGCTGTGGTGCCCATTCTAACGGCAGCAGTCAACAGAGTTCGTCGTCCAGTCTGATTGCGGCAAAGACAAATGGCAAGGTTGATAAGGATAACCAATCGCCGCAGCAATCGGTTGCGGTAATCACTGCTTATGCTGGTAATAAGTACGGCAATAAGTGGGCTTCAACTGCCAAGTCAGCCCAGCAGAAGGGCTTGCAGGTTAACCTTTTTCGGACGAATAAGTACCAGCTGAGTGACAATGGCCAGGGCGTTGCCTACAACGTGACTGTTAACGGTCAGCCGAGTGGCCTGGTATACACTTTAAAGGGAAGTAATGTCACCATTTATGAAAACGCCAATGCGGGTCAGGCCAAGAAACTGGGCACGGTTAGTCGTTCAAAAATGGTTGACTACTTGAATGATAATGGTCAGGGGCAGTTGGTTGATAACCTTGCCAAGGGGGCCAAGGTTGTTGATAAGACCAATGGTGGTTTGACAAGCCCTAACACAGACAATGCGGGAACGAGTACGCAGACTGGTAAGTATGGGAATAAGGGACCAGTCAACGTGCCTAGTGATATGCAGGGTACTTGGTATACTGCTGATAATGATGATGATGGGACGGTCACATTTGGCAGTCACACCTACCGTTATGATGGCCCCGATGGTGGCAGTACCGAATCACTGTATAAGCAGGATAACTCATTCTTGGAAGACGATAGTAATGCAACCGACAAGGCGGTGGTGGATGCCACGAAGGACTGGGCCCGGGCAATCTTTGTTAATGCCAAGGGGATGAACTGGCTTTGCATCCACGGCTGGACCCAAACCGCTGGTGCCGGAACCTACTTTGCCGTTCATAATGAAACCATTAATGGTAAGCAGGTTAAGGTTCTAGTTGAAGCTGGTGGTGCCGACCTCCACGTCGATGCGGTTTATTACCAGAGTCAAGACATGGCTAAGCAACAAGCGGATACGCAGTATGATGATTTAGACTATATGAATTAATGATGTAAAAATAAGTCTCCAGAGCTGAATCTTTGTTCAACTTTGGGGACTTATTTAAATTACTGAAGATTGCGGTGCTAATATTTCCGGTTCATTACCCTTTCAAAGTGATTGAGGAGCAGGGTTAAAGTGAAGGTTAAGACGAAGTAGATCAGCATTGTGATAAAGAGGGGCAGCACACCCTTGTATGTGTCGGCCTGAACCAACTGGGTTTCGTACATCAGCTCGCTAACCCCGATAGTGGAGACTAGTGAACTATCCTTTAGCAGGGTGATAAATTCGTTTCCTAATGCTGGCCAGATATTCTTTAGGGCTTGGGGGATGATGACGTAGTGGAAGGCTTGATGCTTCGTCATCCCCAGACTCCGGGCTGCTTCAGTCTGACCAATCGGCAGTGACTGGATCCCAGACCGGATGATTTCTGCCACATAGGCCCCCGAGTTGATTGACACGGCGATGATTCCGGCGAGCAGGGCCGGCAGCGACTGAATCAGGGCCCCAATTCCAAAGTAGACGAACATAATTTGGACCAGCATTGGGGTGCCCCGGATGAACTCAATGTAAGCAACCGCAATGCTGTGGAGGAGTTTGCTGCTGGATAACCGCATCAGGGCAAAAAGGATTCCGAGGAGGACCCCGAACAGTGCCGAGATAATGGCAATCAGAAGGGTGTATTTAACCCCCTTGAGGAAGAATGACCAGTAATTGGCAACCGTATTGCTCTTATTGGTGGCCTTCATCTGCTTAGCAGCCTGGGGTAGCCACTTCTCTTGAATTAGGTGTTCCTTGTTAACCTTGTCGACCGTCTTGTTAGCGGCGTTCTCCAGGCTGGTGGCTCCTTTCGGGAAGGCCATGGCGACACCGGCCGTGTGGATTTTGATGTGCGAATAGAAGGCGTATAGGTCGGGGTTGGCCGTTGCAAAAGCCTGGGCCGTTGCCGAATCCATCAGGACCCCGTCAAGTTTGTGGGACTGGAGGGCGATAACCAGTGAGGACCACTTAGCGAGCCCCTTTTCCTTAACATCGGGGATATTCTTCTTAATTAGAGAATATTCCATGGCCCCGTTTTCGGTCCCAACGGTCTTTCCCTTAAAATCGGTGTAAGTCTTGTACTTAGCCTTATCCTTCTTGTTGATCAGGAAATACTTGGTTCCCTTGTAGTACGGTTTGGAAAAATCAACGCTCTTCTTACGCTCGGGAGTGATGTTGATACCGGCAATTGCCACATCAATTTTGTGGGATTCCAAGGCCACGAGGAGGGAATCAAAGTCCATGTTCTTGATTTCCAGCTTTACCCCCAGGTCCTTAGCAAGTTGCTTTGCAAGGGACATTTCAAAACCAATGTACTCGGTCTTGCCGTTCTTCTTGGTGGTAAATTCGTATGGTGGGTAGCCCGCACTGGTGCCGACGACCAGGACACCCTTTTGTTTGATCTTTTGCAGTGAATCATCGTTCGCTGGCGCACTGCTGGTTGTTGCACTAGTCTGACTGCTGTTGGAACTGGTGGTGTCCGCCAGGGCGGTCAGCGGTGAAACAACTATTGAAGCCAGGACAATGATTGCCATTATGAGATGTTTAATGTGCTTCATAGTTAATTCTCCTTTGCGTAAGAAATTCTAGTAATTAACTATGTAATATACACTAATATGTATACTTATGCAAATTTAAATTTAAATAAACTCTAAATATACAAAAATCTGCAAAAACAATGAATATTGCTTTGCGGATAAGATTAGCATTTATTATTGGATAAACCAGCCAAGGGGCCAGGCAAACCATTGATGAACTACTCGGCCATTAATGACCGCGCTTCTGGGAACATGAAGTAGTATTTAGGATATTATGCCTGTATTCAGGATACCTAACTTACATAACTCCACTCTTTTACCATGGCTAGTCCCTAGCCAATGGCTTTTAATCCTTGATGCAAGATATTAACTGCCGCATTAATATCCCGGTCGTGATGGGCACCACAGCTTGAGCACGTCCATTCACGAATGTTAAGGGGCTTAGAGCCACTATGATAGCCACAATGACTACAAATTTGACTGGTATAGTTCGATTTAACAGTTACTAATTTCTTACCATACCAGGCACACTTATACGCCAACATGGTCCGGAACTGATAC
>NZ_AZGM01000108.1 GCF_001435935.1 Limosilactobacillus panis DSM 6035
TGTTCCCTTTGCTGGGCATTGGGATATAGGCGAAGTTTGATCCCCTTTATAACTTGCGCCATTTTCACCACAATCTTTCATCATTGGCTAGTTAACAAAGCTAATTAATGCCTGAACACCACTCTTTGTTAAGAAGAATTTATATCATATCTCGAAACATGTGTTCGATTAAAAGGTTAAAAAATGGGCAAGGGGCTGTGACATAAGTCCCAAATAATTAATGGAGTTAGATGAAATTTTCGGAT
>NZ_AZGM01000109.1 GCF_001435935.1 Limosilactobacillus panis DSM 6035
ACTATATAATTGGATGATCTGTTGGGGTGTCAGTTTGGTATTAGTTGATGCTAAAACTAAATATTGATTCTTAACACCTTTTTTAGCGACGAAAACAACTTTCATTGGAAAATGGTGGCCTTGAAATTCAGCCTCAACGACACTGCTATAAAGATACTGTTTACCTTGCGGACGTTTAGAATGAAGCAGGCGTAAATATAAGGCCTTAATACTATAAGCTCGTCCCCGATAGCGATAATCTACTTTAGAACTGCGCTTAAGCATCGCCACACTATCTAATCCTAGTTGCTTAAGGCGCCAGAACATCTGTGGAGAACTATACCAGCTATCAAATAAGACGTATTTAGCTGATACACCAAAATTAAGTGCTTGCTTGATTAACTCCAGAACTACTTCATTCATTTTACGTTGCGCCTGAGAACGACGTTGACCAGCGATCGTCCGTTGATCAGTCGTACTGGATTTAGTACCAACGAGATTAGTCTTCTTCTTGGTTGACATTAAGGCCAAGTTGACTGGTAAGAAGGGATTGCCATCACTCCAACCAATCGTTAGATTTCGATAGCCGGTTGAATATTTGTGTTGGTCATGATCATAGATTCTCGCCAATAATTCGGTTTTAGTCGAGTACGGTCACTCAATTAGGGTATCGTCAACGATTAAAGCTAACCGTCGCCGTTTATCAATAAATGGGGTAAGAATTGAAGTCATCTTGATGGTCACCAGACATAGTAATTTCTGCCAGTTAATCCGACCATCGTTCAGAACATTTCTAACCGTACGTGAACTAAACAACTGGCTAGGCTGTGCTCGATAGAGAGAACGACGACTAAAGGTAACTTCAAACAGCCAAGTAATAATGGCGGTCAAAGGAATAGTAGAGTGGCGTTTAAAGTTAATCCGCCTACTAAGCTGACCTAGACCAATTACGCTGATAAAAGAAGAAATTAGGTTTTTAGTATCGTGCTCTGCCTGGATTTGAGTTATACTTTTCATTGCGCAAGACTCCCTTTCTACTTGTTTTTGGCGATTTAAGTATAACGCGAGAGTTCTTGTGTTTTCTATTTTTATAGTGAGGAAGCTCAGGATCACGGCCAATTACCGTAATTCTGGG
>NZ_AZGM01000110.1 GCF_001435935.1 Limosilactobacillus panis DSM 6035
TTTCTATTTTTATAGTGAGGAAGCTCAGGATCACGGCCAATTACCGTAATTCTGGGCTTTCAAGTTTCAGTATTTAATCCTTGCCATCTTACCATTGGGGATTGGCCTTTACTTTGGGAAACGGTTCAGTTGGTACGAAGCATTGATCAGTTTCATCTTCATTTTTTTGATGTTTGATGGCAGTAGCTGGCAGCAAGGAATTTCTTTGATTGTTTACGTCATCTATGAAACCTGCTTGGTAATGTTTTACACCAACTACCGGAAGAAACAGAACGGGAGTGGGATCTTTTACCTGATCTCCGCCCTTTCCATCTTGCCCCTGGTAATCGTCAAGTTATCGCCGGCAATGGTGGGGCATAACTCCTTGCTGGGCTTCCTCGGAATCTCTTACCTGACTTTCCGGGCAGTTGGCACCGTGATTGAAACACGTGATGGGGTGATCAAGGAGATTTCCCCGTGGAAGTTCATTCGCTTTATTCTGTTTATGCCAACCATTACTTCCGGGCCAATCGACCGTTACCGGCGTTTTGAAAAGGACTACCAAAAGGTGCCCGACCGTGATGAGTACCTCGGCCTGGTCAGCAAGGGGATCTTTTACCTCTTCCTAGGATTCTTGTACAAGTTCGTGATCGGCTATTTCTTTGGTCAGCGCTTTTACCCATTTTTTGAGCGAATGGCCCTAGCCGACCACAGCGTTTTCTCCTGGCATATGCTGGGGGTAATGTACACTTACGGTTTCTACCTCTTCTTTGACTTCGCCGGTTACTCTCTCTTTGCGGTGGCGATTTCCTACTTTATGGGTGTTAAGTCACCGATGAACTTCAAACAGCCGTTCAAGTCAAAGAACATCAAGGAATTCTGGAATCGCTGGCATATTAGCCTGTCCTTCTGGTTCCGGGACTACATCTTCATGCGGTTCGTCTTTATGGCCACTAAGAAGCGGTGGTTTAAGAACCGCAATGCCCTCTCATCAACGGCTTACATGTTAAATGTGGTCTTGATGGGCTTCTGGCACGGAATTACCTGGTACTATATCCTGTACGGCTTCCTGCACGGGATTGCCCTGGTCGTCAATGACTGGTGGCTGCGTTACAAGCGTAATCACCTGCCTAATCTGCCCCACAACAAGCTGACGACAGGAATTGCTATTTTTATCACTTTTAACTTTGTAATGTTTACATTTTTGATTTTCAGTGGTTTCCTAAACACTTATTTCTTTAGCTAACCATGACCATATTTAGGAGGATTATTATTATGCCAGAACAAATCATTAAAATTTTAGCTGACGCAACTGGCCGGGACGCTGCTGACTTTAGCGATGCATCCCAAGACTTATTCACTAGCGGTCTCCTGGATTCCATGGCTACCGTTAGCCTGCTCCTAGGTCTCCAAGATGAATTCGGCGTTCAGGTTCCTGTTTCCGAATTCGATCGGAGTCAGTGGAACACCATTGAAAAGATTGAACAACGGGTAAAGGAGCTTCAAAATGCATAATCGCCGGAAGCTGTGGTCCATTTTTGGCCCGGTTATCCTGGCCTTTGTCCTGGTGATTATTCTTTTCTCCCTGCCGATTAAAAATCGTCATTCCACTGCGATGGAAAAGCAGGCAGCGGTTTCTTTGAGTCCGGTTGTCTTCAAAAACCAATCAATCAAGAAACAGGCCCTCAGTGATAAGCAGACCAAGTTTGTACCCTTCTTTGGTTCCAGTGAACTCCGGCGGATGGACCGCTATCACCCATCAGTGATGGCTGCTCGTTACCACAATTACACTCCCTTCCTCTTTGGATCGCGGGGAACCCAGTCATTGCCACAGTTTTTCAACATTAATTCAATGGAAAACCAAATGACTGACGAAAAGGCGGTTTATATCATCTCGCCCCAGTGGTTTACCAAACAGGGTGTACAGGCACCTGCTTTTAAGTACTATAACGGCTCATATGCTAACCTTACTTGGCTGCAAAAAGCCAACCCTAAGTCACCATATGACCGCTATATTGCCCGCCGTCTCCTAACTTTGATTGGTAAAGATGGGACCGTAGGCGCTGCTGCTCGGAAGATTGCGGCTGGTCACGCACTTAATAGTTGGGACCGGTTCATTATCAATACCCGGGTTAACCTGCTCCAGCACGAAGATGCGCTGTTCTCAGGATTCCAAATTAATAAGAATTACCAGAAGTACATCAATCCCAACATTGATAAGTTACCAAAGCACTACAACTACAATACCTTATACCAGGATGCGGTTAAGACCGGTGAACATGACACAACCAATAACCGTTTCCGGGTCAAGAACAGCTTCTATACCCAGCGGATCAAGCCCGATGAAAAGCACCTTGGCGGGTCACAAAAGAACTTCAACTACACCAAGTCACCGGAATATGGCGACCTGCAAGTGGTCCTTAATGAGTTCAAGAATACCAATGCTAACGTTCTGTTTGTTATCCCACCGGTTAATGCTAAGTGGGAAAAGTTCACTGGACTGGATATGCAGATGTATTACCGGACCGTTGCCAAGATCAAATTCCAATTAAAGGAACAAGGCTTTACTAACGTCCTCGACCTCTCCCGTGACGGTGGCAAGACTTCTTTCATGGAAGATACCATCCACATTGGCTGGGCCGGTTGGGTTAAGTTTGACCAGGTCAGCAACCGCTTTATCAGCAATAAGCAGCCGACCCCCAAGTATAAACTTAACGATCAATTCTTATCGCAAAAGTGGGCTAACCTAAACCCAACTCCTGCTAACCTACAAAAGTTTAAAAAACAGCAATTAGACAAGTAATATTAAAGGTGGTGTGACATAAGTCTCCTATATAGTTGAAAATGCTACAGCGCAGTACACAAAGGGGCTCTAGTGTTCGGATTCTCCGAACGCTAGAGCCCCTTTGTGCTTGCGGGGGTTTGAAAACGAACTAGCAAGCTAGTTCTGTCTCACTCCCCTTTAGTTTTAGCAAAAGTAAGCATCAGCTTCTTAAAGAACGACAGTTTATCTTATCTCCTTTTGCCACTTGCTTCTGCAGTTGATAAGTATAATGATGCGGATTGCAAATCTGTAATGTGAACTTGCTATTCTTGAGGGAAAGCTTTATAAATTTCTTGCTTTGTCTTGGATGGAAAATCACCAATAATAAGAACATTCATACTAATTCACCAACTCTTTGCCAATAGCCTAAATCTGTTTACTTTATTTGATAATTTTAGAATGTTACTTTCATTTCTGCAGTATTATTAAAAATTACTCTAATAATAACCTGAACTTTTCAAAGCGCCTTTTCATGTCTTCTTCGATGAGTAGCTGATCGGACTTAAAGGACTTCATTTTACGATCATGTTCGATATCAGCATTACTTACAATTAGCGAATACTGAATTGTGCTGGGATTGTTAGGGGGCATTGAGGTTCCTTGTCTGCGGGCCTTAACTGTTTTACATTTCATCACGTTCACCTCAGCTATAATTATGTTTGGCCCCTTTTGATCAATTCACCCAAGATAATTAAGAAAATTAAAATTCATCCAGCATTATTTGTTCTTCAATAAAGCGGTCAAAATACGGCAACATAAATTGCACATAACCATAACTTGCCGGCATAATAACTTGGTCATCAATCAACTTTCGACGGTAAACAGAAATATAACCGGGTTTCTTATCCATCTCACGACCAATTTCCTGTGCCTTAACTTTTGGACGTCCAACCTTTACCATTGCTTGTACAAATTGTCGTTCCTTTTCTGTCATTTCATGGTAAACCTTGTAATACACATTCCGGAAAAGATCACTGATATATTGTTCTAGGACCCGATCAATCGTCTCTTTGGTGATTACAGTATTGTCCTGCTCATCCGCCGATTTCCAGACCCAGTACCCTAATAATTGAAAAGCATACGCAAACCCTTTTGTCTGCTTAGTCATATAGATAACCGTTGGAATATCTAACTGGTATCCAGCTTCCTTAAAAATACGAGCATAACTATTTTTAATACTCTCAACATCTAATGGATTAAGCGTTATTCGATTAGCGCGTAAAGGGAAAGTCAGCACATCGTCGTTTTGAATTTCAGAAACATTTTCTGGCAGTCCTGCCATCAATAATGAAACATGTAAGTTATCACGCAACATTACCTGATAGCAACTAACTAATTTTCTGAGAAGCGGAGTTGCCTTCACTTCATCAATTGTAATTAAAATATTAATTCCTTTTTGCGTAAACTTTGTTAGGAGACGGTGAAAAATAGTTTGAAAATTTGCTTCTTTGTTATCGTTACCCATCGAGGTATTAAATTGAATTCCTTTAAATTCGATTTTTAAATCGACCTCACTGAATAATTTAAGAGTAACCAGCTTTTCTCGTAATTGCGCAATTAGTGAACCAAGTAAATCATCGTCTAACACTAAATTAACTACTTGCCAATTACTACTGTTTTCTAGTTCATTGGCAACGTCAGTCATTAGTGTTGTCTTCCCTGCACCACGCTGACCATAAATCAATGATGTTTGAAATGGAGAATTACCGCTGTTTAATTCAGTAATAACTCGCTGAGAAAGAGAATCACGATCAAGAAAGACACTCGGTACAGTCCCAAAACTGGGATTAAATGGATTATTCATCATTATCGTCCACCTTATTTTATAACTTTTTATATCTTTGAAAATATTTTATAACTTTTTATAAGTCTTTACAAGTAATGAAATCATTGATTAGTTTTCTTTCTGGGGAGTGCTAAATTAATAAGCCCAAATTCAATTTGCAGCCCTCAATTTCCTCCGCTATGATACTAATAACTTAATAGTAAACGTTCAAGAACAGCAAGCAAAAAAATAAGGGGCTGTGACATAAGTACTTTTACCAAGTTCAAATACGAACAGCGCGGTACGCAAATGGGCTCCAGTGTCCGGTATAACCGAACTCTGGAGCCCTATTTGCGCTCGCGGGGGCGTGAAAACGAAGTCATAAATGACTTCTGTCACGCTCCCCTTTTCTTCTTAAAAGCAACCACTTTTGACAGCGGTTACTTTCCTTGTCCAATCAGTAAAATAAGTTCATACTAATAGTAATCTAGTAGGCGAGGTGTCAAGTTATGAAAAAAATTAACTTATTTGCCTTTTTAGTCCTCATTCCCTTAACGTTATTATTAGTATTCACTCAATCAAAAAGCAACGCCGCTCCAGTTGACCAACAAACGCAAAGCTAACTCAAGGATTACTTGAAGTCGCACCATATTAACGGTGTAATGTTGGTTAATGGTAAAGGGAGCAAGGCAGTTACGATAACAAATCGCGAAACCACCAATAAACGGGAGATTGTTACCGCAGACCAGCTTTTCCCAATTGCTTCGCTCCAAAAGATCATGACGGGAACCGCCATCTACCAATTAAAGCAACAAAAAAAGCTAGCCTGGGACACCTCCTTGCACCATTATTTTCCACAAGTCGATGGTAGTGATGATATTACTATCCGTGAATTAATGAACCATACCAGTGGTCTTGTTAATAACGACCGTCCGCCCTTTCCACTAACGGGTGAAAAGCAGCAGATTGCCTATATGTTAAAACACTTACGGAACAATCACGTCCACACCTGGGATTACCAGGACGTTGACTATGAGCTGTTGGCGGCCATCATTCGCAAACAAACACACGCTAGCTATAATGACTATCTTCACACTAACTTTGCTAAGCCCCTGCGACTCCGCCAAATAAAAGATTTTTCTGAAGTTGCGCAGGGCCAGGTTCCGCAACCGACGGACCCCGCCGTTGATTGGCACCAGGTCACCGTTACGACATCTTCGAACTTTGGAGCTGGGAACCTCTTCATGTCACCAAACGACTACTGGACATTTGTCTACAATGATGTTTTTTAAGCAACCCGAAAAAGTTACCGGAGTTTTACCAACAAGCTAAAAGCCAAGAGGTTGCCTACTTCGGCGGCGTATATTTCGGTGGCGATATTATTCGTGCTAACGGGAGTATTCCCGGCTATAACTGCTGTTTTATTGCCAACTACAGAACCAAGAAAATGGTAATGCTCTTCACTAATAACATTGACTACTTAACGCTCAAAGCAGCGTCAGATGACCTGATGCATAACTACATGGGCGAATAATAAAAAGCTTCAGTTGACACATCTCTTTGAAGTTCAAAAATTATTTTTCACTAATTGGTCTAACTGTTATTGGCTCCACAAACAGGTATCTTAGTAATCCCTTGTTTTACACTATCTTTCCGATTATATCAGTATATATTGTTATATTATTAACTTATCATTTCGTACAAATTAGCAATCTTATTAAAAATAATTTTTGACTTGGTCTAATAGTTTGATTTAAAATGAAAGCACTTCATTAAGGAGGCTATTTTATGGCATATCAAACTGTCAATCCATATACAAATGAAGTCGAAAAAACTTTTAAAAATACAAGTGATGAGGAACTTGAACAATCATTAGCGACTGCTCACCAGCTTTACCTAAGCTGGCGTAATAACGATCAATTAGAAGAACGTAAAAAAGTTATTTTAAAATTAGCAGAGATTTTACGGGCACACCGCAAGGACTTTGCCACCATTATGACCAAAGACATGGGAAAGCTACTTAGCAAGGCCGAGGGGGAAGTCGACCTTTGTGCTTCATTTTGTGATTACTATGTTGCCCACGCTGACCAATTCTTGTCCCCGGACGTAATTGCCACCACGAGTGGTCGGGCCAAAGTAATCAAGCAATCATTAGGGATCCTGGTAGCTGTTGAACCATGGAATTTCCCATTTTACCAAATTGCCCGAGTATTCATTCCCAACTTTATTGTTGGTAATCCGATGATTCTTAAGGATGCCTCCAATTGCCCAGCATCTGCCCAAGCTTTTGCCGATGCTGTAAAGGACGCTGGCGCCCCAGAAGGCAGTTTGACAAATCTCTTCCTTAACTACGACCAGGTAAGTAAAGCCATCGCTGATCAGCGGGTTGCTGGAGTATGCTTAACCGGTTCCGAACGTGGTGGTGCCGCGGTTGCTAAGGAAGCCGGTGCAAGTTTAAAGAAGAACACAATGGAGCTTGGTGGTAACGATGCCTTCATTATTCTTGACGATGCGGACTGGAATTTAGTTGAACAAGTGGCCCCATCAGCCCGGTTATACAATGCTGGCCAAGTATGCACCTCTTCAAAGCGTTTTATCGTTCTGGCCAAGGACTATGATCGCTTCTTAAAGATTATGAAAAATGCATTTAGCAAGGTCAAAATGGGTGATCCACTCGACTCTGCAACTACTTTAGCACCACTCTCTTCAAAGAAAGCAAAGGATAAGCTGCAAGCACAGGTTGATTTAGCAGTTAAAAACGGCGCTAAAGTATACTATGGCAATCAACCAGTCGACCTCCCTGGCCAATTCTTTATGCCAACTATTTTAACTAACATCACGCCAGATAACCCGATCTTTGACCAAGAGATGTTTGGCCCGATTGCTTCCGTCTACAAAGTTGACACTGAAGAAGAAGCAATTGCACTAGCAAATAATTCTAGTTACGGCCTTGGAAACACCATTTTCAGCAGTAATTATAAGCATGCTGAACGAGTGGCCGCACAGATTGAAACTGGGATGAGTTGGATTAATGACGGCTGGGCTTCTCTTCCTGAGCTGCCATTTGGTGGTGTCAAGCATTCCGGCTATGGCCGTGAATTAAGTGGTTATGGGATTGAAGAATTTATGAATAAGCACTTAATTTATGAACCCCGGCACTAGATATTAGTAAACCTGAAATGTCAATTTAAATTAGAAAAATGTTGAAAGCTGTTCATCTGTGATATTCTTCATGAATACTTCAACAGGTGTGCGATAGTGAAGTGATTTCCGTGAAATTCGATTACGGTATGACATGAGTTGGGTAATTAATTCATCAGGTAGGTTGCGGAAGTCTAATCGTTTACTGAGACCGTCACGGCGTAAAATGCCATTATTATTCTCGTTAAGTCCACGTTGATTGGGTGCCCCGACTTCCGCAAAATAAGTATGAATGTCATGCTTATTAGCGATGTCACGCCAACCAGCGAATTCTTTACCGTTGTCAAAGGTAATTGACTTAACCAAGTGACGGGGCATTTTTGAAAGCCATTTATCTAAGTGACAATTAACTGCTTCATCAGTTTTGCGATGAACATTGAGAACAATCATGACTTTGGATTGACGTTCTACCAAGGTCATGACAGCTCCACGATGGGCTTTGCCTTGAACAGTATCGGCTTCAAAGTGACCGAACTCATCCTGGTCATGAGGGAAGTCTTGATAACGTTGATAGATACTGCGTCCAAGCTGACCAGCCTTACCACGTCGTTCGACATAGCCATTGGGGTGACGTTTATCCTTCATCGGTAACTGTTGAGCATTGAAATTATACTGTCCTCGAGCAAACATCCGATAAAGAGTCCGCATACTACAGCTAATGGCATGTTCCTTACGACCAATAATGGTATCCGGTGTCCAGCCAGCTTTAATTTGGTCGTTAATATACTCAACTTCATTTTGGGGTAACTGAGCTTGTTTTCGACCACAGTGACGTTTATTACGCTGGTATTTTTCAAGTTATTGTTCAATGGTTTTACCGCCATTAAGGAAACGATAAATTCGATAAATCGTTTCCTGACTACGCTTGAGAAGTTTGGCGGTTTGATAGGTTTTAGTTCCAAATCAGCTATGAGGGTTAATTCACGTGTGGTAAGATGTCTATAGGTCATTTGTGATGTTCTTTTACTTTTGTTTGTGGTTATTCAAAAGTCTATCACAAATGGCCTTTTTCTAACTTAATTTTACAAACGGCGAGTATTAACATTGAACTCCCAACCGTGAGCCCAATGTGTTTATTCAGCAGATTATAAAAAGCAGCCCGCACCGAATTCACCGGCGCGAGCTACTTAAAATTTTTTCAGTTAACTTGTATTAAGTTCTCAATGGCAGTCGTTACTGCCGCATTTAACGTTTCCTCATTATCGTCAGCATATTTAACTAAATCTCTATGAAGTTCTGGTGTTATCCGAACATTGAATGTACCTTTATATGAGCTTGCCTTTATCAGGTGCTTTCATTGTCAGACTAACTTTTTCAACTCAGATAACGCTTGATCATAGTTTGGTTCATCAGTGAGTTCCTTCAAAATTTCGCGGTAAACGATTTTGCCATTCTGATCGAGGATCCAGACCGACCGGGCAAGGATTCCTTCATCTGGGATCAACAGTTTGGACTCATAGCCAAAGGACTCGTCCTTATCAGAAGCCAGCTGCATGTGTTTGACACCTTCGGCAGCGCACCACTTTTGCTGGTCTTCAATCGTGTTGGTCGAGATCGTTAAAAAGTTAACGTCTGGGAACTGGTCCATCGTTGAATTAAAGTGCTTAGTTTGAATACTGCAAACGGGGGTATTAATGTTTGGCACAACGCTTAGTAACGTAACCTTTCCCAGCAGTTGCCGCGTTTTGATCTTCTCATCATTTTTGTCATAAACCTTGAAGTGGGGAAATTCTTCACCAACTGCTGGCGGGTTGCCAACTAATTGTCTTGCTTCACCATTAATTGTAATTTCCATGAAAAAGTCACTCCTCTATTAGGTTTAATCCAGTATAACTAAAGTCGGCGCAAAAATCATTAATTTTAACTGGGGTTAACCCGGCCTTCCTCATGATCCTAAAAGCCACCTTAAAGTTATTAGACATGTCTAACAATAAAGTAAAAAAGCCCCACTGAGGACTTTTTTACTTTATGAAGGCTTTCGTTAATGACCCCTTGAAGTCCGGTGACACCACTTTTAATTATTTTAAAGGGCGGTTGCGGAGAATGACCGGTTTTCCAAAGCCCGAAGAAGGGCCCCCACCGTGTCTAGCGCCGTCAGCAGAGGAATATTATGCTCGATTGCCGTCTGCCGGATGATAAAGCCATCGGAATTCTTGGCATAGTCGTGACCCATCGTGTTGATCACCAGGTCAACCTTGTTATCCTTGATGACCCGGATAATGTTTTTGTCACCATCATCTTCACCAATCTTACCAACGGTTTCAACATGTAGGCCGTTGTCCTTCAAGAAATCTGCCGTCCCCTTAGTGGCCAAAAGACGGTAGCCAATCAGGACAAAGCGCTTGGCCAGTGGCAGGATGGTCTGCTTGTCGTTATCTTCGATGGTTAACAAGACGCTCCCGTTGTCCGGCAGCTTCATCTTGGCCCCGGCAAAGGCTTTGTAGAGGGCCTTGGCAAAGGTCTGGTCGGACCCCATGACCTCACCGGTGGACTTCATCTCGGGTCCCAGGTAAGCGTCAACGTCATCCAGCTTATTGAAGCTAAATACCGGCGCCTTGACGTGGATCATCTTGCTCTCCGGGTAGAGGCCATCGTGGTAACCCTGGTCAGCCAGGCTCTTACCGAGGATTACCCGGGTAGCGACTTGGGCCATCTCAATTCCGGTGATCTTAGAAAGGAACGGTACGGTCCGGCTAGCTCGTGGATTGACTTCCAGAACATAGGCCTCGTGGTTATGGATGATGAACTGAATGTTCATGATTCCCTTGCACTTGAGGGCAATTGCCAACTTCTTAGTGGCCGAAACAATCTGGTGCTTGATGTCGTCGTCAAAGCTTTGTGGTGGGTAAACCGCCATCGAGTCCCCCGAGTGGACCCCAGCATGCTCGATATGCTCCATGATCCCCGGCAGCAAGACGTCGGTCCCGTCACAAATGGCGTCGACTTCACATTCGCGGCCTTCCAGGTAGGCATCAATCAAGATTGGGTGGTCAGCGGCCACGTCAGCATTCTCCTTCAGGTACTGGCGCAGTTCGTCCTCGTTGTATACGATTTCCATTGCCTTGCCCCCCAGGACATAACTTGGCCGTACCAATACCGGGTAGCCAATCTTTTCGGCTGCCTCGATCACTCCCTGGTGGGTCGTGGCGGTCAGGCCAACTGGTTTCTTCAGTTCAAGCTTCTTAATAATCTCATCAAAGATTCGCCGGTCTTCCGCCGCGTCAAGGTCCTTAACACTGGTTCCCAGGATTTGGACCCCGTTCTTGTCCAATCCGGCCGCCAGGTTAATTGCCGTCTGGCCACCGAACTGAACGATTACGCCTACTGGTTGTTCGAGGTCGATTACATTCATAACGTCCTCTAAGGTGAGCGGTTCGAAGTAGAGCTTGTCAGAAACGGAGAAATCAGTTGAAACCGTCTCCGGGTTCGAATTCATGACGATTGCCTCGTAGCCCATTGACTGGAGGGCCTTAACACAGTGGACAGTCGCGTAATCAAATTCGACTCCTTGGCCAATCCGAATCGGGCCAGAGCCAATGACGAGCACTGACTTCTTGCCAGTTCGGTGACTCTCGTTTTCCCGGTCGTAAGTACTGTAAAAGTACGGGGTGGATGAGTCAAACTCTGCCGCGCAGGTGTCAACCATCTTATAAACTGGGATGATTCCATTATCCTTCCGCATTGCTCGAACCTTATCTGCCGTCGTCTTCCACAGGTTGGCAATCGTCTGGTCACTAAAGCCGTACTTCTTGGCTAACCGCAAAGTTGCCAGGTCCGCCGGCTTGTCCTGAATTTGTTTTTCAAGTTGGACCAGGTGGAGAACGATGTCCAAGAAGTAGTCGTTAATCTTAGTCAGCTCGTGGACATCGTCAATCGTGTAACCGCGACGGAAAGCTTCCGCAATGTAGAAGAGTCGGTCGTCTTCGGCGTGCACCAACTTGTCTTCTAGGGCCGTATCCGTGGCCTTGTGGGCTGGAACAGAGAAGAGGTCCTTCTGGTCGATTTCTAGGGACCGCACGGCCTTTTGCAGGGCCTCTTCGGCGGCCCGGCCAATCGCCATGACTTCCCCGGTGGCCTTCATCTGACTGCCCAGCCGGCGGTCGGCCCGGGTGAACTTGTCAAACGGCCAGCGCGGAATCTTGCAAACGACATAGTCGAGGGCCGGTTCAAACTCGGCATAGGTTGTTCCGGTAACCGGGTTCTTGATCTCGTCTAAAGTCAGGCCAACCGCAATCTTAGCGGCCATCTTGGCAATTGGGTAACCAGTGGCCTTAGAAGCCAGTGCCGAGGACCGGGATACCCGGGGGTTAACCTCGATTACGTTGTAGTGGTAGGAATTCGGGTCCAACGCTAATTGAACGTTACAGCCCCCTTCAATCTTGAGGGCCCGGATCAATTTCAAGGCACAGTCCCGCAGCATCTGGTATTCCCGGTCCGAAAGGGTCTGGCTCGGGGCAAAGACGATTGAGTCCCCAGTGTGGATGCCGACCGGGTCGAAGTTTTCCATGCAGCAAACCACCATTGCGTTATCGCTGGCGTCGCGCATCACTTCGAACTCGATTTCCTTGTAACCGGCAATCGACTTTTCAATCAGACATTGGGTAGCTGGTGAAAGGTCTAACCCGTTGGCAGCAATCGTCTTCAGTTCCTCGTCATTGTGGCACATTCCACCACCGGTACCACCCATGGTGAAGGCCGGCCGAACAATTACCGGGTAGCCAATCTGGTGGGCAAACTTCAGGGCACCGTCAACCGTCTCCACGGTTTGGGAGGCCGGCACGGGTTCGTGGAGCCGTTGCATCAGTTCCTTGAACTTTTCCCGGTCTTCCGCCTCATCGATGGAGTCTAACTTGGTCCCCAAGAGCTCAATGTGCAATTCATCTAGCAGCCCCGTCTTGGAAAGGGCCACGGCCAGGTTCAGGCCAATCTGACCTCCCAGAGTTGGCAAAATAGCGTCCGGGTATTCCTTCCGAATAATCCGGGAGACAGATTCAACCGTTAAGGGTTCGATATAAACGTGGTCAGCGATTTCATTATCCGTCATGATTGTTGCCGGGTTGGAGTTAACGAGAACGGTCTCGTACCCCTCTTCCCGTAATGCTAAGCAGGCCTGGGTTCCAGAATAATCAAACTCAGCCGCCTGACCAATGATGATCGGTCCAGACC
The DNA here is from genome assembly GCF_001435935.1 of Limosilactobacillus panis DSM 6035. Taxonomy (GTDB): domain Bacteria; phylum Bacillota; class Bacilli; order Lactobacillales; family Lactobacillaceae; genus Limosilactobacillus; species Limosilactobacillus panis. Next base: position 12,936 of record NZ_AZGM01000110.1, read on the forward strand.
CGATTACTAAAATCTTGTGAATATCTGTCCGTTTAGGCATTCGTTCGTGCACTCCTTTGCTGGTCTACCATGCTAATAAAGTCATCAAATAAGCCGTCAGCATCGTGGGGGCCCGGTGCAGCGTCCGGGTGGAACTGAACTGAAAAGGCCGGGTACTGCTTGTGACGTAGCCCTTCAATCGTGCCATCATTTACTTCGACATGGGTCACCAGCAGCTTGTCCTGGTCAATTGACTGCGGATCAACCGCGTACCCGTGGTTCTGGGAGGTAAAGTCAATCTCACCGGTAGCAATGTTTCTAACCGGGTGGTTAAAGCCCCGGTGGCCGAACTTCATCTTGTAGGTCTTCGCACCGTTAGCGAGGGCAAAGACTTGGTGCCCCATGCAGATGCCAAACAGCGGCAGGTGTTTTTCTACCTCGGCAACCATCTTTGCGGCGTCCGTCATCTCCTCCGGGTCACCAGGACCGTTGGACAAGAGAATACCGTCGGGCTTGAGGTTCAAGATTTCCTCCGCCGTGGCGGTGTACGGCAGGACAATGACGTTGCATTCCCGTTCCGCCAGTTCGCGCAGAATGCTGTGCTTGATTCCAAAGTCAATCACGACGATATTCCGCTTCGTCCCGGGGTTCGGGTACGGTGACTTGGTTGAAACCTGGCTGATGATCCCCGCGGTTGGGTGGGCAGTTTGGATCTTCTTCAAGAGCTTGTCCGGGTCGGCCACGTTGTCAACGATTGCCCCGCGCAATGTCCCGTGTTGGCGAAGCTTGCGCACCAGTTCCCGGGTGTCAATGCCTTGAATTCCCGGTACCTTTCGTTGAGTTAAGAAATTTGGCAAGGTATCTTGCATTCGCCAGTTGGTGGGGCGCCGGGCGACCCGGTGACAAACTACTCCTTTGATTTGGGGCTGCAATGACTCGTAGTCATCCAGGTTGACCCCATAGTTACCAATCAAGGGGTTGGTAAATACCAGGATCTGGTTAGCGTAGGACTGGTCAGTGATTGCCTCTTGGTAACCAGTCATCCCCGTCGTAAAGACCACTTCACCAAGCGTTGAGCGGTCCGCGCCAAATGCCTCACCAGCGTAGACGCTGCCGTCTTCTAGTACAAGGTAGCGTTCCATCATTAATCTTCCTTTCGTTCGTAAACCACTTTGCCGTCGACCATCGTCAAGACGGTCTCACCATAGACCTTGTCACCAGTAAAGGGATTATTGATCCCCTTGGATCGGTAATCTTCTTGCTTGATCTCAAATTGGTGGTCAAGGTCAAAGATCGCAATGTCAGCCGGCTTACCGGGTTCTAAATGTCCCGCATCCTTCAAGCCAAAGAGGTCGGCCGGCTTGGCTGTCATCCAGTCGAGCAGCTGCGTAAGGCGGCAGATCCCGGTCTTGACCAGTTTCGTGTAGAGCTCACAGAAAGCCGTCTCGCTTCCCGTGATGCCGTTAGCTGCCTTAGTAAAGTCATTCGGCTTATCACTAACGGTGTGGGGAGCGTGGTCCGTTGCAACCATGTCGACCGTCCCATCAAGCAGGCCCGCAATTAACGCCTGCCGGTCTTCTTCATGCCGCAGCGGCGGGTTCATCTTGTAGTTGGTGTTACCTGCTGGAATATCCTTGTCGGCTAACAAGAGGTGGTGCGGAGTGGCTTCACAGGTTACATTGACCCCCTGCTGCTTTGCGAAGCGGACCATTTCAATACTTTCCTTAGTTGAAACGTGACAGATATGGTAGTGGACCCCGGTTGCCTTAGCCAGCACCAGGTCACGCGCAACCTGAGCTGATTCAGACACGCTCGGTGCGCCGGGCAAGCCTAATTCCTTTGCCCGCTGACTTTCGTTCATTACGCCGCCAAAAAGGAGGGAGTTGTCTTCCACGTGAGCAGCTAACGGGAGACCCGCCTTAGCGGCACCTTCCATCGCCTTGTACATGGTGCCCGCAGTTTGCACCCCACTCCCGTCGTTGGAAACAGCAAAGGCACCGGCGCGCTTGACGCCTGCAAAGTCGACCAGCTGGTCACCCTGCCGCCCGGTTGTGATCGTTGCAAACTGGGCAATGTGGACCAGGCCCTCCTCCTGGTTACGTTTGACCATGTGGGCCACCCGTTCAGGGGTATCAGTGGTAGGGTCAACATTTGGCATTGCCCCGACCGTGGTAAAACCACCGTGGATGGCAGCTGCTGTCCCGGTCTTGATTGTTTCCTTTTGCGTTTGGCCAGGGTCGCGATAGTGAACGTGAACGTCCACCAGGCCAGGTGTTACCAGCTTTCCGCTGGCGTTAATGATGTGACCAACCTCGTCAGCGAGGTCGGGAAGATTGCCAATGGCTTCGATAATATTATCGTCAACTAAGACATCGGCGCAAATCAGCCGACCGTTGACGTAGACGGTGCCGTTTTGAATTAAAATTTTCATCTATTCCAAACCTCCCAGGTGACGACCACGGACAACTGCTTCCAACATTGCCATCCGCATGAAGACGCCGTTTTGCATTTGTTTAAAGAAGGCACACTTGGGTGCTTCAACCAGGTTACCGGCAAGTTCGACGTCGTGGTTGATCGGACCGGGGTGCATAATCAGGCATTGGTCCTTCAGCCGGTTATAACGGTCATGGTTGATTCCGTATTTCTCATGGTACTTAGCCGCGTCAAACTTGCTTTCGTTAGCGTCACCGGCATGCCGTTCGTGCTGCACCCGCAAAAGCATCATCACGTCAACCTTGTCCACCAAGTCGTCTAGCGGGCAGAACTTACCGTACTTGTCAAAGGCATGGTCGTACCAGTAGTCGGGACCGGAGAAGTAAACTTCAGCTCCCAGCCGCGTCAGGATTTCCATATTGGACCGGGCAACCCGGGAGTTGGTAATGTCACCAACAATGGCAATCTTTAAGCCCTTGAAACTACCGAAGTGCTCGTGGATGGTCATCATATCTAAGAGGCTTTGGGATGGGTGTTGGCCGCTCCCGTCACCGGCATTGACAATCCCCAAGTTGAGGTGCTGGTCGGCACGGTGGTTAATCAGCGGTTCATAATAAGCGTTTTGACTTGCCCGAATGACGGACAGGTTAACGCCCAGCGCATTCATCACCAGGCAAGTGTCGTAAAGGGTCTCGCCCTTGCTCATCGAACTGTGGGCGGCGTCAAAGGGGATTTCGGTAAGGCCCAGCTTCTTTTCGGCCATTGCAAAGCTGGTATGCGTCCGGGTTGAGTTCTCAAAGAACATGTTCGTGACGTAGACGGGCGTTTTTAGCTGGGGCCTTGCACCACCGTTCTTAAAATATTCAGCCCGCTTGATCAGGGTATTAATCCGGTCAACACCCAAATTTTCAACACTTACAAAGTGTGGTAACTTAACAAATTCAGTCATGATTTGATTCTCCTTAATAAAAAAGCCTGGGGCTCTTGCTCCGGGCAGTCTGGTCTTCTCCACCTATATTAAGGAGAAGTAACCATGCTGCCCTCTCTGTAGCAAAATTAATGGTTACTTATTCAAGTTAATTAGTTCAACGTCATCCTGGTCGTCAACTTCGGTCATGTTGACCTTAACCTTTTCCTCACTGGATGTTGGAACGTTTTTGCCAACAAAGTCAGGCCGGATTGGCATTTCCCGGTGGCCGCGGTCAATCAAAACCGCCACCCGGATGCTTTGGGGCCGTCCCTGGTCCATCAGGGCATCCATTGCCGCCCGCACTGTCCGGCCGGTGAAAAAGACATCATCAACCAAAACGACTTGTTTGTCATCAATGTTGACCGGCAATTTCGTGGTGACTTTACTTTCTTTTGCCACCTGGTCATTTTGCAAGTCGTCACGGTAACCGGTGATATCAAGGGGAACCACTAGAATCTGGGCATTCTCGAGTTTGGCCATCTGTTCCGCAATCCGCCGGGCAAGAAATTCACCGCGGGTCTTAATCCCAATCAGGATCAGGTCGTCAAAGCCCTTGTTCCGTTCAATGATTTCATAAGTAATTCGGGTCAAAGCTCGCTTCATTGCCATTGCGTCAATAATCTGTTTGTTCATCATTACACCTCTTTTGATCATGCCCCAAAAGAAAAGCCCCTAGACAAAGCCGTTTCGTCTAGGGGTTCACTAATACCAGGGTCTTATCTGGTACTCGCGTTATTATAGCCGAACCTTACTAGCCTCACGGGACTAACTTAAAGGACATTGATTGACTATAAGATACCAGTTTTGTGAAAAAAGTCAAGGACTGGCAGAAATTTAAAACTAAAAAAAGAAGCTGGAAAAAAGCATCAGAGCGCGCCTTTGGCTAGTATGGGACGATCATTGGCACGGAACGGGCCGGCGATTGTCCGTAATCAATGGACTTGCTGCGCGGCGGTAGACACTAGGAGCGCGCTTCGAAGCGGAGCAAGCCTATTGGTTTTTCCGCGATTACTGTGTAACACTCGGATATGAAAAAGAGGCTGGTGAGAAAACAAAGTCTTCTCCCAGCCTCACCTGTTTGCAAGCATCTGTAGGCCATGTTTTGTCGTAGCCCAACCACCAGGCAATGGTTGGACCGAGGTAATCATCTATCTCAGAGTTAAAAAACTCTCCCCTGGAATCGCTTCAATTTGCTATCCAAAGCTCCCCTACCGTAGTTTGGGTTTACCGCTTGAGGGGTTTACCGCGTTCCACCAGCAAGGTTTCCCCTGCTGTATCGTCACTGTGGCACTTTTCAGGAATACTCGGGCATAGTAAAACCTTAGCCGTTTTTTCCGCCGTCACCGGACATGCCGGTGCCCCGCCTTATTTTTTCAGCGAGCACAAACACTACAGGCATCGCAGCCTGTGCGAGCATGGACCTTCCTAACGCAACAAAAGCTGCGCTCAATTACCCAAAGCTTGCAAAATCTTATTATATTTGATAACGCGCACTAAAGCAAGTGTGAATCGTCGTTGCCGTTGTTGTCACCCAGTTGGGAACCAAATACCCGGCGTTCCAGGTTGGAAAGCCGCTTTAAGATATCCATATTGGTGGCGTTAGAAACGGGTTGCTGGTTAGCTGACCGGGTATTCATCGTGGCGCCAACTTCAACTTGCCGGTTGAGTTCGTCAACCTTAGCTTTTAACCGCTCGTTTTCATCGTTTAAACGGTCGATTTCCTTGTTGTAGGTGTCGTAGTCCTTGATAACATTATCAAGAAACTCATCAACATCAGCCATATCGTAACCCTTACCGATGCTGCGTTCTTTAAATTGCTTATGCAAAATATCTTGTGGAGTATAATTTATGTTACCCAACTTTGAACACCTCAATTGTTTAGTTTGCGTAATACATAACTATCTTACCAAAACCTGCCTTGATTGCAAGGATTTTTTTAGTACCCCTTCTCCGCCAGTTTCTTTTCACGTTCCTGCTCACCCCATTCAAGGGCCGCTTCCTGAAGCTCATCGAAGTCAATTAGGTCCAGGGGGTAGTCTTGACTTTCGCCATACTTCTGCGCTAAGCGGTAATCGTACTTAGGCTTCCCCGGGTGGTCAAGGTCATACACCATCAGCATCCGGTCGGTATGGGTAATCATGAATTGCTGGTACAGGCGGAGTTGCTCCGGTGACTCATACGGTTTTGTGGTGACCTCCTTAGAGAAGTTAACCCGTTCGCGGAGGGTGGCCAGCTTAGCCTGGTTGGCGGCGTTCCACTTACCAGCGAAGTCAGCAAACGGCAACATAATGGCCACCTTGAGCTGGTGGTAGTCCTTCCGCAAGTCCAGAGCACACTCTGCTGCCCACTGCTCCGTCCCCAGCTGGGGCCCGGTGATCAGCCAAAATTCGTCCGAGCTTTCATCTAAGTAGCTTTTTAGCCGGGCAGTTAGGACCCGTTTGACTACCAAAACCTTAGGGTCATCGTCTTTGAAAGTGTTGAGCTCGTAACTACGGTAGCCGGTTACCCACAAGCGGCGCATAAAATTACCTCCGTAACAATTCTGTATCAATCAGTTTATCAATATTCTGGTATAATATATTGCTAGTTAGGAGAGTGAGCACCTTGACTATTCACTATCCCAATGGCCAGCATCCCCATCAATCATATCACGCCCAGCGGGATTTACCGACCCCCCACCAGTCAATTTATGCCAAGCGGGGGATGTCGCTCGAGGATGAAATCAACCATAGTAATCAGTACTACTTGAGTCGTCACATTGCAGTTATTCATAAAAAGCCGACGCCCATTCAGCTAGTCAAAGTCGACTACCCGAAGCGGAGTGCGGCGGTTATTCGGGAGGCCTACTTCAGGCGCCCATCGACGACCGATTACAATGGTGTCTACAAGGGGTATTACATCGATTTCGATGCCAAGGAGACCCGCAATAAGCAGTCCTTTCCTTTGAAGAACTTTCATCCCCACCAGATTCATCATATGCGTGAGTGTGTTAAGCAGGGCGGAATTTGTTTTGCCTTTATTAAGTTCACGGAGCTTGACCTCGTCTACTTACTGCCGGCAAGCATTCTCTTCCAGTACTGGGATGAACAGGCCAGTGGCAGTCGGAAATCAATCCTGCTGACCGACATTCAAAAGGCGGGCTTTCAAATTGGCTACCAGTTGAACCCCCGCCTACCATATCTCAAAGCAGTCGATCAGATAATCGCTGCGAAGAACAAAGGAGTCTATCATGTCGAATAATGATCAACCGACCCGTGGCGACCGGCATCAACCGAGTCAAGAAGATTTTGATGACGAGCGTAGCGGGGGCTTAATCAAGAAGATCCTGTTATGGGTGGCCGGGATAATCGTCTTACTGATTGTCGCCGGTGCGGCCCTCTTCTTCTACTATGCTTCTAGTGCCCCAAAGATCAGCGAGAGTGAACTGGCTAGTCAAAACGGGACCACGATTTATGATGACCAAAACCGGGTTATCTCCCGCCTTGGTCTGCAAAAACGGGAATACGCCAAAGATGGTCAGGTCCCAGCAACGTTGAAGCACGCCGTGGTTTCTATTGAAGACCGGCGCTTCTACAAACACCACGGGATTGACCCGATTCGGATCATGGGAGCGGCCACTTCAAACATCTTTGGTCACTCCGACGGAATGCAAGGGGGAAGTACCTTAACCCAACAACTGGTTAAACTTTCCGTATTCTCCACTGCGGCCTCGGACCGGACCTTCAAGCGGAAGGCCCAGGAAGCCTGGCTGGCAATCAACGTTGAGCGCCACTTTAGTAAGAACCAGATCCTCGATTTCTACATTAATAAGGTTTACATGGGTAACGGGGTCTACGGTATGCAAACGGCGGCTCAATATTACTATGGTAAGAACCTGGACGAGCTGAGCCTGTCTCAGCTGGCCCTGCTTGCCGGGATGCCGCAGTCACCAACCTACTATAACCCGTTGTCGACCAACACCCAGGCGGCGACCCAACGGCGAAACGAAGTCCTAAACGCAATGGTGCGGAGTAAGTACATTACCCAATCGCAGGCCGACAACGCGGCTAAGGACAGCATCACCGCTGACCTGGACCCCCACCATGGAAACACTTCCGGCGGGGACGTTAACGTTAACGAAAAGGTTGTTGACCCTTACATCAAGCAGGTCTTAGCTGACCTAGAAGCCAAGGGTTACAACCCGTACAACGACGGCTTACAGGTTCACACTAACCTTGACCTGGATGCTCAAAAGAAGCTATACGACCTGGCCAACAACTCGGTATCCTTCCAGAGTCCAACGATGCAGGCTGGGGTAGCCGTTACCGACCCCCACAATGGTCAGATTGTTGCCATGCTTGGTGGCCGTCACACTGGTAAGGTTATTTACGGCCTTAACCGGGCGGTCCAAACTAACCGGAGTTCCGGTTCGACTGCCAAGCCATTAATGGACTACGGTCCGGCAATCGAATACCTGCAGTGGCCAACCTTCAAGTCCGTCTCAGATACCAAGTTCTACTACCCTGGCACCAGCATCGCCCTGCATGACTTTGATAACAAGTACAAGGGAACGATGACGATGCGGGCTGCCCTCGTGCAATCACGGAACGTCCCGGCTATCCGGACCCTGCAACAAGTCGGGATCAAACGGGCAACGACCTTCTTAAAGGGTCTCGGCATCTCCCAAAAGAAACCGTACACCCTGCAAAGTGGGATTGCCCTGTACATTTCACCACTTCAGGTTTCCGCTGCTTACGCGGCCTTCGCTAACGGTGGGATTTACCACAAGCCGTTCTACATTTCATCAATCACCACCCAGGATGGCGCGGTCAAGCATTACAGTTCCACCGGCCACCGGGCAATGAACAAGGCAACGGCCTACATGATGACCGACATGCTCAAAGGGGTCTTCACTAACTCTCAAGGTAGTGCCACGGCCGCTCGTTTGGACGGGGTCAACCAGGCTGGGAAGACCGGGACAACGAACTACCCAGGTGGTAGCGGCAAGTCCGGTGTCATGGATTCCTGGATGGCAGGGTACACTAAGAACTACTCGATTGCCGTCTGGACTGGTTATGACCACCCAATGTCGGAAAGCCCAATTGCTGAATCCTCGACAACCGATGCCCAGATTCTTTACAGGAACCTGATGCAATACCTTGATAGTCAAAACCATGCTAGTGACTGGAAGATGCCAGATACGGTTGAAGCGGTCCGGGTAAATGGTAAACGGCAGCTAGTGATCAAGGACTCTAAGTGGGCCCTCCAATACGCTGCAATCGATGATGATAGCGGAAGCAGTGATGACGACGACAGCAGTCGCAGCAGTAGCGACCGCAGTGGTTCATCATCCATTGATTCGATGGTTACTTCGCGTTCCGTCTTTAGCAATGAAGACCAGGATGGTAACAACCGGAACCAGAATACAACCGCTAATAGTAACTCAAGCAATGGCAACAGTGGCAACAACAATACCAACAGCAATGCTGGTAACAGTGGTAATACTAATGGCGGTAGTGCCCAACAGCCAGCCGCTAATCCACAGGCTGCAGGCGCTCGTTAGCCGAAGATTAAATAATGTCCCGTGTGACGAAATCCATCACACGGGACATTTTGGGTTTAAAGGGTAGCTTCCTCCTTACCCACCATAAAGAATAAGCTCCAGCGTCCGAAGGCTGGAGCTTATTCTTATTTAAATTTCTTTACGCCGCCGTCCATCTTGCAGGATGTAGATGGCAACCAACACGATGACAATCCCGGTGATCTCTACCCAGTTCAAATGAAGGTGGAAGAAGATTACGCTCAAAACTGACGTAACGATTGGCTGGAGGGCATCCATAATACTGATCACGTCGGATGGGGCAAAGTTAATTGCGTGCAAAAGCAGGCCAAACGGCAGGATCGTCCCGAAGAGGATCACGGTCCCTACTGACAGGACCAGGGTCGTGGAAATGTGCGGCGGGTTGACCCACATTGGCCGGTAGAGGTTAAAGAGGGCCCCCGCAATCATGGTCCCCCAACCGAGAACCACCAGGGGCGGATTCTTCGCTGATGCCCGCCGGGGTAAGACAACGTAGAAGGCTGCCGTAATCCCGGACCCCAGGCCCCAAAGAACCGAAATAAACGGCAAGGCTAGCGACGTCAGGTTTCCCCGAGTGATGCACATTACCACCCCAATCAACGCTAGGACGAAGGCGATGATGTCACTTTGGAAGGGCCGCTGCCGCATGATAAAGATGTTCCCCAAGACGATAAACAGTGGTGAAAGGTACTGAAGAATTGTGGCCGCCGAAGCATTCCCAGTCTGAACCGCAAAGTAGAATGTCAGTAAGTTCAGCATTAACCCAAAGATGGCATAGGTTACCACCGAGATGGCCGTATCCCGTGACCTGAAGACGTTAAAGGTCTTCCGGCCGTAAATAATAAAACTCAGGACCAGAAGGATAAACCCGGTGATCAAGGTCCGGGTCGACAACATCCAGGTTGCTGGGATGGCCAAGTTTTGGGAGATCAGCTGGAGGGTGGTCCCCGAAATCCCCCACATTACTGAGGCTAGTCCGGCCCAGCCCATCCCCTTCATGACCGCATGTGATGACTTGTACTCCATTATTTTATTCCCCTTTCAAACTCTATTCGCCCAACTTGTAGATTGGGATCTTGGGCCCCTTCTTTCGCTGGCGCTTGTTGCTGGTGGCGCTTTCCTGCTGCCCCCGCCGCTGCTCAAACTGACGCTCGTGTTGCTCGATATCATGGCGGGTTCTTAAACCCTGGCGGTCCCAACTCTGCAAGATCCGTTCCATGTAGTTCAGGCTTAGGGCGCTATTCAAGACCGCCTGCTTTAGGGCCAACTTGATCATCTCGGTCGAATAGCCGTCCTTATCCAACCAGTCGTTGACGATTTGCATCTCCATCGAAGAAAGTGGCCGACCAAATTCGGCCTCCAGCGAGTTGAAGGTTTTCATCCGGCTATTTGCCGCCGTCGTCTCGACATGTTGGGTAGCCTGTTGGTCATCAAAGACGGCCAGACGGTTAATCAGCGGTGTAAAGTCGTAGGCCGCTTCTTCCTTACCGTCGTTTGTCTTGCGCATCTGCTGGTCAACCAGGCCGCTCATAACCATCTGGTGGAGCTGGTCAAACACCTGGACTTCGGAAGTTGCCAGGTTCTTGGCGATCTGCCGGATATCTGGACTCGCATTGCCGCGGTCCTGGTAGGACTTAAACTGTAAATAGAGGACCAGCTGGGACGTGGTCAGGCCAATTTCCTTATAGTGGTGAAGCAGGATGTTGCTCACCGAGGTCTCCCCCGCTTGTAAATACCGCTGCAGAGAATTTTCTGCCATAATCTCCCTCCTTAAAGTTATTTCATAAATTAATGAAGAGGATGAAAAAGAACCGCAGCCTTTCCCCACCCTCATTACACAATAATCACGGAAAAAAAGCGCGCTCCAGGTCTAGCTAAGGACAATCGCCGGCTCATTCCGTGCCAACGACCTTCCTATACTAGCCAAACGGAACGCTCTAATACTTTTTCCCAACTTCAGCTACAAATTATTAATTTCTTGAACGTAATGACCAGTCTTAAAGTTGATCAGGTCATAGCATAGGTTACCCTTCTTATTACGGTAGGTAACTTCCCAGACGGTCTTATCATTAAACACCCCGGGTGCCACTTTCAAAATTTCTGTTGGGCGTCGGTTGCGGCTGGTCATTGCCCGAACCTGCTGGGCAGAGAGCCCCGCGTTTTGCTTCAGAACCCGGATATTGCCACCCTTTTGCGGGACAATCACCATAATGGGTTGACCACTCCGGTTCTTTCCGGTAACCGTGTAAAAGGTGCTTTCCCGGTTATAGATGTAAAAGTGCTGCGGATGCTGCAAGTGGGCATACTTTTCAGCCATCCGGGTTGCCTGCCGCTTGGCCTCTGCCCGCGGCTGGTTGCTAACTGCAAAAATGCTCCAGCCGAGCAGGAGGACCAGCAAAATGGCAATGATAATGTTTCGAAGCGTTCGCAGGGCCGATCCACGATCATGGGCCCGTTGAACTTCGCGCCGACTTTGCATATTATTCTTCCCTTCCTCAATCTAGTATCACTTAACTGCCATATTCGATATGTCAATCTTTATGATTATACCAAATAATTTACTTAATCAGGAATTAATGCCCCTTTTTTAAGAAATTATTTGTTGTTTTGACCAACTGGTCCGTTGGTAAGACATCGACCGGGTAGTCACGCTTGATGCTCCTCATGATTGTTTCACCATAGCGCCGGGCTACCAGGCGGGGGTCCAGGATGACGGCCACCCCGGTGTCCTTTTCCGTCCGAATCAGGCGACCAATTCCCTGCCGCAGGCGCATGGTTGCCTGGGGGAGCTCGGACTGGTAGAAGGGATTCTTCCCCTGCCGACGAAGTAGGTTGTTATGGGCCCGGTTCATGATCTCATCCGGGGCATCGAATGGCAGCCGGGTGATAATCAGTAACTCAAGGGCCGCCTGGGGCAGGTCGATCCCTTCCCAAAAGGAAGTGGCGCCTAGCAAGACGGCATTCTGTCCCGTCGAGAATTGCTTCAGGATTTTATCGCGGTTGCCGGTAATTCCCTGCGCCAAGATGTCCCGCTGGTCGAAGAGGTCGGTCTCCCGCAGTTGGCTATAAACTTGTTCAATCATTATCAGCGAGTTAAAGAGGATCATCGTCTGGCAGTTCGACTGCTTGGTCAGCTTGTAAATCGTTGATGCCAAGTAGTTAATGTAGTCCGCATTGTTCTGGTTACCCGGCAAGGGGGCATCCTTTGCAATCAGGACCTTCGAATGGTGCTGGTAGTCAAACGGCGAACTAAAGCGCTTGGTAAGGGTCCCCTGCCGCTGAAGATCGAGCTGGTGGTAAAGGTATTGTGACCGGGCCGAGGTAAAGAGGGTGGCCCCAATGAAGAGCGGCTGGGCAAAGTACGGGTAGACACTCTCCGTCAAAAAGTGGTTGGCAGCCAGCAGTCCCCCACTCAACCGCATAGAACTTCTTTCCGTTGATTGGCGAATCGTCAACCAGAAGGCCGCTTCATCCCCGTGTTCACGCAGGGTTTCGTTAAACTGATTTAGGGCGGTGTCTGCGTCCACCAATTTAGCCAACTGGCTTTGGAACTGATTCATCAAGTAACGGTCGCTGAGCAACCAGCGGTCCGCTTGCTGGGTAAAGATGTGCTGGAGGGCTAAAAAATGCAGTTGAACACTACCGAGCGCCTGCTCAAGCTCCATCATCGTTGGCCCGCTCACGTCTAGTAATTCTTGAAGCTGCTGGTTATCAAGCGGCTGTTCAATCAGTTCATCCTCAACGTTTCCGGTAACCTGGTTTTTAAACTGCCGGAACAGGGCCTGTTGAAAGTCATTAATGGCCGCTTCAACATGGGTCAGGTCCTCTCGTAATAGGTCAACGTTATATCCCCCAAGGGCGTGAGTGGCAAAGATGCTCGTTAGGTTACGGTCACTACCATTATTTACCAAACCACTTAGGACGTGGACCGCTGCCCGGATCTGGGGGAAGTTAAATTGCCGGCGCGATTGACGAAGAATACTACTGCTCAAGTGCTGAGCCTCGTCAATTACCAGGTAGGGCCGGCGGGTCCCATCGCCAAGTTCTTGAGCATGGGCAACCAAGTAGGCGTGGTTGGTAATGACAATATCTGCCTGGTCAAGACGCTTATCCCGACGGACTAAAAAGTCATCCTGGTAAAACTCGTTATGAGGATTTAACGTCCGGACCCCGCGGTGGCGAATTTCCGTAAAGTATGGTGACCGGGCAGTCGTTAGGTTAAGCTCATCTAAGTCCCCACTCGTGGTTGTCGTCAACCAAACAAGAATCTTGGCTTTCAGCATTTGGACCAGTTTGGAGTCTTCAATAATACTCAGCGAATGGACAAACTTACCGAGGTCTAAATAGTGTTGGTTTCCCTTGACCACCACACTGTTAACCGTAAAGGGCAAAACGTTATTTAACTGCTGAACCGCCTGCGTGGCAATTTGCTCCTGGAGGAGGTTGGTCGCCGTGCTGACTACGATCCTTTTATCCGGGTAAGCCGCGTAAACTAGCGGGAGAAGGTAGCCAAGGGTCTTCCCACTCCCCGTCCCGGCTTCAACGACCATGTTCTTTGGCTCATCATGGGTATAGTTATTGTAGATGCTGTTCATCATCTTGGCCTGGATTGGGCGAAACTCCAGCCGGTCACCATACAGCTTTTGCTTGGCCCGCTTCGTTTTCGGGTAGCGGACCTTTGCGCTTTGCTTTTCAACAGAAAGGGGACGCTGCTTATGGAGGACAATTCCATGGCTGACGTACAGGTCCTCACTTAGCGGCTGGGGACAATCACCCCGGTGCGCCAGCTCATCACTAAAGACCGCCGCCGTCTGCTGCGGCAGGGCTAACTTTAGTTGCACCAGGTGGTGGAGAGTAATTGTCGGCAAGTCATGGACCCGTTTTAAAAGGTCCACTAGCAAGTGAGCCGTGGCTTCCGCATCGGAAACGGCACTGTGCGGGTGGTCATGCTCGATTCTTAGAGAACTTGTCAGGTCCCGCAAGCGGTAACTCTTGGCAGTTGGTAACAGGATTTGACTAAGGGTGACCGTGTCGATTGCCTTAATCGGTAGTGAGGGGTAACCCGCCCGCTCTAGTTCCGCGTTTAAAAACGGGAAGTCAAAGTTAACGTTGTGGGCAACAAAAACGGTGTTACTAAGGAGACTATAAACGGTCGCGGCAACATCATCGAACAAAGGCGCAGATCTGACGTCCTGGTCATGAATACCAGTCAGCTGAACAACGGAACGTGGGATTCGTGTGCGCGGGTTCACCTTGGTCTCAAAGTGATTAATAATCTCACCATCCTGGACTAGTACGCAGCCAATTTGGATAATACGGTCACCGTGATTAATGCTGGTTCCCGTCGTTTCCAGGTCCACTACGGAATAGATAGGCGCCATCTTATCACGCTTGCGTGACTTTTTTTGGATTTTTTTATTCAAACTATCACCGGATTTCTCCATAATTACTAGTATTATCATACACCATTCGTCCCCCAGTTGTCGTGGCCCGCCTCTTTAGCAATTTATTTAGATTTGGTAACAAGTCGAAGTCAACCCTTTTACATTTCTACAATTTAAGTTATGATGATGAATGGAATTTCTATCTATAAGAAAGTAGGTTACGATGGTGAAACAACAAGGGATTGGAAAGAGCCATGCAAAAATTATTTTGATTGGGGAACACAGTGTCGTTTACGGACAACCAGCAATTGCCCTCCCACTCCCCAACGTTAAATTAACGGTAACCATCGATCGGCGGGCTGACCAATTACAGTTGGTCAACAGCCGTTATTTTGACGGACCAGTAAACGAACTCCCGAACAACATGTTAGGGGTTCAAAAATTAATCAACGCCCTAATAACCAAATTCACCGGTCAAGAAGACGGTTGGCAATTAACGATTGACAGCCAACTTCCGGCAGAACGCGGGATGGGCTCTTCAGCAGCGACGGCAGTTGCAATCGTGCGCGCTTTTTTTGATTACTACGAAAAAAAGTTAACGCGAAAAGAGCTGCTTAAGTTAGCCGACATCGAAGAGCAGATCACCCACCGAAGTCCATCCGGCCTCGATGCCGCAACGGTTTCCTCTGCTAACCCCCTTTACTACATTAAGGGCCAGGCGGGTAAAGCAATTGAAATGAACCTAAGTGCGACAATGGTGATTGCGGACACCGGTATCAAGGGCGCAACCAAAGAAGCTATTGCCAGCGTCCAGCAGTTGTTAAAGGCCCAACCAGACAAGGCCCAGGCCCACATTGAACACTTGGGTAACTTAGTCAACGCAACACGGGACTTCCTTAAAAATAATGAAGTAATCAAATTAGGGACAGTCCTAAATGCGGCCCAGGCAGACCTGCAGGCACTTAACGTGAGTGACAAAAGCCTTGATAATCTGATCACGGTCGCCCGACACAACGGCGCCCTTGGTGCTAAGCTGACCGGTGGGGGCCGGGGCGGCTGCATGTTTGCCATTATGCAAACGGCCCTGGGTGCCCGGCGACTTGCTAGTATTCTGAAAGAAAGTGGCGCCAAACATACTTGGATTCAGCCGTTTGACCAACGGGGGGAAGAATAATGGCAACGGCGCGAGCACACACAAATATTGCCCTGGTCAAATACTGGGGAAAACGTGACCAAAAGCTGATTCTCCCGGAAACCGATAGCTTATCACTCACCTTGGACGAGTTCTATACAACCACCACGGTTGAATTTGATGAGCAGTTAACAGCTGACCAGGTAACAATCAATGACCGCTTGCTGGATAAAAAGAACAGTCAAAAGGTCCGCAACTTTCTTGACCTAGTTCGCCAACGTAGCGGTGAGTCTGCGTACGCCCGGGTTACGTCACATAACCACGTCCCAACCGCGGCCGGCCTTGCCTCTTCCGCCTCGGCATTTGCCGCCCTCGCTGGAGCAGCCAGCGCGGCGGCCGGGATGTCACTTGACCGGCGGGATCTTTCCCGCTTGGCACGACGCGGTTCCGGTTCCGCCACCCGGTCGATCTACGGGGGATTAGTTGAGTGGCGAAAAGGCGACGATGACCTGACCTCTTACGCGAATCCAATCATGGAAGACGTTTCCTTTAACATTGAGATGCTTGCGATCCTAATTGATACCAAGAAAAAGAAAGTCTCAAGCCGTTACGGGATGCGACAAAGTGTTGCCACTTCCCCCTACTACAAGGTATGGCCAGAAATTGTTGCCCATGATATGGTCGCCATCAAACAGGCCATTTTGGCCCATGACATTGACGCCATCGGTCAAATTGCCGAAACAAATGCCCTCCGGATGCACGCTCTGACTCTATCAGCGGACCCGGGGTTTACATACTTTAACAGTGATACGCTGCGGGCAATGAATGCTGTTCGGACACTTCGCGAAAGTGGTATTAATTGTTACTTCACAATTGATGCGGGTCCAAACGTCAAGGTCATTTATGACCAACGCAACCGTCAGCCAATCTATGATGCCCTCACTAAGCAATTCGGCAAGGAACGGCTAGTGGTTTCTAAGCCGGGCTCCGGTATTAAAATTTGGAATGATTAAATTTGATGAGAAGGGAAATTTAGCAATTGATTACAGAAAAAGCACCTGGAAAACTTTACATCGCCGGTGAATACGCCGTTGTTGAAAATGGCTACCCGGCAATCTTGGTCGCCCTCGACCAGTTCGTCACCTGCACGATCAAAGAATCCACCCGTGAGATGGGCCAAATTCTTAGTCGTCAGTACCATAATGACCAGTTGTCATGGCGGCGAATGGGTGATCAGATGGTCGTTGATAAACGTGATAACCCATTTTCATACATCCTATCTGCTATCCGGGTAACCGAGGAGTACGCCCGAACCTTTGAACGGGAACTACGCATTTATGATATCCAGATTGACAGCCAGTTGGATAATAAGAGCGGTCGTAAGTATGGCCTCGGTTCTTCAGCTGCAGTGACAGTGGCAACTGTGAAGGCCCTCTGCCGCTTCTATAATTTGCCAGTGACTAAGGACACCATCTTCAAGTTAGCGGCAATCGCCCACTTTGAAGTCCAAGGAAATGGCTCTTTGGGGGACGTGGCGGCCTCCGTTTACGGTGGCTGGATTTCTTACCACTCCTTTGACCGGCAGTGGCTAGCTCAGCAGCGAAAATACTTAAACATCAAGTCACTGGTTGACCTCCCCTGGCCGGATTTAAGAATCGAGCCCTTGCACGCGCCAAAGAACCTCCAATTGCTGATTGGTTGGACGGGTAAGCCGGCATCAACTTCACAGTTAGTTGACAAGATTTCTCTCTTTAAGGCGCGTCAGCAAGATGAGTACCGTCACTTCTTAGAGGAAAGCAAGGCCTGCATCCAGCAAATGGTTAACGGTTTTCACGACCAGGACCTTGAGGAAATCAAACGTGAGATCCGCTATAATCGTGACCTTTTGAAACAACTAGGCACCAACTCGGGAGTTAACATTGAAACGCCAGTCCTTCACCAGCTGTGTCAGATTGCAGAACAATTCGGCGGAGCGGCCAAAATTTCTGGTGCTGGTGGCGGTGATTGTGGAATCGTGGCAATTGATCGTGACGGCGACAACTTTAAAGGGGTTCTGAAGTCATGGGCAAAGAACCACATCGAACAACTACCGTTAAATGTTCACTTCATTGCAGACGTTAAAGAGAAGATTCAAAAACACTTACCATTACACTAAAGAATAAGAGGCCGGAGATTTTCTCTAGCCTCTTCGTTTTACTATTAATATAAGGAGCTGGCAATCATGGAATCACAACAAGCGCAACGCAAAAACGAACATCTTTCTCTGGCAACCAAGTATTATCAACAAGCTCATGTTAATAACCCCTTTGACCAGGTTCGTTTGATTCACACCGCCTTACCAGAAAAGGCAGTTAGCGACATCCACCTTACGACCGCCCTTGCTCCAGGACTAAAGCTGACAACTCCCTTTTACATTGAAGCAATGACCGGAGGGAGTAACCAGGCTAAAGAAATCAACCGGCAGTTGGCCTATCTGGCTGCTAAACATCATTTAGCCATGGCAACCGGTTCAGTTAGCGTGGCTCTTAAAAATCCACAATATCGCAGCTCTTTTAAAGTTGTCAGGGAAGAAAATCCTGACGGGTTAGTAATTGCTAATCTTAGCGCAAAGGCAACCATTAGTGAGGCTCAAGATGCTGTTGACTTGCTGGAGGCCAACGCTATTGAAATACACCTTAATGCTGCTCAGGAACTGATAATGCCGGAAGGTGACAGAGCTTTTTACTGGCTAACCAATATCAGGAATTTAGTTAATACTCTTAATATACCAGTAATTGTCAAAGAAGTTGGCTTCGGTATGAATAAAGAGGATGTGGCCCGATTAAGCAAAATTGGTGTCAAAATTATTAACGTCAGTGGTCGGGGTGGTACAAACTTTGCTATGATTGAAAATCGTCGTAACCATCAGACAAATTTTAATTCCATGATTGATTGGGGACAAACAACTCCAGAAGCCTTATTAGAAGCCCAAGCAGCAGGAAAAGATACCATAATTATCGCCTCCGGTGGAATTACTTCGCCGTTAGATGTAATTAAGTCTGGAGTCTTAGGCGCACAAGCTTGTGGAGTTGCAGGATATTTTCTTAATGTCCTGGCACAAGGCGGCGTTAATGCGCTTGACCATACCATCAATGAATGGAAGGTAGTAACTACCCGCCTTTTGACCTTACTGGGGGTTAACAATTATGCTGCCCTCCGCAAGGCCAATTACGTGCTCGGTCCACAGTTACTTAGTTACGCGAATCAGCGGCACCTAAAGGCTTAAAAATAAATAGAGGGGGACTGTGACATAATTCTCCTATATAATTGAAAATGCTGTAGCACAGTACACAAAGCGGACTCTAGTGTTGGATTCTCCGAACACTAGAGTCCGCTTTGTGCTTTTTAAAGACTTGCTTCGCTTCGAGGTGAGTTCCCTACAAGCTCGCTCCGCGTCGAAAGACAAACTAGCTCACTTGCTCCCCTTTTATCGCCAGATATTACACAGTAATCGCGGGAAACAAGCTTGCCCGATTTTCGCCATTTTAGCTTTAATTATTCGTTCCCGTATTGATTATTGGCTGCGTGCCCCGTTCACTAACGATGGCGACCATAATGTTATTGATGATCTGCAAACGTTGGGCATCAGTCAAGTCAAGGTCAGTCTCCTTAGCAAGACGGTCAATCGCGTCCTCCGTAATGGAGACCGCTCCTTCAACAATGATCTTTCGGGCCGACAGGATTGCCGCTGATTGTTGCTTTTGCAGCATCGCGCTGGCAATCTCCGTTGCGTATGCCAGGTGAGTCAAGCGGGTCTCGATGATCTGGACCCCTGCGACATTCAGCCGCTCCTGCAGTTCCGCCGTCAGTTTGTCGGACACCTCCGTTGGGTTGCTCCGCAGGGTCAGCGCCTTTTCGTCCTCAAACGTGTCATACGGGTACTCACTCGCTACGTGCCGAATTGCCGATTCACTCTGGATCTGGACAAATTGCTCGTAATCATCAACCGCAAAGAGGGCCTTGGCAGTGTCAACCACCTTGTAGACAATCACCGCCGCAATCTCCACTGGGTTCCCCTTAGAGTCGTTCACTTTGAGGATCTGGCTGTTAAAGTTGAACACCCGTAGTGATACCCGTTGCTTATCCGTAAAGGGAACCGTTAAAAATAGGCCCGCGTCACGAATCGTCCCGATGTAGTTTCCAAAGAAGGTCAATACCTTGGCTTCGTTTGGTTGGATAATGGTCAGTGACGTTGCCGCAATCAGGACCACCACCAGGATGATTCCACCAACAATGATTGGACCATAACTACCGTGGTGGGCACCGATATAAACCAGCCAAGCCCCTAATAGGGCCCCCACAATCGTCAGCAATAAGGCCAAGTAGCCATTTATATGAAACGCATTTTTCTCTTTCATCACTAACTTCAACTTCCTTTCTTAAAACCGTAATCCCTTAGGATAGAAGTTCTTTATCGTCCCGTTGACCAGCTTACCAAAGCCACAGGGCAGGTTCTGACAATAAAGGAGGTACCAGCCATTCGGCCGCTTTTCTCCTTTTCTTATGACATCCCCGTGAACATATTGGCGCCATTGGTCATGGTCAAGTTCAATTGCCCACTTCGTTTCCGCCGGCCGCATTGTCAACGCCAAAGCCAGGGCCGGTTCAAAACGTCGTTTTTTAAATGTCCCCAGGTGAAGGCCCGGCCGCAAAACCGTTAACCCTTCCACTGACGAAATTCCGGCGGGGAGGTCGTACAATTGGTCGCCATAGGTTAAGAGGTGGTTGGGCTGGTAGTCCGGCAATAGCCGTGCACAAAATTCAGAAAACAGTTGGCGCTCCTCCTTAGACAGCTGACCAGCCGCTTGACGCCGCCGCTTTTGGCGGTGCTGCCGTCTTCTGGGGGTCACTGCTAACGTATCACTTTCGGCCTTCTTAAACTTAGCTATAAAGTGCCCTTCCCCTTTAATATGGTGGGGAAAAAGCCGGACCGCCTTCGCCAGTTCTGGATTGTTGTCTGCCCATTCTGGTCGACCGCTATCCATTCCCGGATACTTTTTAATATTGACCATCGCCAGGTCCAGGTACGTTTTAAGCAGCCAGGCGGCATTTTGCTCGTCTTCTTCGGGGGCGAAGGTGCAGGTCGAATATACCAGGATTCCGCCTGGCTTCAGCATCTTTAGTGCAGAGGCGAGAATCTTTTGCTGCCGGTTTGCACACTCAGCCGGGTAATCGGGGTTCCAGTACTCAATCCCTGCCGGCTCTTTGCGAAACATCCCCTCACCAGAACACGGAGCATCCACTAAAATCCGGTCAAAAAAATGGGGAAACTGTTTTTCCAACTCAGCCGGGCTCTCGTTCGTGACGATGGTATGACGGGTACCCCACCGTTCGAGATTTTCCGCTAGAACAAGGGCACGCTTGCGAAAAATCTCGTTAGCGACCAGTAATCCCTGGTCACCCATTTTGGCTACCAGGTGGGTCGTCTTTCCACCGGGAGCCGCACACAGGTCCAAGACCCGCTCACCAGGCTGGGGATCAACTACTTCCCCCACATACATTGCCGATGGTTCCTGGCTATAGATTGCCCCGCTGGCGTGGTCAAGGGATTTGCCGACCACCGGCCCCCGGTAACCGGTGGGGACGTATTCCACTTTCCCCGTCGCCTGGGCCAAGGCTTCTTTAGGTGCCGCTTTTAACGGGTTGACCCGGAAACCACCGGTGCTTGGCTGGTCAAAGGATGCTAAAAAAGCTGGTGCTTCATCCCCTAACAAACGCTGGTACTTTTTTACAAATTCACTCGGTAATTGCATTGCTCACTCCTCATTTCTTCCGTACATTATACCGTATTTCACTCGCAACCACTAACGCACAGAATAAATGGTTCACATTCACAATAATTTTGCGTATAATACGGTGATAAAGATTTTTGAACGAAGGAGTGAAAGTCGTGGACCAACATTTGATCGCCCTTGATTTAGATGGTACCACCCTTAATAATGCTTCCCAGCTGACCACAGAAACAATTCGGACACTGCGGGCCTTGGCAAATGACGGCCATATCGTCAGTATTATTACCGGTCGTCCCTACCGAATTGCCCGCCGCATCTACGACCAGATTGGTATCAAAACCCCAATGGTCAACTTCAACGGGGCCCTTACCCATATTCCCCACGAAGCATGGAACGGTGAGTATGAGATTGAGCTAACCCGGGAACTGGCCCTGGACCTTCTTGACCACCAAAAGGAGCTCGGCATCAAGACCATTACCGTTGAAGATAAGTTCCACGTCTGGGCCAACCACCCGACAAAGGACCTCCCAGAATTCTTACCGGACCACCTTACCAAAGACCAGTTGCTGACCCACCACAACCTGACTGAAGACCCAATCGCCCTCACAATCGAATATCATCCTGGTGAAGAGCACAAGATTATCAAGGCCGTTAACCAGAAGTACGGTGATTTTGTCGAGCCCCGGGTCTGGGGTGGTTCCTATAATATCCTAGAGCTGATTCATCGGGGAATCCATAAGGAATCCGGGATGTTTTACATCGCAAAGCAGTACAATATCAGTAAGCAAAACATTATTGCTTTCGGGGACGAGCATAACGACCTGGAGATGCTCGACGCTGCTGGCCGGGGAGTTGCAATGAAGAACGCAGTCCCCGCCGTTTTAAATGTTGCGGACGATGTAACCGCCGTTGATAATGACCACAATGGATTAGCTAAGTACTTACAAAGCTATTTTAAATTAGCAATTTAAATTGGAAGCTGTTTTTTCGGTTTCTTTTTATTTTTCGTTATTTACGAACAGGCGTTCTTATGATATGTTTTAAACGAACAAATGTTTGGAGAAGGTAACATGGATTATTCAAACGAACCCACGGGAGTTTTCCTGGTAATTGACAACAAATCTTTTTACGCGACGGTTGAATGTGCAATGCGGGGCCTTGACCCCCTCACAACCCCGCTCGTGGTCATGTCAGAGGCGGCCAACACCGGTGGAGGGTTAATACTCGCCTCCTCTCCCATGGCCAAAAAGCTTTTTCATATTTCGAACGTCAACCGCAAGCGTGACATCCCCAATGATGGACGCCTAATCGTTGTTCCCCCACGGATGAACCTCTACATTGAAAAGAACCTGGCGGTCAACCATATTTTTAACCAGTACTGTGCCGATGAGGACCTCCTCCCCTATTCCATCGATGAATCAATCCTGGATATTACCCACTCTTGGCACCTCTTCGGTAACAATATTCTCCAGGTAATCCGGAAAATCCAGCACCAGGTAAAAGAAGAACAAGGGTTAGTAACTACGGTCGGCCTCGGTAATAACCCCCTCCAGGCCAAAATTGCCCTTGATATCTACGCCAAGCACAACCAAGAGTTTGTCGGCGTCATCACGAACCAGACGGTCAAGCAAAAGATTTGGACCATCCCACAAATTACCGACGTTTGGGGAATCAACCGCCGGACCCAGGCGAATCTCGCCCGACTTGGTATCCATAACATGGACCAGCTTGCCCACTGCAACCCGTATGAATTAAAAAAGGCACTGGGCATCATTGGAACTCAACTGTACGCGACGGCGTGGGGAATCGACCGGACATGCCTCCAGGAAACAATCCTCCATAAGGACAAGTCACTGGGTAATTCTCAGGTACTGCCTCGCGACTACTGTGAGCAGGGTGAAATTGAAGTAGTAATCAAAGAAATTGGTGCCCAGGTGGCGGCCCGCTTACGTGCCCACAACAAGCAGTATCACGGTGTCTACCTGCGAATCGGCTATTCATTAGGTGTTGAAGATGCAGATGGGCGAACCGGGTTTGCCCACGCGCTCAAGTTGAGTGACGCAACGGCGGAGACAACCACCATTAACCGCCAACTTATCTTTATTTTTGAAAAATATTGGAACCAGCAAGCACCGGTCCGGACGGTTGCCGTCTCTTGTACGGCCCTTACTTCCCGTTATGGTGAACAATTAAATATCTTCAATGTTCCCAAGCCGTCAGCAATCAGTCTGGAAAAAACGATGGATACTATTCGAAGAAGGTATGGTAAAATAGCCATCATCCGGGCAAACAGTCTGAAGAAGGGTGGGACCTTTATTGAACGTGCAGGACTTGTTGGCGGCCACAGTGGCGGACAAAGCCTGGAATAGGAAACAGGGCCGCCTAATTATCAGCCGCATTAATAAACTCTTTAAAAATTTTCCGCAAACTGAATACCAGGTCGGTATTAACTACTATGCACCTGATAAGGGCTACAGTCTCTTTTTTAGCATCAAGAAAAAGGGTACCTACCAGCGGTCAATTCCTTTAGCAAGGTACCCCAACCTCAGTTTTACCAACTTACTCGCTATTCTGACGGTAGTTAGGCAAACGTACCACTTTACGTTTACCTACACGAACTTTACGAGCGAACAACGAAAGCAACTATATCGAAAGGTCGATCGACAATGATTCATATTTATAGTGACATTGAAGCCGATTCGGTAGCAAATAACTTTTTCAAATACGATTATCATGACCGCGGCAAGATCAAATGGGACGGCTTTTTCTTGTCGGAGTACACCGCCGCATTAAAAAAGCACCGTCAGTATATCGACGGTGCCCAAAGTTTAGTGCAGAATCTTAAAAACGTACGCAACAATTAGGACAACAAACAAGGCCGTGGTAATAATGGTGAAACCGCGGTGACCACGAATAAATTGGTCCTTAAACAGAATCATTACGCAGCCCCCACAGGCGATGATCAGTCCCAAGACAAGCGTGGCCATTTTCCCCTGCCCACTCATGGTCAGAGAAAAAGCAGCGATAATAATTCCAATAATTAAAAGCAGCAGTGAAACCTTCGTACGCATAGTGTTCGTCCTCCCCCTTATAAGTTGATAACAGCGCCTAATAAGCAATTTTATTTAATTTTATGAACTTTTATCTAAAAATTTTGTTATAATAATGGGGCTGTGACATAAGTACTTTTACCAAGTTCAAATACGAACAGCGCGGTACGCAAATGGGCTCCAGTGTCCGGTATAACCGAACTCTGGAGCCCTATTTGCGCTCGCGGGGGCGTGAAAACGAAGTCATAAATGACTTCTGTCACGCTCCCAACATACTTCTACTAGGGGAACTATGACGTGGGTGCCATGGCTCCCTTAGATATTTTACCATTAAATTTATTTTTTACTTCTAAAAATTTCGGTCAAACTGCTATTTTTCAAATAAACTAACAAAAAGTTAGCAATTGCTATTGACATAAAATTAAAAACGGATTAAAATACAAGCAATCATTACGAAAGGGGCACGATTTAATGCTGAACTCTGCTATGCCAGCTCAAGTTTGTTGTTCATGTTGCTCTTCTTGCAACGTGTCTTTTGGCATAGGGAAAATTCAGTATTCGTACTGCTAGTTTAAAGCATAACTGGGTCAGTCCATGCCCGGTTTTTCAAAAGCTAAGCCCGCGATTCTGGATTGAATTGCAGGCTTTTTTGTTTTTAACTAGCTAATGATCAAAG
Organism: Limosilactobacillus panis DSM 6035; assembly: GCF_001435935.1. Classification (GTDB taxonomy): domain Bacteria; phylum Bacillota; class Bacilli; order Lactobacillales; family Lactobacillaceae; genus Limosilactobacillus; species Limosilactobacillus panis. The sequence continues at coordinate 37,891 of NZ_AZGM01000110.1, forward strand.
GAGGTTGAAGTAAATGAATTGGACAGTGATTCAGCAAAGTCTTCCTGAATTCGCCCAGGGATTCAAATTAACCCTGTGGCTCTCATTTGTCGGGATCATTGGGGCAATCATTGTTGGAATCATCAGCAGCTTAAGCCAGTACTTCCGGGTTCCGGTTGTTGGAAAGATTGTTGGTGCCTACGTCGAAATCGCCCGGAACACGCCTTTGCTTATCCAGCTATTTTTCTTATATTATGCTTTCCCGGTAATGGGAATTAAAATGGCGGCCCAGACCTGTGGGATTATCGGTCTGATATTCCTCGGTGGGGCCTACATGGCAGAAGGTTTTACCGGCGGTTTCAACGGGGTTAGTAAAAGCCAACTCGACAGTGGCCGGGCGCTAGGGATGAGCGATTTCCAGCTTGCCCGCTACATCGTCTTCCCCCAAGGATTTGCCCTGAGTATGCCGGCCCTGGCAGCCAACATCATTTTCCTAATCAAGGAAACGTCGATTTTCTCGGTGATTGCCATCCCGGAACTGACCAATACCGCATTGGATTTGATTGGGATGTACTACCAATCCAACGAATACCTATTCGTCCTGGTCGTCGCCTACGCAATCATCTTGATTCCACTAATTGTCTTCTTAACCTGGCTCGAAAGGAGGGTTCGCTATGGCACATTCGGGGATTAACGTTTTATTTGAAGGCACTAACTTCGCCCGCTTGATGGGTGGACTCTGGACCGCCGTGTGGATTGCGGCCATTTCACTCATAATCGGCCTGGCCCTCGGCACCATCCTGGGGATGCTGCGAACCCTGCACAACCGGGTCATCCGCTTTATCCTCCTGATGTACCTGGAGTTTTTCCGGATTGTTCCAACCGTCGTCCTGCTTTTCCTTGCTTATTACATCCTGCCCCGCCAGTTTAACGTTAACTGGCCGGCAACCTGGATGGCTGTTTTGGCCTTCTCCCTATGGGTATCCGCTGAATTTAGCGATATCGTCCGGGGGGCGCTGGAATCCATCCCCGTCCACCAGCGGGAATCTGGCTTGGCCCTCGGCTTGAACCAGTGGCAGCTCTTCCGCTACGTCTTGCTTCCCCAAGCAATCCGCCTGGAACTACCGGCAACGATCAACCTGGCAACCCGGGTCATCAAGACAACCTCCCTCCTGTTAATGATCAGCATCATGGACGTGATCAACGTTGGTCAGCAAATCATCGAAGCTAACAACCAGAACTACCCAACGGGGGTCTTCTGGGTCTACGGTTTAATCTTTATCCTCTACTTTATCATCGACTACCCCCTTTCCCGGTGGGCTAAACACTTAACCGCCAAGCAGAAATACTAATTGAGAAGGTGAAACGATGGCAGAAGAAATATTAAAAGTTGAACACCTTGATAAATACTATGGGGACTGGCAAGCCCTCCACGACATTAACTTTTCAATCAATAAGGGTGAAGTGGTCACCCTACTGGGGCCTTCAGGTTCTGGTAAAAGTACCCTGATCAGGACCCTCAATGGCCTGGAGTCTTACCGCAAGGGTACGATCTACTTCCAAGGGAAAAAGGTTGACCCTAATCCTAAAGAATGGCAGGCCCTCCGTCAAAAGATTGGCATGGTCTTTCAGAGCTACGACCTCTTCCCCAACCTGACCGTGATGGATAATATCCTCCTGGCCCCCACCAAGGTTCAGGGTCGCGATAAGGAGGAAGTGCGTAAGGAAGCCCTGGCCTTGTTAGACCGGGTGGAACTGCGAAAACACGCGGATTCATACCCCCGCCAGCTTTCAGGAGGCCAGAAACAGCGGATTGCGATTGTCCGCGCCCTGGCCATGCACCCGGAACTGATGCTCTTCGATGAGGTTACCGCTTCGCTCGACCCAGAGATGGTCCGCGGCGTCCTCAAGATCATTAAGGAGCTATCAGACCAGGACCACATGACCATGATTATTGTCACTCACGAAATGAACTTTGCTGCTAAGATTGCTGACAAGGTTCTCTTCCTTGAAAAGGGCAAGATCTTAGAAGAGACACCGGGAAAGCAATTCTTTGACCACCCCCAGACGGACCGGGCAGCCGAGTTCTTGAATAGTATGGATTTCTAATTAAAAAGGAGATTGATAATTATGAAGTTTAATTGGAAGAAAATCATTGCCGCTGGTGCCGTGCTCGCCGGCGCCGCAGCCCTCTTTGTGGGCGCTAATGCTGTTAAGCCAACCCACGTTCACGCCGCTGATAACGCCAGTACAGTGAGCGCAATCAAGAAGCGGGGCCAACTCCGGGTCGCTGTCTTTGGGGACCTGCCACCATACGGCTGGGTCAACAAGGATGGCAAGCGGGTCGGCTATGACGTTGAATTAGCCCGCCGGATGGCCAAGGACCTGGGCGTTAAGCCAAAGTTCGTCCAGGTTAACGCCAACAACCGGGTGGACACTCTAAACTCAAACAAGGCTGACATCGTCCTGGCTAACTTCACGGTTACGCCAGAGCGGAAGCAGGCCGTTTCATTTGTTAAGCCATACATGAAGGTTTCTGTTGGGGTCGTATCACCAAAGAACAAGAAGATCACCAAGATCAGCCAACTGAAGGGCAAGAAGGTCATCGTTACCAAGGGGACTACGGCCGAAAACTACTTCACCACGAAGCAGCGGGGCGTCCAACTCCTGAAGTTCGACTCCAAGACACAACAGTTTAACGCCCTCAAGAACAACCGGGGTGCGGCCCTGGCCGACGATAACTCCTACCTTTACGCTTGGGTCAAGAAGAATCCAAAGTACACCGTTGGGATCAAGAGCGTGGGCCCTCACCAATACATCGCCCCGGCAGTTAAGAAGGGCAACACTTCCCTCCTCAACTGGAGTAACAAGGAAATCACTAAGCTGAACAAGGAAGGCTTCTTCACCCAGGACTACAACCACCAACTGAAGCCATACTTCGGTAGTGAAGTTAAACCATCCGACATTGTTCTAAAGCAGGGTAAGTAATTAATACTCAAATCTAATAAGGGGTTGTGACAAAAAGCCTCTGAATCAGAAGCTCCATTCGGAATTTGACAAAAAT
>NZ_AZGM01000111.1 GCF_001435935.1 Limosilactobacillus panis DSM 6035
TTTTCGAAAAAATACGAAAACTGACGGGCTTTTAATGAACTATGAATAATTCAGGACTTATTATATTTATATTTGCCAATACTTATATTTGCAGTTAGTTGGTTAAATCCAATCGTTGGACTTCCAGCAGCAATTATCAGTGTTTACCTGATATGGAGGTGTTCTTCCTGGGAAAAAAATGGAATTAGTAACCTTTTTAAAAGGCATTGGCCGTTCTTAATAGTTACCCTGTGTATTGTTATTAGTTGGGCACTTTTATCTGGACTAGGTGGTTATTTTCAGCAATCGTACGACTGGCAAAAGCATAATGTCCTACTTAATGACTTTATTAACCGTTCATGGCCTGTCCACTATCAGTTTAAAGGAAAATATGGTGTAGTAAGCTACTATATTGGTGAATACATTATTCCTGGGTTAATTGGTAAATTAGGGGGATTCAACCTGGCACAGATTTCTCTATTACTTTGGATAGTTTTAGGAATTTGTCTGCTAATTTTATCTTTATATCATTGGATTGGTGAAGATAAAGGCTGGATACTTATACTGATTGTTTTAGGATTAATATTCTTCTCTCCTTTTATCTATCCATTAAGTGGCATCTACAGCAATTGGGTGCCTTGGGATGCCATGCAAATGAGAGAAATGGGTGAATGGTTTAGTAGGGAGTTAGGAATACAATTTACTTCTAACATATCATTATTACGCTTTGTTTTTCCACAGTTTATTCCAACGGCATTGTCTGTCAGTTTATGGATGAGAAATCGATATCGTTATCAGGTTTGGGGTGTAATATTAGTACCAATCATTTTGTACTCAACATTTGTATTCTTGGGATTAGCATGCTTGATGTTGATGACTTTGATATTTGACCTTATAAAGCGGGGGCAAAGCTTATCATGGCGTGAAGTAATCAATCCGGAAAACATCTTATCGATAATCTTAATGGTTGTGCTGCTTCTCTATATTGCTTGCAATATTTTACAGCCCAAACCGCTTAACGAAGCAATGCGTTTTGGCTTTACCGATGTTTGGCATCATAAGCTTGGGTTCATTACTTTTCAAGGGGCATGGATTATTTGGCTGTTATTACTAGTGAAGCATGAACGGAAAAACGAATTGTTGTATTTCGCTAGTGTATTACTATTCTTTTTACCGTTCTTTAAGTTTGGTGCCGCTAATGATCTAGTAATGAGAGTAAGTATTCCGGCACTGATGATCATTAACTTTTATGTGATAAAAGATATAGTGTCATATTTGAAAAAAGACACTTATTATGCCCTTATCCTTGTAGGTGGCCTCATTATTGCGGGTGCGGGTCCATTCTGGCAACTAAGAAATGCGGCAGGTAATCATAACATTCATAGTCATATTTATAACATGCCGTTTAAGACTGGTAACCAGTTTTTTAAATCAGACAAGCATGTTGTTTACCAATATGTTGATTGGGACAATAGTAAATTGCGTAGATTAATTATTCGTAAGTAGTAATAAGAATACTAAATGGGCAGTTTGTACTTAATATTTACAACAAACTGCCTCTTTTAATTTGCTATTTACCGTAATGAGTAGGAAAGTAGATTGTCAGTTGACAACGAATATACTAAAATAGAAAAGATATTGCGCAATTTAAAATATGAAAGGAAAATTTTTGATGGCATCAAAACAACTTGTTGAAGCAGTTAACAAGCGGCGGACATTCGCTATTATTTCCCACCCAGACGCGGGTAAGACGACAATTACTGAGCAGCTTCTCCTTTTCGGGGGCGTTGTCCGGGAAGCCGGGACTGTCAAAGCCCGGAAGACTGGTAACTTTGCTAAGTCTGACTGGATGGAAATTGAAAAGAAGCGGGGAATTTCCGTCACTTCCTCCGTTATGCAGTTTGATTTCCAGGGTAAGCGAATCAATATCCTTGATACTCCTGGACACGAAGACTTTTCTGAAGATACTTACCGGACGCTGATGGCGGTTGACTCAGCCGTCATGGTAATCGATAGTGCCAAGGGGATTGAACCTCAGACCAAGAAGCTCTTCCAAATTTGTAAGATGCGGGGGATTCCCATCTTTACTTTCATGAATAAGTTTGACCGGGATGCCCGGGATCCATTGGACCTGTTGAATGAGGTTGAAGACGTATTAGGCATCGAAACTTACCCAATGAACTGGCCAATTGGTTCTGGTCACCAATTTAAGGGGATCTATGACCGCTTTAATCACCGGGTTGCTCTAACCCACCCAGCCGATCCGGAGAATCCCTACCTTCCGTTGGATGAAGATGGTAAGGTCAAGGGGGATAACCCGCTAGCTGGGGATGGTGAATGGCAGGATGCTCTGGATGGAATGGAGCTTGTGGAAGTTGCCGGAAACCAACTTGACCGTGAGAAAATTGCCAAGGGGGACCAAACACCGGTATTCTTTGGTTCTGCCTTAACGAACTTTGGTGTCCGGACCTTCCTTGAGAACTACCTGCAATTTGCCCCTGCACCAGGGGAACACAAGACGGAAGACGGTGAAATTGTAAAGCCGCTTGATCCTGAGTTTTCTGGCTTTGTATTTAAGATTCAGGCGAACATGAATCCACGTCACCGGGACCGGATTGCCTTTGTAAGAATCTGTTCTGGTGAATTTGACCGGGGGATGGATGTCACCCTGGAGCGGACGAAGAAGCCGTTACGGCTTTCGAACGTTACTGAGTTCATGGCCGATACCCGGGAAAATGTGGAAAAAGCCTGTGCCGGTGACATCATCGGGTTGTATGATACTGGAAACTTCCAGATTGGTGACTCAATTTATACCGGTAAAAAGGATATTAAGTTTGAGAAGTTGCCACAATTTACGCCAGAACTGTTTATGCGGGTTTCGGCCAAGAACGTGATGAAGCAGAAGTCCTTCCATAAGGGAATTAATCAGCTGGTTCAAGAAGGTGCGGTTCAGTTGTACCGGTCCTACACGACGAATGATTATATTCTGGGTGCTGTTGGTCAACTGCAGTTTGAAGTTTTCAAATTCCGGATGAAGAACGAATATAACTCTGATGTCGTGATGGAACCAATGGGCCACAAGACCGCTCGTTGGATTAACCCAGAACAGCTGGACGAGAAGATGTCTTCGTCACGAAATATTTTGGTTAAGGACATTCATGACCAGCCACTATTCCTGTTTGAAAACCAATTTGCGGAGAACTGGTTCAAACAGAAATATCCGGATGTTAAATTGACGGCTAAGCTGTAATAGGGGAGAAAAATGGAAAAGAGAGTACGATTAGAGTGGGTCGACATTGCCAAAGGGATAGCAATAATATTAATGGTCATTGGACATGAAGTACAAAGTCAGCATATTCATGCTTTTATATTTTCATTTCATATGCCATTGTTCTTTATCCTATCTGGTTTTACATCACGTCACGTTGATACCTGGGAAAGATTCTGGGTAAAGGCAAAGAAGACATTTACTCATATCTGGTTGTTAGCGGTATTGATGGTCGTATTGCTGGGGATTGAGAATTTGGTTTTCGTAAAAGGCTTTAATTTTGCTGGCTTTTGCCAAAGTATAATCAAAGGGATTTCCTGGGGATCAAATATTCCAGCTATTGGTTTAATGAGTGTTGGTGTAATGTGGTTTCTATTTGTTTTTTTCTGGGCAAAACTTATATTTGATGCCTTACAAATTATTTTGCCAGACATTTATATTGGGATAGTACTGTTTATTGCCTCGGGAATTTCGATGCTTTGCTGTCAAAACTTTGCCCACTATCTACCTCAAGCATTTGATATTGTTCCAATTGCAGCGTTCTTCATGTGGACCGGTGCAGTTGCTAGAAGGGCAATAAACAATAATTCGATTATGAGAAAGAAAAATGCACTTTACTCTGCAATGATTGCTTTTTGGATTATTTGCTTTGTCTTAAATGTTTACATCGAACTGTCAATTAGGCACTATCCGTTAACTTTTATTTCAATTGTTGAAGCGCTGGGTGGTACACTAGCGATTTCGTTACTATCGAAATGGATAACGCCTTATAAGTTTTCCAACTTACTGCAACTTATTGGTAAGCATACCTTAGCAGTTATGTGTATCCACCATTTGGACTTATATTGGATTAGTTGGGGAAATTATATTCATTGGTGGCCATTAGCATCAGTTCTACGACTTATTGTGGACTTCGCAATACTTGCAATTGTTATATTTGTTCAATGGATGGTAAAAAGGCCGCTCCATTGAGGAGCGGCCTCATAAAGTCGAAACTCGCCAGGAATTCGGCCA
>NZ_AZGM01000112.1 GCF_001435935.1 Limosilactobacillus panis DSM 6035
TGAGAGTAACTGTTCATGCAGTGACGGTATTCAACCAGAAAGTCACGGCTAACTACGTGCCAGCAGCCGCGGTAATACGTAGGTGGCAAGCGTTATCCGGATTTATTGGGCGTAAAGCGAGCGCAGGCGGTTGCTTAGGTCTGATGTGAAAGCCTTCGGCTTAACCGAAGAAGTGCATCGGAAACCGGGCGACTTGAGTGCAGAAGAGGACAGTGGAACTCCATGTGTAGCGGTGGAATGCGTAGATATATGGAAGAACACCAGTGGCGAAGGCGGCTGTCTGGTCTGCAACTGACGCTGAGGCTCGAAAGCATGGGTAGCGAACAGGATTAGATACCCTGGTAGTCCATGCCGTAAACGATGAGTGCTAGGTGTTGGAGGGTTTCCGCCCTTCAGTGCCGCAGCTAACGCATTAAGCACTCCGCCTGGGGAGTACGACCGCAAGGTTGAAACTCAAAGGAATTGACGGGGGCCCGCACAAGCGGTGGAGCATGTGGTTTAATTCGAAGCTACGCGAAGAACCTTACCAGGTCTTGACATCTTGCGCTAACCTAAGAGATTAGGCGTTCCCTTCGGGGACGCAATGACAGGTGGTGCATGGTCGTCGTCAGCTCGTGTCGTGAGATGTTGGGTTAAGTCCCGCAACGAGCGCAACCCTTGTTACTAGTTGCCAGCATTCAGTTGGGCACTCTAGTGAGACTGCCGGTGACAAACCGGAGGAAGGTGGGGACGACGTCAGATCATCATGCCCCTTATGACCTGGGCTACACACGTGCTACAATGGCCGGTACAACGAGCAGCTAACCCGCGAGGGTGTGCAAATCTCTTAAAGCCGGTCTCAGTTCGGACTGCAGTCTGCAACTCGACTGCACGAAGTCGGAATCGCTAGTAATCGCGGATCAGCATGCCGCGGTGAATACGTTCCCGGGCCTTGTACACACCGCCCGTCACACCATGGAAGTTTGCAATGCCCAAAGTCAGTGGCCTAACCATTTTGGAGGGAGCTGCCTAAGGCAGGGCAGATGACTGGGGTGAAGTCGTAACAAGGTAGCCGTAGGAGAACCTGCGGCTGGATCACCTCCTTTCTAAGGAATAAAACGGAACCTACACAT
>NZ_AZGM01000113.1 GCF_001435935.1 Limosilactobacillus panis DSM 6035
TTCACTGCTTGCCGAGAGTGGGAACGATGGTGCTTTTTTAGATGCCGACTTAGCTTCTGTGGTAAATCAAGATTCTTAATGGCTAACCGTCCCTGGTCAATATAGCGGTAAACAGTTGGCGTTGACGGACAAAACTGGTCAGGAAACTTTAACTTGAACTGGCCAATAAACTCGTCCACACTCATCGCGTTAAATTGGCTGCCCAGCTGTTTGGTTAGGAGCTTAAAGAAGAAATGGCCCCGTTTAAGCAAGGAATGACAATGACATTTCAGCCGCCGCTGTTCATGCTTGGCTGGCGCCGTTTCACCAAAGTAGTGATGGTAAAGGAAGTAATCTGAGTTACGCTGTAAGACACGACCACGTTTAAGCTCACGACCAATCGTTGACCGATGACAGTGAAGCTTTCTGGCGATCGCGG
>NZ_AZGM01000114.1 GCF_001435935.1 Limosilactobacillus panis DSM 6035
TAAATTAACGGATAAAAATCTTTCAAAAATGAAAGGACTTAAGTATGCCGAACAATTATTGAAATTAGCTCAAGATTCTTATCCAGCTGTCGATAGTGATTCGATTCAGGTTGAGGAGGTACGCTACTATTGTCGACTCCTAATTGAACTAACCAAACAGAAAGAAAAAGTAGTTAAGCAAATGATAGTGACAGCCCAAGAAGAGGAAACGTTTCAATACTACATTTCTTTTCCCGGAATCGGTGCTCAGACTGCCGCCCAATTAATGGGTGAATTAGGTGACATTACTCGGTTTGATAGCGCTAATCAGCTTAATGCTTATGTTGGCCTTGATCTCAACCGATATAAGTCCGGTAATGGCGGGCGTCAAGATTACATCAATAAACGTGGTAACCCCATTGCCCGTAAGCTCTTATACTTTGCCGTTGGTAATATGATCCGCCAACAACACGCTGCGCCAAACCACATTGTCGACTATTATTATCGATTAAGACAAAAAAGACCTTATCCAAAATTGAATAAGGTCGCGATGGTTGCTTGTATGAATAAAACCCTGAAATGCCTTTTATCCATGATTAAGCACCATACTAAATACCGTTATCGGTATACGGACTCGAAGTCCACTGTGAAGATATAAATCTCACACTTTTACTATATCACTAAATTCTGATTTTAAGTATCAAAATCAGAATGGTTTAGTATACGCTCATTTTCTATATATTTACTCTTGACTAATCGTAGGAAAG
>NZ_AZGM01000115.1 GCF_001435935.1 Limosilactobacillus panis DSM 6035
TAATCAATTACCTCCTACTCGATTCTCCGAATGTTACACAGTAATCGCGGAAAAAAAGCGCGCTCCTAGTGTTACGGACAATCGCCGGCCCGTTCCGTGCCAACGATCGCCCTATACTAGCCATACGGAGCGCTCTGATGCTTTTTTCCCAGCTTCTCTTTGAATATTACACAGTAATCATGGAAAAACTGCAGACTAGCTTCGTGGCGACGCGAAGCAATTCCATCAATTACGGACAATCGCCGGCCCATACCATGCTAACGATTGTCCTATACTAGCCCGAGGCGCACTCTGATGCTTTTTCAGCTTCTGGCTAGTCACTAAATCTTTTTCGTTTAAGGTAAATGCCGGTTGCAGTTGCCAGGATAAGGGCAACGATGCAGGTAAGAATAAAGCCATTGGTGGATGTTTTCCAAGGCAATCCGCCAACGTTCATGCCCATAAAGCCAGTTACGAGGGCGATAACTGCAATCACCAGGCCAGCGGAATCTAAGTACTTCATTAAATGGTTGAGGTTGTTGTTCATCATTGCGGTAAATAAGCTGACAATTGACGAAAGCAGGTCACGATATATGTGAATTGTTTTAGTAAGCCGCCGCTATCGGGTTTGGGTGTTATCAATCACCTTATGGCTGAATGACTGTAATTGGGGTGCGTCAAAGAAGGCGGTAAGAGTTTCACTCTGGTCATTCATGGTATGTTCAAAGAAGACCAGTTTACGAGTAAGGTCCGTCATTTCCCGCAGTTCAGTGTTCTTAACCGTTTGCGAAGCATTAGTATCAAGCTCGTCAATTTGCTTCTTGTAACTAAGGAGAGATTTTAGGAGACGGTCTTGCCAGAGGTTAATGCAACTAAAGACAATGTCTAAAAGAGTACTGTCCTTGTTGATGGCTTTAATCAGGAGCTGCCGGCAGACCGTAATCGCGTTAGTACAGATGATTAAGCATGACTGGTTAAAGATAATGATCGCCGGTGTGAGCTGTTGCTCAATGGTATCGTAATGGTTGATAAAATCGTAGAGGACCAATACAGCGGCACCTTCAATAACAGTACTCGGAATGGAATGGAAGCGTGAGACCTCTTCTGCCGAATTACAGAATGCAAAGGTTAATGGGTCGAGGTCAAATAGCCGACACAGTTGTTCTTGTTCTGCTATGGTCGGGTTAGCCGTCAATATAACATCTGCATCTGCACTGGGCTTGAGTACAGTTAAATGGTGGGCAGATATTCGGTAAAATTCAAGCATAGTTGCACCTTCTTCCTAGTAAATTTGATAGCTTTATTGTACCAGGATGGTGATTCTTTCTAGAAGGCACTTGGACTAATCTTAAAAATCTATTTATAAATGAGCCTACTCGATGTTTTGTTTTGGCAAGTCCTTTCCCCAGTCGAGGGCGAACCCCTGCTTTTGAGCGACCAGGCCGAACTCGTCCCGCTTGGTGAAATGTTTATTTAACTTATCACCGTTAATCTGCTTGGTGAAGGAGTCAATCCGGCGGTTGGCATCCCGGAGGTCGTAGTACTGGGTGACAACCTGGTCATATTCTGCCAGGTCGGCAACTTTGAAGCCCCGTGGGTAGTGGTTTTCAAAGGCAATAAACCGTTGCGGCAGCCGGGGCTTTAGTTGCGGCTCTTGGTCCGGAACCCCAACCTGGATGCCAAGAAAGGGGAGGGTCATCTTCGGCATATTAAGAACCTGGACGAGTTTTTCCAAATTATTCTGAATGGACCCAAGGATAACCCCACCCAGGCCCATACTTTCGGCGGCAGTGAGAAAGTTCTGTACAGCCAGGGTGGTGTCCTCTACGGCCTGCATGAAGATGTCGGTGGTGTGTAGGCGGCCATCGTCATTGCCCTCCTGCTCCCTGATCTGTTGGTTCCGGTAGAGGTCAACGATAAAGATGAAGAGGTCCCCGTTGGCGCCGACATACGGCTGCTGAGAAATTTCGCGAACCTGGGTGCGCAGATGTGGGTCCGTAACGTGAAGAATACTAAATTGCTGCATAAACATACTGGTGGAAGCGTGACGGGCAGCTTCATATAAGGTTGTCAACTGCTCCTCATTTAACGGTTGTTCCTTAAACGCCCGGATGGTCCGGTGGTTAACTTGGTGGTCGATTGTTTCATTGTGAATCATTTTTATCCCGCCTTTGCTACTTATTTGTCAGTTGCGTAGGTGCCCATGTCATCGGCAATGATAATCCGGCCGGCATACTTTTGGCCGGCACCCTTGGTCAGGCCAACCTTGTTGAAGGCGAAGGTAACGGTCGTGGTGGCCTTGACGGCGACTCCCATTACTTCGCCACTGTCCGTGTTGATTCCGGATGGCATGTCAACGGCAACGACGACCGCATCACAGTCGTTGATTGCCTTAATAGCGTCGGCGTAGTTCCCCTTGACTGGTCGATCAATCCCAATCCCGAACATCGCGTCGACAATTAGGGTTGCTTGTTTTAGTACTGCCAGGTCGGTAGTTTGTGGGATTTGGTAGTATTGACAAATCTTATCCTGAACTTTGTGCTCATCGGAGGCGTGGTCCGGGTTACCGACGTTCAAGATGGTTACCTGGACACCAGCAATGTGGAGAAGGCGGGCAACGTCAAGACCGTCACCACCGTTGTTACCACTACCAGCGACCACAACAACGTGTCCGAGGTTGAGTGGGAAGGCGTTCAGAATTTCATCCCGTACAGCTAGGGCCGCCCGTTCCATGAGGACCAGTGATGGGACCCCAATTGTGTTAATGGTGTATGAATCATAGTGTCGCATTTGTTCTGCAGTAATCGGTGCTTGTTTCATCTAAATTACCCCCTATTATTAATTACCTCCACAATACCACTAATTTATTCGCCCTGGCGAGTGACATTCATCGCGAAAATCGGTACACTATAAAGATAAAGAAAAAAGATAAAAGGTGAAACAAATGAACTGGCAGACTGAGCAAAAGTACTTTAAGAAAATGATTGGGCGAAAGGTGGCGTGGACGATCTCCCGTCCGGAAGACGGGTTGATTCGTGCCGGCTACCCCCTCTACGACCAAGAACTCCTTGACTTTGTTCGCAAGTTTAAGCAGAGCCGGGCTTACGTACCCAAGTACCGGAAAGTGCTGCGTCATTTTCATGTCCACCCCAAGATGACGGCAGTCACGGTTGGCCAGGTAATCCTAATCAACAATGTGCAAGCAGCAAACGCAATGCTGTCTTTGATCATTGATGGGGAAGATGTCCAGCGCGGCACCTGGGCGGCAGCAATGCAGGCGGGCTACTTCTACCATCTGCTAGAGATTACGACTAAAGGCGAGGCCATCAAGGAAAATGAGTAAGAAAGATAAGTATGACGTACAAAAGTTTACGGGGATTCCGGTTGAGACGGACGCCGACGGTAAGTACCAACTAAAGGTTGACCAAAACGGGGATGCCAAGTTGCATACCTGGCGGACGGGCAAGCACACTAAGGGCAAGTACCAGGGCCCCGGCCAGTTGATGCTGGCGGAGAATAATCTCCCGGTCGTTATCCTGGCAGCTGAACCAATGGCCTTCAAGAACCGCCACAGTGAGACGCCCCTCCAGCGATTTTTAACGGTTAAGGTTGAAGACGATGTCCTTAACCAGGGGCTGGCAGTATTGAGCCGGCAAAATTAATTATGAATAAAATGGCCCCGAGTGTTTGGTTAAGCGACGCTCAGGGCCATTTTATTTACAATCTGAAACTTGAAAGTATGAAGACAGACTGATCCCTTGGTATCACAGGGCATATT
>NZ_AZGM01000116.1 GCF_001435935.1 Limosilactobacillus panis DSM 6035
AATATGCCCTGTGATACCAAGGGATCAGTCTGTCTTCATACTTTCAAGTTTCAGTAAAAAATCAAAATGTGTGCTGCAAATCATATAAGCAGTCATAAACCTCAATTGCTACAAGGTCAATATCGTCAAAACAGGACCGTTCGTAGGGGCGAAACCGGACAAACACGTACTCATCACTTCCCTGAACATAGGTGACCTCACACACCGGAATTCCAAATTGCTCAAAGGTCCGCTTCTGCCTTTTCGCTGTCTGGTCATGCTTCATTGCATCTAAACGCCGAATAATCTGCACTAACTGTGAATGCTCCACTGTCTCCTGTTCACCTCCAAAACAAAAGATGAGTAATGACCCCACTACTCATCTTGAATATCATGTTTAATTTTATCTGGTTTAACTAGTAATGCAACCATTCCGGCAAACATTCCGAAGTAATAGGTCAATAACCGCCACAAAATCATCGCAAGAACTAACTTGCTTCCCGAGCCGATGAAGCTGGCAAAAAGTACCGAAAACGAGTACTCTGCTCCCCCAGCTCCACCAGGAATTGGAAAGAGGGAGATAATCATAAAGATCAACACGTGTAGGCTAATGACCATCACAAAATTAATATGGTGCACCCCGAGGGCCAGCATTATGAAATACGGGATTGCATAGTAGAAAAACAGTTGGCACAGAGTAACGATACATACCCGCCACATTTTACCGTACTCACTCTTGATCCGTAAACTTTCCTGGTAGAAAGTATCAACCTTCGCGTTCAGGTTCACCCGTAACTTTTCGTATCGTTCCGGCTTCATAAAGAGCCCCACCGGTTTAATAATCAAATTAAGGGCTTTTTTAGTAAAGCTATACCAATACATCACCAGTAATAGCCCAACAATCACGGCCAGGTGAACTAAAAAGCCAAACAGGACGAGCAGGGAAAGGGCATGGAGCTTTTCGGCAATAAAGTGAAAACCAATCACCAGACTGATTAAGAAGTTGATGACAATCATCGCCTGGAAGACGACGAACTTCATCAAGAGAACCGAACTTGCCAGTCCCCCATCGACCCCACACTGGAGCATCCCCACTAACTGCGCCGGTTGTCCACCGGTCGAAAACGGGGTAATTCCGTTAAAAAGTTGCTCAATCGGTGGCAGACGCATTGCATCTTTCCAGGTAAAGTCCGGGTGGCGGTTATTCATAAAAATCTTAACGACCACCCCTTCCAATCCCAGGTAGAGGCAGATACACAGTAATGCTACCAGCATCCACCACCAATTTAGGGTAAAGAAGTCACGGACCAGTAGGTGGAGGTTAACCGTGCGCAATGAATATGCAATGATCCCCCCACCAATCAGGAGCATCAAGATAAGGACGAGCCAATTTTTTCTACTCATGGTCATCCCCCTTTGCAGCTTGTTCGCAATAAAATTTCTCCCAAATCCTAGCCAGGTGGTCTTCTGAGTAATGAGCGGCCGCTTCCCGTGCCCGCTTTTGCCAATGGGCCAGGCGGGCCGGATCATTCCGCAGTAGGGTCAATTTCTCTTGCATCTCCAGGATATCCTTAGCAGGCTCGTAGTCACCATCAATAATACTGCGGTAGAGGTCAAGATCCCGCAGCATGACCGCCGTCCCGCAACTAAAGGCTTCCAGAACGGACATCGGAAAGAGCTCGTTAAAAGACGGCAGCAGGAACAAGTCGGCCGCATTGTTTAACTCTGCAATCTCGTCACGGCTGACAATCCCCGTAAACTTAAGATTTGCCGGCGGGTTTTCTACCACCTTCTTCAGCTCATGGTAGCCGTCTGTCAAGGGGCCAAATGAAAAGCCCCCGGCCCAAACAAACTGAACGTCCGGATTTTGCTTAGCAAGCTGGATGAAGTCGGGAACCCCCTTGCGTTCCTGAACCTGGCCGCTTCCCAGGACAACGAACTTATCTGCAGGTAGGCCGTACTTCTTACGCAGGGCGAAGTGTTGTTTAACATCCACCGGGTGAAAACGAGCGCTATCCACAAAGTTGGGAATATAGGTGATCTGCTCACGGGGAATCCCGTAGGCCACTAGCTTATCAATAAAGGACGGGTTAACGACCACCAGGTGATCCATCCGCTTATAAAAGGCAATTACATAACGATAAAAAATCCCACGAAATGGTTGTGGGATTTTCAAACTACCTTCCAGAGTCTCCGGCAAGAAATGCACGTAACCAACCTTTTGCCCCCGCTTCTTCGAAAAGGTCGAAAAATAAAAGGGCAAGTCAATCGTGTTGTAGTGGCTAATGTCACTCTTGCAATAGTGGTTTATTTCAATGTCAAATTCATCTTCAAAGTGCGTCTTCAGCAGGTTGATCAGTTCCAGGTAGGCACTGCCCACCCCTTGACCGGCAACCTTGTCCGCTGATGAAAACATCGTAATTTTAATCATCACTAACTCCTCGAACGATGAAATAGGCGACGGTGGTGCCGTGCCTTGGCAACTTCTCTTTCAGCCAGCGTCCTTTGACAATCGCGGTAGTATTCAACGACCCGCTTGGCAAAAACTTCCGCCGAAATAGCGTGCAGCTTTACCTGGCGCTTCCGGTGGGACTCCTCGGTCCCAGGGTTATTCAGGTAGTGAATGACCCCCTTGACCAGGTCTTCTCGCTTTTGGAAGCTCACCCCAATTGCCGGATCATCAATCAGTTCGTCCGTATAGACGCTGCGCATGACAACGATTGGCAAGCCCGAAGCCAGGGCCTCATCGTAAGTTAGTCCCTGAGACTCGGAATCTGATGCAGACACAAAGACATCCGCCATTTGATAATAATGGTGGACATCATCATTCTTGATTTCTCCCGCAAACTGAACATGGGATCCCAAGTCCATCTGGCGAACCTGCCGTTCCAATGTTTTCCGGGCGGGCCCGTCACCAACAATCAAAAGCTGGGCAGCCGGATTTTGGGCTAAGATATCGGGCATGGCATCAATTAAGGTATGAATGTTTTTCTCGTAAGCCAGCCGACTCAAGGAAAGGAGGACCGGCGTGTCATCTTCGTAGCCATACTTAGCACGGAGGGCGTGAACCGCTGCTGGCGAGTCCTGGTGCTGGTACACCCGCAGGTTGATTCCCGTCGGAATAATCCGGATGGGTGCTGTGACGTCATACGACCGCAGAGTATCCAGAACCCGTTTACTCGGGGCAATCACCCCGTCGATATTATGCATGTAAAGACGTGCATAGGTTGCCACATTTTTCGGCTTGACAATGTGACCGTTGGCTATGTAATGAAGATAATCTTGGTACATCGTGTGGTAGGTGTGTAGGCAAGGAATGTCCAGCTCATGAGCCACCAACTTACCAATCATCCCCAGCGCAAACTCGGTCTGGTTATGAACAACGTCGAGGTGAAACCGCCGGGCCAAGTGAACCGCCCGGATACCACCCCGGATAGCAATTCGCCGGTCCGTGAAGGAGACAAAGGGGATACTAGCAAAGCGATAGATGCCGTTTTCAACATCGTCCTTCTTTGCCTGGGGATCAGTCGTCGTAAAGATATACACGTGATGCCCCTGAGCAGTCAGCTCATCGCGGAGGGTCTTAATGGAAGTTGCTACTCCACTAACCTGAGGAAAATATGTATCTGTAAAAAGACCAATATTCACGCTAACTGCTCCTATCTTTTCGTTTTCGCATAATGTTAATTATTATACTAAAGAGCCCCCTCTTTAGCAAAAGACACATTTCTCCTATTGTAAGATGATTCCGTGCTATCGACAAGGCCGCGTTTACGAGATTAATTTTTTCTTAAATAGCGGCAAATTAAAAGGCACCGGCCGCTCACTACGACCGGTGCCATCCTATAAAATCCCTACTCTAAGTTATTTTCTTTTAAGAACTTCTTCACCATGGCGGTTACCGCACTAGCGGTCTGGGCATTTAAAGACCGGTGAACGAGCGGTTGGAGCTGACGAGTGTTCATCTGCTTAATCAAGGACCGGATGTGAAGAATCTGACCACTGTTCATCGAGAACTCATCCAGGCCCATCCCCATCAGCAATGGTGTAGCTAAGGGGTTACCGGCCATCTCACCGCACATGCCGACCCACTTACCTTCCGCATGGGCTGCGTCAATCACCCGCTTGACGGTCCGCAGCACAGCCGGGTGGAGTTCCTGGTAGAGGTAGGCGACTCTGGCATTCCCCCGGTCAGCCGCAAAGAGGTACTGAATCAGGTCATTGCTGCCGATGCTAAAGAAATCAACGTCCTGGGCGAAGAGGTCGGCCATCATTGCCACCGACGGAATTTCCAGCATCATCCCCACCTCGATGTTGTCGGCAACCGGCACCCCGGATTTTTCCAAGGATGCCTTCTCCTCATCTAAGATCTGCCGCGCCTGGCGGAATTCCTCAATCGTGGCCACCATCGGGAACATGATGGCTAACCGTCCATAGACCGACGCCCGGAGCATCGCCCGCAATTGGGGACGCAGGATCTCCGGCTTAGCCAAGCCAATCCGAATGGCCCGAAAACCCAGGTAAGGGTTGGCCTCGTGCGGGAGAGGTACCATCTCCAAGCGCTTATCACCGCCCACATCCAAGGTCCGGGTAACCACCCGGTGCTGGTTCATCGCGGCTACGAACTGCTTGTAGGCACTAAACTGCTGGTCCTCACCCGGCAGCTTAGTCTGGTTCATATACAAAAACTCAGTCCGCAAAAGGACAATTCCCTCGGCCCCATTGTTCTGAGCATCTTGGATGTCCGCAAGCGTACCAACGTTGGCCGCAACCTCAAAGTGACGACCATCCTGGCTGATGGTTTCCTGGTTCCGCAACGCACCCCAGGCCTCTTGCTCTCGGGCAAACCTGCCGGCAAGGAGGCGGTACTTTTCAAGCTCGCCTTCCGACGGATTAACGACCACCTTGCCGTGAATACCGTCAACCACCAGGAGGTCTCCATCCTTAATCGCCGCCGTGGCCTTCTTCGTTCCGACAACCACCGGCAGGTAAAGGGTCTTACTCATGATTGTGAAATGGGAGGTCCGCCCCCCGGTATCCGTGACCAGGCCCGCGACGTAGCGCCGGTCAAACTGGGCCGTATCCGTTGGGGTGATGTTATTAGCCACGATAATTGCCCGGTGGTCGAGTTGCTTGGGATTCGGGAGTTTAACGCCAAGGAGGTGGCTCAACAGGCGCTTGGCTAGGTCACGCATTGCCATCCCCCGCGCCTGAAGGTAGTCATTATCATTTAGGCGTTCAAAGATGGCCATGTAGTGATCCGCCACCTTTTGGACCGCCCACTCCGCCGTAATCTGCTCGCTGACGATGTGTTGTTCAATTGAATCAAATAAAACGGGGTCGTCCAGCATTGCCAGTTGTGTATCAACAACCGTTGCCGCCCGCTGACCAAGGCGCCGGTGGGCCTGGTCACGGATTGCATGCAGTTCTTGGCGGCTTAACGCAAAAGAATCATGAAGCCTGGCGACCTCATGATTCTTATCACTAATATGCTGTTTTTGAACCGGAAGTTCTGACCCCACTAATAGGTAAGCAGGCGCAATCGCAATCCCACTGCTGGCTGCTAACCCATTAAGCAGCAAAGACATTAGTCAGTCAATCCTTCCTTCTTCATGGTTTCAGCAACGGCATCTAAAGCATCCTTTTCATCGTCACCACTAGCCGTGATCGTAACCTTAGCATTTTGACCAACACCAAGAGACATAACACCCATGATGGACTTCAAGTTAACGCTCTTGCCTTCATATGACAATGTTACATCAGAAGCAAACTTTGAAGCAGCTTGAACCAGGATGGTTGCTGGACGTGCATGAATACCAGTTTCAGCAGTAATTGTAAAATCGCGTTTTTCCATTTTTAATCAGTCTCCTTCGAGCAGATTTACTTTTACCAGTGCTTATTTTAGCACTGATACACCTCGATAGATATATTTTAGCAATTGTAAGCGGTAAATACAAGGTGGTCAAAGGGCATCTTACCGTTTAATCATCCGGTAAATTATCTTGCCACCAATGTGGGCCTGCCCCGTAATCTGGGTCCGGTACGGGTAGGCATGATAGATTCGTTGGAACTCCTGAAAGTTATCAGGGCCAATCTCAAACTGGTCAATTTTGCCGGCGCGCAGTTCGTCAAGCTCCTGCTTAAAATCACGTTCTGCCAAGCGTTCCCACCTCCAAATATGATTTCTATTCCTATTATACACACCCGGTCCCTAATTTTAGCAAACAATTACAAAGAGTGCTAAAATGAAACGTGATCAATCCTTACTTTTTTCTAAAGGGCCGTCATATTTCTTGCACAGCGATAAAAAGTAAGTATAATGTAATCAATGGTCAAGAAAGGTCAAACATACTTTGACCATATTTTTCAGGGAGGTACTAATAATAGATGCTTTGTCAAAATTGTCATCGGAATCCAGCGACGATCCACTTACAAATGAGTTTTAACGGTCAGCGGATTCAAGTTGACCTCTGCCAAGAATGCTATCAAAAATTACAAAACTTACAAGCAAATATGATGAACGGGGGTAACGGAATGAATAACTTCGGTTTTGGAAACCTCGAAGACTTTATGAACGCAATGAACAACATGCAAGGCCAAGCCGCGAGCGCTAATGGTCAAAATGCCAATACCCAAAACCAACGCCGGGGTGGCGGCCGTAATGGCAAGGGAATCCTCGGCCAATACGGCATTAACATGACCGACCTGGCCCGCCAAGGCAAGATCGACCCAGTGATCGGCCGGGATAAGGAAATCAACCGGGTCATTGAAATTTTGAACCGGCGGACAAAGAACAACCCAGTTCTGATTGGTGAAGCCGGGGTTGGTAAGACGGCCGTTGTTGAAGGGCTCGCCCAATCCATTGTTTCTGGTCAAGTACCGGAGAAGCTGGCTAACAAGGAAATTATCCGCTTGGATGTTGTATCCCTTGTTCAAGGGACCGGAATCCGGGGCCAATTCGAACAACGGATGCAACAATTAATGAAGGAAGTTCAAAAGAACAAGAACATTATCCTCTTCATCGACGAAATCCACGAAATCATGGGCGCCGGAAATGCTGAGGGTGGAATGGACGCCGGAAACGTCTTGAAACCGGCCCTCGCTCGTGGTGACTTCCAGCTGATTGGGGCCACGACCTTAAACGAATACCGGAAGATTGAAAAGGATGCCGCCCTCGCCCGACGGTTCCAACCAGTCCAAGTTGACGAACCAACTGTTGAAGAAACTATCCAGATCTTGAACGGAATCAAGGGTCGCTACCAGGACTACCACCACGTCAAGTACACTAACGCGGCAATTGTGGCAGCAGCCAAGCTTTCTGACCGCTACATCCAAGACCGCTTCCTGCCGGACAAGGCGATTGACCTGATGGACGAGGCCGGTTCGCGGAAGAACCTGACCTTAAAGACGGCCGATCCTAACATGATTGAAAACGAGATCCACACTGCCGAGGCTCACAAGCAACAGGCGGTTGACAATCAGGACTACGAAAAGGCTGCCTTCTACCGTGACCAGGTTACCCGCCTGGAAAAGGCCAAGAAGGATGCCGAAGAAAATCACACTGAAGAATCAGCAACGGTTACCGATAAGGACATGCAAAAGATTGTTGAAGAAAAGACCAACATCCCCGTTGGTGACCTTCAGCAACAAGAAGAAAACCAGCTCCGCGACTTAGATAAGAAGCTTGAGGCCCACGTTATTGGTCAAAACCAAGCCGTGGACAAGATCGCCCGGGCCATTCGCCGGAACCGGATTGGCCTGAACAAGTCCGGCCGGCCAATTGGTTCCTTCCTATTCGTTGGCCCTACCGGGGTCGGGAAGACCGAAACCGCCAAGCAACTGGCCAAGCAGCTCTTTGGTTCCAAGGATGCCATGATTCGGTTCGACATGTCCGAATACATGGACAAGACTTCCACTTCCAAGCTGATTGGGGCCGCTCCTGGTTACGTTGGTTACGAAGAAGCTGGTCAACTGACCGAACAGGTTCGGCGTCACCCTTACAGCCTGATCCTGTTGGATGAAGTTGAAAAGGCCCACCCGGACGTTATGCACATGTTCCTGCAGATTCTTGATGATGGTCGCCTGACCGATTCGCAAGGACGGACCGTCAGCTTCAAGGACACGATCATCATCATGACCTCGAACGCCGGGACCGGGGATGCCGTTGCTAGTGTTGGTTTTGGTGCCGAGGCATCTGGCTCGACCCACTCAATCATCGACAAGCTGACCAACTACTTCAAGCCCGAATTTCTGAACCGGTTCGACGACATCGTTCAGTTCAACGCCCTGACTAAGGACGACCTGATGAAGATCGTCAACCTGATGATCACCGACGTTAACACAATGTTGGCTGACCGGAAGCTCCACATTGATGTGCCAAAGGACGTCGCTGAAAAGCTGGTCGACCTGGGCTACGATCCGAAGATGGGTGCCCGTCCACTGCGTCGGGTAATCCAGGAACAAATTGAAGACCGGATTGCCGATTACGTGCTCGACCACAACGATGCCCACAAGCTGGCTGCTAAGTTAGACGGTGACGGCAACATCACTGTTGTGGCGGCAGGCGACAACACTGCCCCTGCTTCAGAAGCTGAAGAAGAAAACAAGTAATAGCTATACGAAAAAGCTGGAGGGAAGAAATTCTCTCCAGCTTTTTTGTGTCTCAATATAAAGCCAAACGACGACGAACCTCCAGGACCGGGTAGGCAATCAGCGGAACCGCAAACGCCGCGAGAACCAGTTCTGCCACCCCGTTGGTCGCCATGATTACTTCAAGCGTCGGCAGGAGGTGGTCAACGTTAACCCCATAAGCATGGGCAACTGCTGGCGTCCGGTAAAAAACGGCCACCATCCCCAGGACCAAAACGGTGTTGGTCAGGCTCCCCGCAATCCCGGCAGCGACCATTGCGACCTTATTTAACTTGGGCCAGTAACTAATGCCCCGGTAAACGGCACCCGCCACCAGGCCAATCATGATCCGCGGCAGAACCGATACCAGGGGGTTCACAAAGACGAGGGGCGCCAGCGGACTAGACGGGGCCACGAAGGCGCGGACCCAGGTAAGGAGCCCCCAGGTACCGCCGATAATGGCTCCATCGACGGGCCCCATAACAATTGCCACGATGATCACGGTCACGTGCATGGTCGTGATACTAAGCGGGCCCAGGGGAATATTACCAAAGAATGGCACAAAGTCTTGGATTAGAATAATTGCAATGAAAATCGCCCGGAGTGTGGTCCGGTGAATCTGCCGGTGTCTCATTTTTCACCCTACCTATCTATTGAATGCCCTAATTTTAACAGTTTGCTAAAGGAATAACCAGATATATACCAAAGGCGCGGCGGGTCCTGCAAAATACGGTATAATATGATTAATAGATTCTGATAATGGGGTGGAAACATGCTAGGACATTTTAAGACTGGAAACCCAGTTTGGGTTTACTACATTGATATTGATAGTGGAGAAAATATCATGGCCCCCCAACTTTTGCGCGGGATTCAGGGCTGCAAGTACCACATCGATAAGAAAGAGTTCCCCCACTACCGCTTCATAAAGATGGAAGGACAAGCTAACGGAACTTTTGACATGCAGCGCCGTGACGTCAAGCTTTACTACCGGAAACAAAGCTGGCAAAACGTCGAGGACATTAACACCTACCTCCAAATCGACCAAACCACCAAAGTCTATGATACGGTCAACGGGATGCCAATCAACGACCCTGTTCCGGCAGGAATCGTTGTTAAGGCCTTCCACCGGGTTGATGCCGAGAGTGGTGACACCTGGTACGAGTTGGGCGCTGGCCAATGGGTCAAGTACGAGAACATGCGGGTCGTCAACGACCCCTTCACGGATGAGAAAATTCCTTCCTCCATTGCTGATAATCTGACCATCATGCCCCTCAAGGATGTGCAGGGAACCATTGACTACCTCCCTGGCAAAGCAGCCGATGTTTTCGATGCACCATACGGAAAAAAGATTGACACAATTAAAGATGGCAAACGCATCCAGATTACCGGGCGGCTCAACGATAACGGTGAAATCACCTGGTACCAAATTGGTAAGAACAGGTTCATCACCGGCAACTACGTCATTGTGGATGGACAAGACGAATAAAAAAGGACTTTAGCAATTCGGGATTATACGCCGAACGCTAAAGTTCTTTTTTTACTCCTTCTTTTCTTCCGTGACCGGGTGCTCAATTCGGTAGATGTCAAAGAAGTACTCGCAGACGGTCTTCACCACCGCGTAGGCCGGGATACAGAGAATCATCCCTGCCACCCCCGCGATGTGACCAGCCGCCAACAACAACAAGATGATGGTCAACGGGTGAATCTTGAGGGACTTCCCGATAATGTTTGGATAAATTACGTTCCCGTCAATCTGCTGGACGATAATCACGACAATGATCACCAGAATCAACTTCTTAGGGGCCATGGTCAGGGAAACGAACAGGGCCGGAGCAATTCCAATGTAAGGTCCGATGTAGGGAATAATATTGCAGAGGCCGGCAACGATTCCCAGGACCAGGGCCAGGGGCTGCTTGATAATCATGTAACCGATGGAGGTAAAGACGGCCACGAACAGGCATTCAATTACCTGACCGGCAATGTATGATGACAAGGTGTTGTTCATCTTACTCAATAGCTCGTCGACTTCCTTGGCGTGATGCGGTGAGAGCCACTTCTGAATGCTCGGGGCCAGCTTGTCACCATCTTTGAGCATGTAGAAAAGCATTACCGGGACCGTAATGGTCACAATCGTGATGTTGGTAACGGCACCAACGATGTCGCCAACCCGACTGCTCAGCCCTTTCAAGATGATCTGGGCGTACTTAGCAAGCTGGTGGTCAAATTGCCGGTAGTAAGATGACAGGTCGACATTCTTCAAAAAGGAGTGCTGGACCGTGTCGTTAAGGAGCTTTTGCACCCCACTCACCGTCTGTGGCAAGTGGGTCACCAGGGTGGTGATTTCCTTAACGACCGGAGGAATCAGGACTGCCAGGCCTCCTGCAATAATAAGGATGAGGACGACCACCAGTAGCAGGCTGGCGATTCCCTTATTCATTTTAAAGCGGCCTAGTTTTACCTTCATGATTAGTTTTAAGATTGGGTTCAACATGTAATATAGGAAGCCCGACAGGATCAGGGGTACAAAGACAACCGAGATAAATGTAAAGAACGGCCGGAAGATAAACTGAATTTTGGTACAGACAAAGATTAAGGTCGCAATTACCAGGAGCGTTAACGGCCAAAAGAGCCAACGATTAAACTTTTTATCCACAATGTTCCCTCATTTCTAATTAAGTACCCCAACATCATATAGCTTTTTGCCGTAAAAAGATAGGCACCCATCTCCGATTTCAGTTCGTAATATTTTTGGTAACTTTTTATTTCTGCCCCCCTTTCACCACGTCAAGCCCACCAGCACCACATTTAGCACCGGTCTAGTAAGCGGTAAGATTAAGATAAAGTGACATTTTATTGACTAAAAGGTTACATAAATGTTTCAAGCATGTTACAATATTTATATCGAAAGAGATACGAACATTGCTAATCAACATTGTGGAAGGGGTGCTATTATTATGAAGTTAAACAAGAAAGTATTAAATGGTTCGTTAGTTGTCTTACTTGCTTTAGGTCTGGGTGGTTGCGCTGCCAATAGTGCAACTAGCACGCATAAGACCCACGAAGCAAGCAGTGAGCAAGTGGTTAAGCAAAGCAGCCACAAGAAGGCCAACAAGACTTCTGCCAAGACGGATGTTAAGTACGCTGCTAAAAAGGACTCGACTTCTGCTAATAGCACTTCCTCAAGTGTTACCAGCAACAGCCAAGTTGCAGTAAGCTCTAGCACGACGACCTTTAACCACAACGGCCAAGTTGCCACCAACAACACGGCGGCATCCACGGTTGCTCCAGCAAAGACCGCTGAAACACCTGCTACTAATGTTAAACAAAACCAACCAATCCAACTGGGCTTAGGTGATGTTGCAACCTGGACCGATGCCAAGGGTGTTACCCACCACGTTGACAGTGACGGGATGGACCGTTACACCACCAAGGGCAGCAGTCAGGTTCAGTACCAAGACTGGTCCGGTCAATTACCAAACAATGCTGTTGTTAGTCACCATTAATTAAAACTAAATAATAGCATTCCACAAAAGCGGGTTCCTATTTTCGTAGGAGCCCGCTTTTGTGCGCTATTGAATATTCATTTTACCAATCGGAAAGTCATAGTCGACGTAGTCCTGATCAGCATTACTAGTCAGTGAGTAGCGGCTAATCAACGTGTAGTCATCACCAGGGCGGAGACCGGTGACCGTCCACTGGGCATTAAAGCCAGACTGACCGGCAGCCGGATACTGGTTACCAACCGCCCTAGCAACATCCAGCCGTTCCTGCCCCGTCTGTTGACTCGTCAGGGTGTGGCGGCTGACCTCCCTGCCCAGGGTGTTGTCAAACAGGATCAGGGTGTGAACCGGATTGACCATCCGCGTGGCGTGCCAACCAGCTGCCGTCACCGTGTACTGACCAGCACCGGCCGGTTGGACAGTCCATTTGTCTAGGTTTCCCGCTTCATTGCCGCTCTCCAGCACCTTTGACGGGTACCAGTAGTCAGTGTACTGGCTGCCGTTCCCGTTACCATTTCCCGTGGCCGAACTCGAGTAGCGACTGATGACCACGTACTGGTGGCCGGGAACGATCTGGGCGTCCTTCAGGTCCAGACTCAGGTTGAAGCCAGACTGACCAGTACCGGTAATTCCCGGGTAAACCCGTTGGACATCGGGCCGGGCAACGTTATCAACGTTAAAGGAGGCCACCTGGCGGTTAGCTGTGCTGTCGTAGAGGATAATGAAGCGGTGCTGCTCAAATTGGGAGACCGCGTTGGCATGCCAACCGGCGATATTGAGCTTGACGCCACTAATGCTGAAGTTATCCAGGTGGCCAAGGTTAGCGTAGTTACCTTCCGTTAGTGGTGCAAAGTAGTAGTCCACCGCATTACCGTTTCCCGCCGGATCATCTGTATAACGGCTGAGGACCTGGATACGCTGGTTAAAGTTCAGCTTGTAAACGGCGAAGCGGACGTCAAAGCCCGACTTGGCGGCCCGGTCAACGTCCGGGTAAACATTGGCGACGTCGGCTCGGTTGACTCCATCAGTGACAAGCTGACGGGCCACCTCCCGGCCATTGTTGAGGACGATGATGTAGTGGTAAGGACGGTTGGCGGCCTTGTTGGTGGCGTGCCAACCGGTCAAATGTAGCTGACCATCAGTGACCTTCGCCTGGTCGAGGCAGGCCCGGTTAGCCTGGTCCACGGCAACCGGGGCAAACCAGTAGTCCACATAGCCCGCGTTTCCCGCGGCGTCACTACTGTAACGACTGATCAGCTGAACCGCAGTCGTGTTGGCTAAGGCATTGCCTAAGTCAATCTTAACTGAGAATCCTGAGTGGACAGCGTTATAGACGTTGTGGGCGGCCCGCACGTCTTCTCGGGTGACCGGATTAACCAGGGTCCGGCCGAGCTCGTGGCCATTCTGGTCGAGGGCGATAATGTAGTGGTAGGCCCGCCCCTGACTGGCGTTGGTAGCGTGCCAACCCGTCGCAATAATCGCCCCATCCGTTGTCAGATGAGCCCCATCAAGGTAGGCGTAATTGCCGTTGTCGTTTTGGTCCCAGTTCCCGACCACCGTGCCGGCATTGGTGTAGTCATTGGCGTTGAAATCGGTCCCGGATGTCCAAACGTAGTGCATGTCGATGTTTTCCAGCTGGAACTTGAAAGTTATCCCGTTGGCATACCGCCCGGTCCCGGTACCATAGGTCAGTGATGGGTACAGGGCCATGGCCGTCACCGGCTGGTTGACGGTCAGGAAGTTTTGGGCATGACCGAAATTATCGGCCGCGTCGTTAAAGAGCATCCCCATCACCCCGTAGAAGATTGACGCCCGGAGATCATCCATGGTTGTGATGGTAAAGAGCGGCACGGCGCTATTGTCCACAAAATCGCGCCCTTTGGCCTCCGCAAACGGTCGGGCCCGTAAGCCCGAAACGTTATCAATGTAGATCTGCTGGGCCGCAATGTTTTCCGACCGACCGTTTAGAATGGCAAAGTCGTGCCAGCCCCCGTTGAGCAGGGACTCGTTCTTGGCCTGGTACTGGAGGGCAACGTTACGGGTCTCATTGATGGTCCCCTCGTTTTGGACGAACGGTTCTTGACCAAACTCTGACCGGACCTTGTTCACCAGACTGAGGCCATACTGGTTCATCTCGGCAACCTGGTCGGAAGTCAGGTTGTTAACGTCGACCTTCTCCTGGGCCGCGGTGGAATCCGACTGGTAGTCGTTGCTGTACAATCCCTGCTGGGCCTTTTGCTCCAGGGTCTGGGCAGCTGCAGAACTATTGACGTTACGGACGGCGTCCAGGGTGTAGCCAGCGGGGATGTTAACGTTCTGGGTCGCCTTGACCTGGTTCAGGTTATCTGAATAGAGCTGAACATAATTCGGGGTGGTTGTCGTTGATGTCGTCGTCTGGGTAGTATCCGGCGGCGTCGTGGCGGTCGTGGTGTCCGCCTTGACGTTTTGCCCAGCAATCACCAAGCCGGCAACGATCGTGATCGTTGCCAGTGCTGTAATACGCGCAATGCTTGCTTTCATGCATTAATTCCTCCTCGTTTTCATAAACTATATTTTAACCCCAATCCGTAAAAAAGGACCGTGACACGCACAAATGTCATGGTCCTTTAATCTGTTAGCAATATTTCGTAACTTAACCCCGGTTGCGGATGACCGTCTGCGGGTTGAGCCAGGTTCCACTACCCGTGGCCTGGTTCGGGTCGGTCCAACTTGGCTGGAAGGAGTGGGCCAGGTCAACACCGTAGTTGGGACTGGTGTTGATGCCGAGGTGAAGGTGGTCAGTGTTCCGGTAACCGATGACCTGTCCCGGATAGATGATCTGGTTCCGGTTAACGGTGATCTGGTTGCGGTTGCTGAAGGCCTCTTGGTAGACGTAGAGGTAGCGACCATCGTAGACGATGGCGTACCACCACATGATCTGTCCCTTGTCGTCACGGCAGGTGTTGACGTCTAAGACCTTTCCACCGTGAACGGCGTGAACTGCGGAGCCAGGATGGTCATAGGCCCCGAAGTCCAGGCCGTCGTGGAAGCCATTCTTCCGTGGGTAGGAGGAGTAACCAAAGGCCTGACCTGAGGCAAAGTAACCTTCCCCATCGGCAGGGAATGGCCAGGACCAGCCATCGTTTTGTGGCAGGGCCCGGGCAATCCCGTTAGTGCCGAAGTCGTAGCAGTGACCATCGACATAGTTGATCCCGGTGTACATCTGACCGTGAAGCTGGTCGTTGTAAACCCAGAGGTCATCGGGGTTCGGTTGGTTTTCGTAACCATCGGAGAAGTAGTAGCGGTTGTTGTTGATCGTCCGCCAGCCGGTTGCCACCTGTCCCCGGTCAGGGTCGTAGTAGACCGTCCCGCCGTTGAGGTGCTGGAAACCGGAGTTGATACTGACCATTGGGGAAACGAAATCAACGGCGTTACCGTTACCGGCGGCATCGTCGGTGTAGCGGTGGATAACTTTGATTCCCCAGTGGTTCATGGCTGCGCTAACCGGGAGCGTGGCGGCAAAGCCAGACTGGCCGGCATTACCGATCCACGGGGCCTGGCTGGCGCCCGCACCTGATGACTGGTTTGAATTGGTGTTGTTCAGGGCCCGGCGGTAGAATTCGTGCCCATCAGCCCCAATGACGATCAGGTACTGGTAAGGACGGTTGGTCGTGGCCATGGCGGCGTGCCAACCATTGATACTGATGGTGTTGGCACTGCTGCTGTAGCTGACGGTGGCGGCTCCGGCGTTGGTTGCATAATCGCGGGTCCGGATATCCGTGTAGTTGCTGTTACCGTCGGCGGAAGCGGACAGGCGGAGAATGAAGCTCAGCTGGCCGCCCGTCAGTTGGCTGGCGGTGACGGGGATGTCAACCGCAAAACCACTGTTAGCACTCTGGTAGATTTGTGGGTACTTAGCCGCTACGTCAGGCCGGCTGGTGAAGTTAATCTTGCTCCGCCCAACCTCTTTTCCGTTGTAGAGGGCGATGACAAAGCCGTGGGGTTGACTCAGCCGTTGGTCACTGGCCAGCCAGCCGGTCACGTGGAGGGTGTTGCCGTTTTGACTAATGGAATCAACCACGGAGGCTGACTGGTTCAGCGTTACCGGGCCAAGCCACATGTCTTGGTAGGCACCACTGCCACCGTTGCCCTGAGCGGAGTTTGAGTAGCGGCTAACGATCGAGTAGGAGTGACCAGGCGTCAGGTTAACCTGGCCCAGGTCGGCTTGGAAGCCGGATTCGTCGGCGGTAACAACCTGGGGGGTAGACCTTAGCAACATCGTCACGGCTGACCGAATTAATAACCCGCTGGGCGGCCACTTGGGTCCGGGTCGTATTATCGAATACAATCAGGAAGTGGTAAGGTGCCGCTACCGCAAAGTCGTTGGCGTTCCAGCCGGCAACGGCCAGGTGACCATTGCTGATGTTAAAGGAGTCCAGGCTCCCCTGGTTAGAGGTCGTCAGTGGTAGCCACTTGTCAGTGTAGTGACCGTCCCCACCATTACCGTTGGCGCTGGTCGAGTAACGAAGGACAATGGCGTACTGGTGGCCGCTGACGATATTATTACTTACCGGCAGAGTGGTGGTAAAGCCAGAGTCGGCGGCATTGTAAGCAGCCAGCCCCCGGGCAATTGCGGGAGTGGCCGCTGACTGCGTCTTTGCGGCGGCCACTTGCCGGTTGGCCGTCGTGTCAAAGAGGATGATGTAGTGGTTGGTCTCACCATAAGCCGCGTCGGCCGCGTGGTAACCGTTGATGGTAAGCTGGCCGTTCTCGTTCTTGATGCTAGTGATGCCAGCCATGTTGGCGTTGAAGCTAATTGGTGCGAACCAGTAGTCGGTGTAGTTTTCGTTGGCGTCCTTGGTGGCGCTGTAACGGGAAATGACCCAGATCTGGCCCTCAACCATGGCCGCCTTTAACGGCATGGGGAAAGGGACCAGCCGGAGTTGGTGGCGTCGTACAGGTTCTCAAAGGACAGGGCAACATCAGGACGGGCAATGTTGGTGACCTGTTGACGAGCAATTTCGTGCCCCCGGGCGTCCAGGACAATGATTGTGTAGTATGGGCGGTCCTCTTCACCAGAGGTGGCGTGCCAACCGGCGAGGTTCAGCTTGCCATTAGCAATTGATGCGGAATCCAGGTTGGCGCGGTTGGTACGGTCCGCTTGAACCGGCGTGGACCAGAAGTCGACGTGGTTCCCTTCCCCACCCTTGTCATCGGAGCTGTAGCGGGAAATGACCTGCAACTGGTCGTTGAGCCAGCGGCTATCGTTGCCAAAGTCGTGGTCAAAGGACCAGCCGGAGTTGGCAGAATTGTAAATATTACCGTAGGCCCGGGCAACGTCGGGACGAGCAGTGGTATTAACCTTTTGCCGGTAAAGTTCGGTGTGCTGGGTTTGGTCGTAAATGATGATCCAGTGGCTTTGGTCCTGGTAGCTGGCGTTAGTGGCGTTCCAACCACTGGCCTGGAAGTGACCGTTGGCAAAGGACCAGCCGTCTAAGTGCCCTTCGTTGTTTTGGTCAAAGGTAATTGGTGCGTACCAGTAATCAGCGCCATCGTTAGCGGCCTGGTCAGCACTGTAGCGACTGACGATTTGGAGCTGGTGGTTGACCCAGTCAGCAGAATTGATCTTAAAGGATGCGTACCAACCAGAGTTGCCGGCACCAGCCACGTTCGGATAAGTCTGGGCGACGTCGGGACGCTGGACTGGTTGAACGGTCTGGCGGCCCAGTTCATGGTTAGTGCTGTGGTCAAGGACGATGATGGTGTGATAGGTACGGTTCTGGGCGCTCCCGTTGGCGTTCCAGCCACTGATGTTTAATTGACCATTGCTAATGGTTGCTGAATCAAGGCTGGCGTAGTTGCCGCGGTCGGCGTTGGTCGCCTGGACAGGAGTAACGTTGTTTCCCTGGGCAGCGAAGGCCTGTTGCGTGGTGGCAGAAGCTGAGGCCTGGCTAGCGGTTGCCGTCGTTTGGTGAGCGGCTGAGACGGCGGTTGCTTGGTCAGTGGTTGAGGCTGGCTGAGTGGTATCGGCGTGTGCATCCTGCTGGTGCAGTGCCAACACGGTCCCGCAAACGGTCGGTCAAGCCCGCCATTGCAAGACGCTTTGCACGGTTCAAATGCAAGTAATGTTCCATTATGGATGTCTCCCCCAAATATATAGATTCTCGGTTCCCCATTATACCATTCGGATAACAAATGAATTTATTTTTTGTTAGTTTATTTCGAGTACTTTAAACAATCCTTAATCGAAAAAAGTGCGGATTACCACTGATAATTCACACCCTTTTATTTGTTTTGAATATACATTAGTTGTGTTATTTTAAATCCACATTTTCCATATATCAAAAAATCTATACTTTACTACTTAGTACGCAGCTTCACTCTCTTACCAAAATATTGGTAATAGCAATTATTAGGGAATGTCGTTGGACTGCTATCAGGTTTTACTTCCCAAAATACCGGTGCTAGTGAATACTTATTGTATTTGCCATATTTAATTGGCCTTACACTTACTATCTTATTTTTAGAATGTTCTATATAACTATATCTTGCAGTAAGTTGATTGTTAAAGTTCTGGGCTTCCTGATAACCCAGGATAACACTAAAGAAGCACATTAATGTAAAAATCAAAATAGAACTAATATAGGTTGCCTTGATGCCTTTATTATCAATTCTTAAAGGAATAAGGAGCATTGTTCCTATCAACAACAATAAAATTGAACCAAAGTATGGGCGACCAATATCCATTCCTTCAGGTGCAATAATCATTACTAATGCAGTTGCAACTCCTCCAATAATAAAGATTATTCCGTCTATAAATAACGTATGGTTTCTCCAATAAATACAAGCTATAACAATAATTGTAATAATAAAAGCTGTAAATACTATTGTCCACCAATCTGTACTAAAGAACGTTATTTGACGTTCTAAGCTCTTAAAAACTCTCCTGAAGAAATTTTGTTGTAAGTAAGCATAATCGCTTGCCATCTCTCGCTTCTTACTCCCTGGAGAAAGGAGTAAAATTATATACCCAAGCAAAAAACCAATTACACCCGTAATACTCTTTAATGAAAATCTCTTTTTTTCGTAATAGTTTTTTACTATCAATAAAAGAGTAATCAACAATACTCCTCCGGATGTATTTTCATTCCCCCAACCTGCTATAAAGCCAACAAAAAATGTAGCTAATGAGATTAACTTAGTGTCTGTCTTTAGCTTATAAATAAGAAAGATAAAGAATAATTCAACAACGCCAACCATCAAGTAATTACCTACACCTGCACGCCATAAAAAGACACTCGTGAAACCGGGTACAAAAAGAAAAAGTGTAACAGTAATTAGTAAAATTCTTTCCAAATAAATAACATCGTTTTTTATCGAATTAGTTATATAAAGAAGTAAGAAAACTAGTATAACAAAAGATAAACCGGTGCAAATGCTTGAGAATAGTAATCCACGAGATAAAATAAATCGAGTAAACATTTGACCAAAAATACGACCATTTAATACAAAATAGTCACTTATACTATCTTTTAAAATATGATTATGCGAATAGAATAAATCATCATTCATTAGTGGAGTCTTATAGCTCCAGACCGTTATTATGGCAAATAAAAGTATTAGATAAATAGATAATACTATTTTCGACCATTTTTTCTTTATTTCCATAAGTTAATTCTCCTTATAGTTTAAGCATCATATTTTCTGATAAGTTAAAAAATAAAACTATCTTATTTGTTTGGCAGATTGCAAGAAATAACTTGAACGAATTTAGTGACGTAGATTAAGCAGGAA
>NZ_AZGM01000117.1 GCF_001435935.1 Limosilactobacillus panis DSM 6035
GAGCCCACTGGCCGCTACTATCTGTCATTACAAGTGGCGGTTGAGGCTCCCGAACACTTAAGGAGGACGGGAAAAGTAGTCGGCATTGACGTTGGAGTCACTAGTCTAGCCGTTAGTTCTGATGGGATTAAGTACGGAACCTTTAATGCTAAATGGGCGGAAAAGCAAGCAACCAAGTGGCAAAGTAAGTATGCCAAGCGGAAACATCAGGCGACGGTTGCCGTCTATCAATGGAACCATAACCACAAGGCCTTCAAGAAAGAACTAAGTGATTACCAAAACTGGCAACGAGCACAGCAACAAAAGGCCCGTTACCAAGTCAAGGTAGCGAACC
>NZ_AZGM01000015.1 GCF_001435935.1 Limosilactobacillus panis DSM 6035
TTTTCGAAAAAATACGAAAACTGACGGGCTTTTAATGAACTATGAATAATTCAGGTAGTAAAAAGAGTTTAAAATGCTTTTCTTAATCGGTTAGATTTTACGGAAATGTCCACTTTATAAAACCGCTCTCATCGTTGATATGGCGCTCTTTGCTTGACCTTTGAAACGGGAGAAGCTATACTAAAAGTGTGAAGAGGATATGGGGCATTTTGAACGAACATCTTCTCATAATAAACTACTTTGAAGCTAGTTATTAATAACACGATAATTAACGACACCCCACTCCACATGAAACGCTTTAGTTTTCTTGAAAAGTATGTTAGCTAAAAATTAGTGGCCATATCTACAACCTTAAATGATTAAGCTTTTTAAGTTCTTCATCCTTGGCGGAAGAACAGGTATTAAAGACACGTTAACGAATCTTAATTAAAAGTTTGGGCCCATCATCCTCTTCATCGGGAGCACGGAGACATTAAGTTGTCTCCGCTTTTTGTTTCGGAAAATAGTTCCTAGCGTCTAACTACGAACGAAGGCCGACGCTTTTAACGACAACCCTCGTCCTATATTAGCCGGAAGGAACGCTGGGAAGCCTATTTCCCAGCCGTTTTTGTTTTAAATATTTCCCGGGGAATTTGCTATAATAGAATTCCTTGGCAGGGGCGCGGGATAATGAATTTTTATTCACTGTTCCAGCACTAATGGGCGAACTTGGTAGCAGTTAAAACTGTTAGACAAGTTCGCCTTTTGTGAAATAGAGCAAATGTTTTTTATTAATTAAGTGAGCGCTTACAAAAAAGTTTAAATTCTTTGTGAACGTTTTCTTGATTAGTAAAACGTTTCAATGTTGTTGAACATAAAACGTTTTACGAATAATGACAATAAAAATAGCGCTATCATTTCACAAACTTTGGACTATTTCCTGCTTTACAGGCACCAAAATTTAAGATATCCTTAAATCGTCAAGTTAATCCACTACAAGAAGCAATTATTATTCTCGATTTTAGTAGTGTGGTTGACGAGTTTATTACATGGATTTTTTTATAAGGGGTGTATTTCGACCATGTATCTTGCAATCAATATTCTTGGGCTGATCGTGTTCCTCGCTATTGGGTGGCTGTTCTCAAAGAACCGCAAGGCCATTAACTGGAAGACGGTTGGGATCATGATTGTTATTAACCTTATTTTGGCATGGTTTTTGACGGGTTCTTCCGCCGGACGTGCCGGAGTTAAGGCTGCTGCCGACGGTTTCGTTTGGATCGTTGATGTATCTGCAAAGGGGACTGTCTTTGCATTAGGTGATTGGTACAATACTAAGAACCTGAACTTTATTTGTTCCGCACTGATGCCAATCCTGATGATTGTTCCGCTGTTCGATATCTTGACTTACATTGGTTTCTTGCCATGGATTATCAAGTGGATTGGACGGGGACTTTCCTACATCACTGGTCAACCAAAGTTCGAATCCTTCTTTGCTGTTGAAATGATGTTCTTAGGGAACACCGAAGTGCTGGCCGTTTCTGGTATGCAGATTCGGAAGATGAGCAAGGAACGTAACTTGACTTTGGCCATGATGTCAATGTCTTGTGTTACTGCCTCAATTCTTGGTTCTTATATCTTAATGATGCCTGGTCAATACATCTTGACGGCGGTGCCAATCAACATTATTAACGCATTGATTGCCACTAGTATGTTGAACCCAGTCAAGTTAGCACCGGAAGAAGATACCATCGAAAGGGTTGGTGCAACTGACAACGGTAAGAAGGAACCATTCTTCAGTTTCTTGGGTGACTCCATCCTGGGCGCTGGTAAGCTGATCTTAATCATCATTGCTAACGTTGTTGCCTTCGTTGCCTTAGCCGCATTAATCGATAAGATCTTAGGCTTATTCTGGAAGCCACTGTCACTGGAAAGTATCCTTGGTTGCATCATGTTCCCATTCTCCTGGTTACTGGGACTCCCAGTTCACCAAGCATGGGACTTGGCACAAAACATGGGGATGAAGTTAGTTACTAACGAATTCGTTGTTATGGGTAAGGTTTCTGGCTCAATCAACAGTTACCCAGAACACTTGAAGGCCGTATTAACTGTCTTCGTTACCTCCTTTGCCAACTTCGGGACCCTGGGTATGATTATCGGTGCCTTCAAGGGCTTGGCTAACAAGGAAGATAACGACTACATCGCTCACAACATTGGTTACCTGTTACTTTCTGGTATCCTGGTATCCTTGCTGTCCGCTGCCTTTGTTGGCCTGTTCGTTTGGTAAAAATTAAAAAGCAGCTTGGAAGAGCTGCTTTTTTTAACCATATTTTCGAAAACGCTTGCAACTATATTTAGGAGGAAATAGATATGACCACTAAAATTATTATGGATACTGATCCCGGAATTGACGACGCTGCGGCCTTAACGATGGCCATCAACGACCCGGCAATTGACCTCAAGCTGGTTACTGCCGTTGCCGGGAACGTCACCGTTGACAAGACAACTGCTAACGCTTTGAAGATAGTTCACTTCTTTGGTAAGGACATTCCGG
This sequence comes from Limosilactobacillus panis DSM 6035, assembly GCF_001435935.1. Lineage (GTDB taxonomy): Bacteria > Bacillota > Bacilli > Lactobacillales > Lactobacillaceae > Limosilactobacillus > Limosilactobacillus panis. The sequence continues at coordinate 2,531 of NZ_AZGM01000015.1, forward strand.
TTGCGGCCGGTGCTGAACAACCACTGATCAAGCCATTCGAAGACGCTGCTCGGATCCACGGTGAATCAGGAATGCCCGGTTACGACTTCGGGGACGACTACGGTAAGCCAATCAACAAGACCGCCGTTGAAGCCCTCCATGACGCCATCATGGCTGAAGACGAGGTTACCCTGGTCCCAACCGGCTCCTACACCAACATCGCCTTACTGTTCAGCGAGTACCCAGAGGTTAAGAGCCACATCAAGCGGATCGTTGCCATGGGTGGGTCCGTATCCGGTGGTAACATGACGAGTGCTGCCGAATTCAACGTCTTCACCGACCCTGATGCTGCACGGATTATGTACAATGCCGGTATTCCAATCGTAATGGTCGGCCTGGACGTTACCCTGAAGGCCCTGCTGACCAAGGAGACGATTGAAAAACTGGGTAAAATGAACAAGACCGGGGAAATGCTGCACGCCCTAATTACCCACTATAATGACGGAACAGATGAAGGACGGCCAATGCACGATGTCAACACCATCTTCTACCTTCTTCATCCTGAAGCCTTTACCACGAAGAAGATGTGGGTCGACGTTCAGACAAGTGGCCCAGCAATTGGGTCAACCGTTGCTGATATTCGTGGTGCTTACCATGATGGCAAGACGAACGCTGAAGTTTGTCTCGATATCGATGCAGATTACTTCAATAAGTGGTTCTTAGATGAAGTAAGCAAGATGAATTAATAATATGATTTATTAGTTACAGACGCGCTGGCGAAAAAATCGCCTGGCGCGTTTTTTGATGGGTGCCAAAGACTGATTTTTGTTAGACTCAATTTACCAAGTGAAGGACATTTTTAAGTGTGATTTCCCGGGAAATATTTCGTGATTATATAGGTCAAACAGTTGAAAGACCGGTCTTTTTACGTTACAGTATAGTAGTACGTGAAACAATTATGTTTCACGAAAAAGGAGCGCTTAACTCATGAATCCAGAACAATTTCAAATGGCCCTGGCTGATCAGGGGGTTACTATTAACGATAAGCAGATGGCGCAGTTTGAACTCTACTACCAACTGCTGGTAACCACCAATCGGCAGGTCAACTTAACCCGGATTACCGAGAAAAACGATGTTTACCTTAAACACTTTTATGACTCAATTACCGGCGCACTAGCTGAGCCCCGCCTGCAGACGGAGGAATTAACTTTGTGCGACATCGGCGCTGGGGCGGGTTTCCCGTCATTACCACTCAAGATTGCCTTTCCTCAGCTTAAGGTGACGATTGTGGACTCACTAAATAAACGGATTAACTTTCTACAGGAACTGGTTAACCGCTTGGGCCTGCGGGGCGTGACCCTGATCCATGACCGGGCGGAAACCTTCTCTAACAAAAAGAGTCAGCATCGAGAAGCGTACGACGTTGTCACCGCACGGGCGGTAGCCCGGTTAACGGTTTTAAGTGAATTGTGCCTACCTGCCGTTAAGATCGGTGGCGAAATGCTCGCTTATAAGGCGAGTGCGGCCGACGACGAACTAGCAGCGGCCCAGGTGGCAATCAAAAAGTTGGGTGGCCGGGTCCAAAGGGAAGTCAGTTTGAACCTTCCCCGCACAGCAGAACAGCGCAAGATTATCATTATTGCAAAAGCAGCCGCAACCCCAGCCAAGTATCCCCGGCGCCCGGGACTGCCCAATAAGAAACCACTTCAGTAAGGAGGAATAAGCAATGGCTTTTTCGTTATTTAACTTTGGAAAAAGTGAAAATAATGACACCAAGCAAAAGGTGGTTGACGTAAAACTGGACCAGATTATTCCTAACCGCTACCAGCCCCGTCAGGTATTCGACAAGGATGGCATTCGGGAACTGGCCCAAACAATTGATGAACATGGCTTACTGCAGCCAATCGTGGTCCGTGAATACGAGCCCGCTAAGTACGAAATCATTGCTGGGGAGCGGCGTTACCGGGCAATGAAGCTCCTCGAATGGGAGACCGCCCCGGCAATTATTGAAAAGATGAGTGACCATGAGGCTGCCTCACTGGCCCTGGTTGAAAACCTCCAGCGGTCACAACTGAGCTCCATAGAAGAAGCCCAGGCCTACCGGCGGTTAATGGACCTTAACCACTTGACCCAGGCGGCCCTGGCAAAGGGAATGGGTAAGAGCCAGTCCTTCGTTGCTAATAAGCTCCGGCTATTGAAACTCATCAAGCCGGTCCAAACGGCCATCCTTGACCACCGGATCACGGAACGGCACGGGCGAGCAATGCTGGACCTTGATGAGAAACAACAGCGTGACATGCTGATGAAGGTCGTCAATAACCGACTCACGGTTCGGCAAACGGAGGATGAGGTGGCCAAGAACCTTGGCCGGCCACTGCCGTCGGAAATTGCCAAGCAAAAGGCGGCCGCTCGTCAACGGGAACTGGCACCAATTGCCCCGAGTGGCGAACCCCTCCCACCAGTCGGTACCCAGCAGTCATCCGCCTCGGCAAAAAAGAAAAAGAGTCGCGCCAAGCGCAAGGCTAAGCCGGCTAAGCAGATCAACGATGCCCGTCTGGCACTGAATACGATTAAGAAGTCAATTCAACTGGCAAAGGACAGTGGGTTCACGGTTACGACTCACGAAAAAAATGATGACAAGTCATACCAGTTGGTGATTGAGATTCCGAAGAAACAGTAGGAGGCATTGTAAATGGGTTCTGTAATTGCATTAGCTAACCAAAAGGGTGGTGTCGGTAAAACCACCACCAGTGTTAACCTGGGAGCGTGCCTAGCGGATAAGGGACAACGGGTCCTTTTGATTGACCTCGACCCCCAGGGTAATGCCACCAGTGGGCTGGGAATTGAGAAGCGGGACATCGAGAAGAGCGTCTACGATGTCTTAATTAACGACGAACCACTTAAAAATGTCATCCGCCCGTCTAGTCATAAGGGCCTAGACATTGCGCCCACCACGATTGCCTTGTCCGGGGCCGAAGTTGAGTTGACCAACCTGATGGCCCGGGAGACCCGGCTGAAGGATGCTTTCGGGGATGTCCGGGATAACTACGACTTTATCCTGATTGACTGCCCACCGTCTTTAGGGCTGCTTACGATCAACGCCTTTACGGCCTGTGATTCGATCCTAATTCCGGTTCAAAGTGAATACTACGCTTTGGAAGGACTCAGCCAGCTTTTGAATACCATCAAATTGGTTCAGAAACACTTTAACCCGAACCTGGCAATTGAAGGGGTATTGCTCACAATGTACGATAAGCGCACTAACCTCGGCCAGAAGGTCAATGCGGAGGTGCGGAAGTTCTTCGGCACCCGGGTTTACAAGACGGTGATTCCCCGCAACGTCCGCCTGTCAGAGGCGCCTAGCCACGGGCTCGCAATTGTCGACTACGACAAACGTTCACGGGGGGCACATGTTTACCAGGAACTAGCAAAGGAAGTGTTAGCTAACAATGGCAAAGCGTAAAAAGGGTGGCCTCGGCCGCGGCATTGAGGCCCTGTTTGAAGAAAACACCATTGATGAGCCGCAAAACGGTGAAAACGTCCAGGATATTAAGTTAACGCTAATTCGGCCGAACCCCTACCAGCCCCGGCGGACCTTTGACAAGGCGGCTTTAAACGAGCTGGCCAAGTCGATCGAAAAAACGGGGGTCTTCCAACCGGTGATTCTTCGCCAGCCCGACCCGCAGATCGAACGCTACGAGTTAATTGCGGGTGAGCGGCGCTTCCGGGCTTCTAAGATTGCTAAGCAGGCCACAATCCCCGCCATCGTCCGCAACATGAGTGACGAACAGATGATGGAAGTGGCCGTCTTGGAAAACCTCCAGCGAGAAGACCTGACTCCCCTGGAAGAGGCCCAAGCCTACCAGACATTGATGGATAAGCTTTCACTGACCCAGGCCCAGGTGGCTAGTCGGTTAGGGAAGAGCCGCCCATACATTGCCAACTACCTGCGCCTGTTGGGTCTCCCGAAGATGATCAAGGACGCCTTAAACGACGGCCGGCTCTCGATGGGTCAGGCCCGGACAATCCTCGGTTTGAAGGATAAGAAGAAACTGGTTTCTCTGGCCAAGCGGGCAATGGATAAGAACTTGACGGTCCGTCAGCTTGAAGAAATCGTTGCCGAGATGAACGGGACAGCCAAGAAGAAGGCCCAACGGAAGAGCCAGCGGAAGCCCGTTTACATTCGTGAAGCAGAGACACAACTACAGAGCAAGTTCGGCACAAAGGTATCCGTTGCCCAGAGCCGGAAGAAGGGGACCGGGAAAATTGAGATTCCCTATACATCTAATGATGACCTGACCCGGATACTAGAAGTGTTAGACATCTCATTGGACTAGGAGGAATTCGTTATGGCAGCTTACGATAAAGGTGACATTGTCTTAATGAAAAAGGCTCATCCGTGTGGCACGAACCGCTGGTTGATTACCAGAGTCGGGGCCGACATCAAGATTCAGTGTGAAGGGTGCGGCCATGTGGTAATGATGACCCGTCAAAAATTTGATAAGGGTTTTAAGAAAGTCCTTGAAAAAGGACCGGCACAAACCAATAATTAGATGTTGGATAATTTAACTAATAAACTAAAAAAGGAAAGTGAATTTTCATGTCATTAACTGCAGGAATTGTCGGCTTGCCAAACGTTGGTAAGTCAACCCTATTTAACGCGATTACTAAGGCGGGTGCCGAAATGGCTAACTACCCATTTGCAACGATTGACCCAAACGTTGGCATGGTGGAAGTTCCCGACAGCCGGCTGGACCGGATTAATGAAATTATCCCTGCGAAGAAGATTGTCCCAACCACCTTTGAGTTCACGGACATCGCCGGAATCGTTAAGGGGGCCAGCAAGGGTGAAGGACTTGGTAACAAGTTCCTGGAAAATATTCGGCAAACGGATGCCATTGTTCACGTTGTGCGGGCATTTGATGATGATGACATCACTAGTGTTACCGGGAAGGTGGACCCGATTGATGACATCGACACCATCAACCTGGAATTAGTAATGGCCGACCTGGATGCCGTCAACAAACGCCTCAGCAAGGTTAAGCGGGCAGCCAAGGGCCGTGATAAGGACGCCTTAGCTGAACTCGACGTTTTAAACAAGATCAAGCCAGTTCTGGAAGACGGCAAGAGTGTGCGGTCAATCGACTTTAGTGATGACGAGAAGAAGATCGTCAAGGGACTCTTCCTGCTGACCAGTAAGCCAGTGCTGTACGTTGCTAACATTGCCGAAGACGACATGGCAAACCCAGACGGTAACAAGTACATGGACCAAATCAAGGAACACGTTAAGGGTGACGGTGAGGTAATTGGTGTTGCTGCCGCAGCCGAAGAACAAATTGCCGAAATGGACGACGCGGACAAGGCGGACTTCCTGGAGATGGAAGGCGTCAAGGAACCAGGACTGAACCGACTGATTCGGGCTGCTTACAAACTCTTGGGCCTGGAAACCTTCTTCACTGCTGGTGGCCCAGAAACCCGGGCCTGGACTTTCCGCAAGGGGACTAAGGCTCCCCAAGCAGCCGGGATCATTCACTCTGACTTCGAACGGGGCTTCATTCGGGCCGAAGTAATGAGCTTTGATGACCTTGACAAGTTAGGGTCCGAAGCGGCCGTTAAGGAAGCCGGTAAGCTCCGCCTGGAAGGTAAGGACTACGTAATGCAAGACGGTGACATTGTCGAATTCCGCTTCAATGTCTAATTTGCCTGACGGAACCGCAGTGCGGCTGGCCGTCGTTTCGTTAATACTAAAAATGAGAGGAGTTTCACTGTGAGTGAAGAACAACCACGCAATGCACAAGCAGGCCAGCGGCAAAAGCAGGTCGCTAAAGAGCAGCGCCAGGAAAGTGGCAGTGCATTTGCCAAATACGGGTTAACTCGTAAAAATGAAGAATTTATTTACCAATTGAGTAAGCAACTAAACCGGCAAGGAGTTGCTAAGAAAAAGCAGCCGGAAATGATTCAAGAAACCATCAACAAGCTGTTGGAGGGACAGAAGAAGGGGCAAACCGCCAAGGCCCTCTTGGGAACCCCAACCGCGTACGCCAACGAACTGAAGCACCCTAAGCCAACGAGTGAGGCGGTTCGCAAGGAGTCGTTAAAGCTTTTGGCGGTGGATAACACCCTGATCTTCTTCAGTATCTTTACCTTTATGTACGGACTGATGTACGTCTTATCACCAGCTGCATTTAAGGTTAACCGTAACGGGAGTGCCGGGATTACGGCTATCCTGCTGGTTGCCATCATCGGGGGGCTGCTGTTTAGCTACGTCCTCCTGCAGATCCGTCCCCAGGCAAAGAAGAAGCGGCCACTAATCTGGCGGATTTTGATTATCGTAATTGCCCTGGTGGCATGGCTGCTGCTGTACATGCTGGCAAGTATGCTGCCAAACGCAATCAACCCCGTACTTAATGGTTGGTTATACATTGTCTTCGGGGTTGCTGGTTTCGGTGGCGATGTCTACTTCAGAAACCACTTCCACGTAATGGGACTGTACGGTCGTCGTCAACGTCGCCGTTAGTCGGTAAATATCAAATTTAATGAGGTGCGCGGACTTGGCAAATTGCCAGGTGCCAGCGCCTTTTTATTTACATACTAAAAAACGACCACCAACATTTGATTGCTGGTGGTCGTTTCCACTAACTTGTTCTGTATATTATTTATTTTTAAGGAATATCAATTAGTTAAAGCTTAATTTCGGCCTCACCCTCTTTAAGGTCGGCTTGGGCAACCAACTTGCCGTTTTCGTGAACAAAGGCGGTTAACTTGCCGCTCAGGCCCTTTGTCGTGACGCTGAACTGGTTGCCGTTGCGTTTAACGGTGATCCTTGCCGTGGTTGTCTACAACACTGATGGTCGTTGTCCCCTCGTGCATGTCGTAGAGGTGGATATCGACGTCCTTCGTGTAGTCGTAGTCAGCGTGGGCTGGTTTCTCGTGCTTGACCAGGATCGTGTTGTCACGGACCAGGACAGGCAGGTTAAGTTCGTCGTAGTGCTTCGTGAGCCACTTACCACCTTCGGGGATGTCATAGCTTTCGCCATCTTGGACAATGCTGGTCCACTTGCCGGCGGGCAGGTAGAAGTGGACGTTACCTTCAGGGTTGAAGACGGGGGCAACGAGGATCTGGCTACCGAACATGTACTGGTTAGCGATGGTGTGGGTATTGTAGTCGGCGCCAAATTCGAACCACATTGGCCGCATTAATGGGTTACCAAAGGCGGCGCTGTGGGCAGCCTGGGTGTAGAGGTATGGCATCAACGATAGCTTAAGGTCAACGTACTTCCGGGTGTTTTCAACCGCTTCGTCGTCGAAGTTCCACGGAACCCGGTAAACATCACTACCATGGTACCGGCTGTGTGAGAAAAGCAGGCCGAACTGGGTCCACCGTTTGTACAGATCTGCCGTTGGCGTATCAGGACCGTCCTCAAAGCCACCGATATCGTGGCTCCAGAAGCCGAATCCAGAACTTAAGAAGGACAGGCCACCATGGAGGGTGTTGGACATGGACTTAAAGGTTGACAGGCAGTCGCCGCCCCAGTGAACCGGGAGCTGTTGGGAACCAACCGTGGCGGAACGGGCGAAAACAACTGCTTGGTCAATACCCCGTTCCTTAGCGATGACGTCAAAGACCGCCTTGTTGTACTGGTAAGTGTAGAAGTTGTGTTCACGCTTCGGGTCGGACCCGTCAAAGTAAACGGCATCGTCCATTGGAATTCGTTCACCAAAGTCGGCCTTGAAACAGTCAACGCCCATGTCAAGGAGGGCCTTGAGCTTTGCTTGGAACCACTTGACCGCAGCCGGGTTGGTGAAGTCAATGAACCCGTTACCGGCTTGCCAAAGGTCCCACTGCCAGACGTTACCGTCGGTCCGCTTAACCAGGTAACCATTGGCCTTTCCCTCTTTGAACATCTCACTCTTCTGGGCAATGTAAGGGTTGATCCAGACACAAACCTTGATTCCCTTGTCATGGATTTCCTTGATTAAACCTTCGGGGTCGGGGAATTCGTCGTTGTTCCAGGTCAGGTTGCTCCATTCGAAGTCCCGTTGCCAGAAACAGTCAAAGTGGAAAACGTCCAACGGAATATGCCGTTCTGCCATCCCGTTGATAAACTTCATAACGGTCTTTTCACTGTAATCAGTCAAAAAGGAAGTTGTCAGCCAAAGGCCAAATGACCAGGCCGGTGGCAGTTGAATCTTCCCGGTCAATTCAGTGTACTTGTGGAGAATCTCCTGTGGGGTTGGGCCGTAGATGACGAAGTACTCTAGGAATTCACCTTCAACACTAAATTGGACCCGGTCAACGTTTTCTGAAGCGATTTCGAAGTCGACGGGTTCTGGCTGGTTGACGAACACCCCGTAGCCATCGTCAGTGATGTAGAATGGAACGTTCTTGTAAGCCTGGTCAGACCCGGTTCCACCATCCTTGTTGATGGTCCGGACCTCTTGACCGTTTTTGACAAAGTTGCCAAACCGTTCCCCAAGGCCGTAGACGTGCGAGTCCACGCCCAAGGACAGTTGCTCACGCATGTAGTGCTTGTGGTTCTTGATATTGGTGATTTCACCCTGGGCACGGTAGCGGGAGGCCGTGATTTCCTTGCCGTCCGCATTGAAGCTGAGGGCGAATTCTTGGTGGAGCGGGATGTTGACTTGCAGGCGTCCGCTTTGGTAAGTGGCAGCCTGGTCACCAACGTTCATTGTGACGTTCGGTTGCTGGTCGGTCAGCTTGAATGATGGCCCGTGGGTGTCCTGGTCAAAGTGGGTCAGCTTAACCCCGATGACGTCTTCCAGTGGGGATGTCAGTTTAATCGTGGTCATCCCGATATTTAATTCGTCACCCCGGTTGTTGATCCGCTTGTAAGGGGCGAAGACGCTCATTGTTCGTTGATCGTCCTTTTTAGCAGTGAAACTTTCTTCGGGGTGGTTGATTTGGTATTCAGGCTTAGTTAACCAATAACCATTAGTAAACTTCATTATAAATTTCCTTTCTTAGATTAGTTATTTTGGTTCCGAGCAGCGATTTCGGCGTTCATCTTTTCAACTTTTTCGTCAGTAAGACGGTAGAAGGCGAAGACAATCATGGCTAAGACCGTGACGATAATCGGAATAATGGTCGTAACCATCCGGATTCCGAATAGGCTGTGGGCAGTTTGGGTGTGGTTAGCAGCGAAACCAAATGCGGCCAGAACGTAGCCAGGAACAACCCCACCAAGGGCCATCCCAAACTTGAAGAAGAAGCCGACAATGGCGTTGACAATCCCGTTTTCCCGCTTGCCGGTCTTCCATTCACCGTAAGTGATGGTTTGGGGAACCAGTGCCCACTGGAATCCGGTGGAAAGGGTGACCCCAGCAGCTTCAACTGTCCGCCCGATGAAGGTCCAGGTGATGTTCGTTGCGGGAACGAGGAACATAATTAAAAAGTCGATGACCGTGACCAGCAGGCTCCCTTGCATCAGGACCTGGGTACGAACTTACGGTTTAACCAAGGAGTGAGGGGCACCGTGATGAAGGCCGGCAGGGTTCCCAGCAGGTTGTACCACTGCATTAGGCCAGCATTGTGGGCGTTGTAGGTCATGTAGTAGGCCCCAACGGAGTTAACGATGGACATCAAACCAAAGGTGATGATGAAGAAGATGGCCAGTGTCCGCAGTGGTTGGTTGATTTTCAACTGGTGGAAAAGGTCAGAAACCTTAACCGATGCTTCGGTATCGGCGGGCATGTGGATCCGTTCAACGGATTGGCTAAAGCAGAATACCAGTACTAAAGCCCCGGCAATCCCGTAAAGGACCATGGTTAAGAACCAACCGGTCTGAGAGGCAGCACCGGAGTAGTGGCCACCGGAGAATAACTTAACAAAGACCGGCACACCGAAACTAACGGTCAGGGAGCCTAAGTTGGCCAGGGCCATCCGGATGGAGGACATGGAAACCAGTTCCTTGTTGTTCCGGGTCATGGCGGCGTTCAAAGAGCCGTATGGGACGTTAACCGTCGTGTAGATAACGGACAGGCCAACGTAAGTAACGTAGGCGTAGATAAGCTTGCCCATTTGGCCAAGGTTTGGCACGTGAAAACAAAGGATGGCCATTACCGCCAGGGGCAGCCCCATGTAAAGAAGGTAGCCACGGTATTTACCAAAACGGGTCGTGTGCTTATCAATGAAGGTCCCGACGATTGGGTCGTTGATGGCATCAATCAGGCGGACAATCAGAAACATCGTTGCCGCATCGGCAGCAGGTAAGCCGTAGACGTTTGTATAGAAGAACAACAAATACGTTGAAATGGTGGTGTAAATAAGGTTTTGGGCGAAGTCACCGGTTGCCCAACCAAATTTCCGACGCCATGGTAATTTGACGTCAGCGCTTGCAGTAGCAGCGTTATTCAATAGAATCACATCCCCAATAATAAATGATTGCGTGGGTTGTAAGTTAGTCTAACATACGAACAAGCTGAGAATACCACCCCTGCTTGAAAATGTAAGCGCTTTTTTAATGCCAATTGGTTTGAAAGGGCAGCAAATGCTAATGATACCGAGACTTTGCTAAGGAAAAAATAATTTTACTAAGAAGTACATAAAAGCTTTTATTTTTTGAAAAAATGTTCGCGAATATTATGGACAATTGTTCAAGTAACTGATAAACTAGGAGTGTAGTTTGATGTAAGCGAATTCACAAAAAAGAGGAGAGACTAAATAATGAAATTAACCCAAGCACAATTAGCCAAGTACATGGACCACACGATGCTGAAGCCTGAGGCCACTGCTGACATGATTGACAAGGCGGTTGAAGAAGCCCGTAAGCACAATACCGCTTCCGTATGTATTAACCCATACTGGGTCAAGCGTGTTCACAAAGGCCTGCAGGGCACGGACATCAATACTTGCACGGTGATTGGGTTCCCTCTGGGCGCCACCTCAACGGCCAGCAAGGTCTTTGAAACCAAGAAGGCAATTGAAGACGGGGCTGATGAAATCGACATGGTAATCAATATTGGTGAATTGAAGGGAAAGAACGACCAAGCCGTAGAAGATGACATCCGGGCTGTGGCCGAAGCAACCCACGAAAAGGGCAAACTATTAAAGGTCATCATCGAAAACTGCCTGCTGACCAACGAAGAGAAGACCCGGGCATGCAAGTTGACTGTTAAGGGCGGCGCAGACTTTGTTAAGACGTCGACCGGCTTCTCCACTTCCGGTGCCAAGGCCCAAGACGTTAAGCTGATGCGGGAAGCCGTTGGTCCAGACTTTAAGATCAAGGCTGCTGGCGGGATCCACAGCCTGGCCGAAGCCTACGACATGATTGAGGCTGGTGCTAACCGGCTCGGGGTTTCCGCTTCCGTTAAAATTCTGGAAGAAGCTGCTAAGCAAGACTAACTTTTACTGTCGACCTGATTGTGAATGGATACTGGAGGGGTCAAGATGTCATATAAACGTGTATTTGTTATTGTAATGGACTCGGTTGGTACTGGTGCGGCGCACGATGCAGATAAGTTCGATGATGTTGGGTCAGATACGTTAGGCCACGTTGGTGAATACTACAAGGGCAAATTAGCCCTGCCAAACCTGGCTAAGATGGGAATCAGTAACCTCCGAGATACGCCAATTGAAGGGGTACCGGTCGCTGACCCCGCCATCGGGGACTTCGGTAAGATGGAAGAAATCTCCGCTGGTAAGGACAGCATGGACGGCCACTGGGAAATGATGGGGCTGCCAGTAATGAAGCCACTGTCGACATTCCCGAACGGCTTCCCACAGGAAATTGTTGATAAGCTGGAGAAGTTCTCTGGACGAAAGGTCATTGTCAACAAGCCATACTCCGGGACAGAGGTCATCCACGACTACGGTGAACGGCAGATGAAGACTGGTGAATTGATCCTCTACACGTCCGGGGACTCCGTAATGCAGATTGCCGCCCATGAAGACGTAATCCCGGTCAAGGAACTCTACAAAATTTGTGAATACGCCCGGACCCTGGTTAACGGCCCAGAATACACAGTGGGACGGATTATTGCCCGGCCATACGTCGGCCCCGACAAAGACCACTTCACCCGGACCGCTAACCGGCACGACTTTAGTCTGAAACCGATTGGTGAGACCGACATGGACCGCCTGCGGGCTGCCGGTTACGACGTGATCGGGGTTGGTAAGATCAACGACATCTTCTCTGGTCAAGGGATTGACAAGGGCTACCACAACGAAAGCAACATGGACGGGATGGACCACGTTGACGAGGTAATGAAGCAGGACTTCACTGGTTTCTGCTTCACCAACCTGGTGGACTTTGATGCCATGTACGGCCACCGGCGGAATCCAAAGGGCTTTGGTCAGACCCTGATGGACTTTGACAAGCGCTTGGGAACGGTTCTCAAGGAAATGAAGCCGGACGATCTGCTGATGATCACCGCCGACCACGGTAACGACCCCGGCTTCCGGGGGACCGACCATACCCGTGAAAACGTCCCACTGCTGGTTTACTCCCCATCGATGAAGAAGAGTAACCAGTCACTTGGCCTGCGGAAGACCTTCTCTGACCTCGGGGTAACCATTTTAGAGAACTTCAACGTGGACGCCGTACGCGGAACCAGCTTCTACAAGAAAATTAGTAACGACTAAACGCGGTTAATAGGAAAGGGGCGCTGACGATGCGAATGGTCGACGTTATTGACGCTAAACGGAATGGGAAGGCCTTAACTGATGACCAACTACAGTTCTTCGTGGACGGGGTGGTTGACGGATCAATTCCTGACTACCAGGTCTCAGCTCTGCTAATGGCCATCTACTTCCAGGGGATGACTAGTGCAGAACAGACGAGCCTGACGATGAAGATGATGCACTCGGGTGAACACCTGGACTTAAGCAAGATTCCCGGAGTGAAGGTCGATAAGCACTCAACGGGTGGCGTTGGTGACAAGGTCAGCCTGCCCCTTGCGGCGATGGTTGCCGCCACCGGCATCCCAGTACCAATGATTTCCGGGCGGGGTCTGGGCCATACAGGTAGGACCCTTGATAAACTAGAAGCCATTCCCGGATTTAAGGTTGAAATCAGTGAACAGGCCTTTATTGACCAAGTCGCCCGGGAAAAATTAGCCATTGTTGGGGCCACTGGCGAAGTGGCGCCCGCGGACAAGAAAATCTATGCCTTGCGGGACGTCACCGATACGGTGGATTCGATTCCCCTGATTGCTAGCTCAATCATGAGTAAGAAGATAGCTTCGGGAACAGACGCCCTGGTGATTGACGTTAAGACCGGTGCCGGGGCCTTCATGAAGACCCTGGACCAGTCGCGGGCCCTGGCCCACGCCCTGGTCGACATTGGCAAGCAGGCCGGCCTTCAGTGCATGGCAGTGATTTCCGACATGAACCAGCCGCTGGGCAACAAGGTCGGCAACGCCCTTGAAATTGAAGAGTCAATCGACGTCCTCAAGGGGAAGGGCCCGGCTGACCTGACCGAACTGGTTTTGACACTAGGAAGCTACATGGTCGTAATGGGTGGTAAGGCCCAGACACCAAAAGCCGCCCGCCAACTGCTGGAAGAGGTAGTTGCGGATGGGACAGCCCTAGACCGCTTCAAAGCGATGGTAATTGCCCAGGGTGGCGACCCCCGGGTGATTGATGACTACACCGTAATGCCCCAGGCGAAGTACCAAATTCCGTACCGGGCCAAGCATGACGGGGTGGTAAGTAAACTGGCGGCCGACGAAATTGGGACCGCCAGCATGCTTCTGGGCGGTGGCCGGCAGCAGGATGACGACCAGCTGGACTACAGTGTGGGGATTGAACTCCACCATAAGTTGGGTGACCAGGTCAAGGCCGGTGATACCTTGTTGACCATTTATAGCAACCAGGAGAAGGTACCGGCGGTCGAAAAGTTGCTCGACGAAAGCATCGCTATCAGTGACCACTACGACAAACCGCAACTAATTCACGAAATTATCGAATAATTGAGGAGGAACAACGATGAGTACACATATTGGTGCCCAAATGGGCGACTACGCAGACACAGTTTTACTTCCGGGCGACCCGCTGCGGGCAAAATACATTGCTGAAAACTTCCTGGAAAATGTTAAGCAAGTTAACAGCGTGCGGAACGCCTTTGGTTATACCGGTGAGTACAAGGGCCACCGGGTATCTGTTCAGGGCTCTGGCATGGGAATCCCGTCCATGTCAATTTACATTAACGAACTGGTTAAGTTCTTTGGTGTGAAGACTATCATCCGGGTTGGCTCCTGTGGGGGAATTGCGCCGGATGTTCACCTGCGTGACGTTATTTTGGCCCAGGGTTCCTCAACGGACTCAGCAGTGACGATGAACACCTTCGGTCCGGGCTTCCACTACGCCCCATTGGCCGACTTTAAGCTCCTTGACTCCGCCTACCACGTTGCCGAAAAGCTGGGCATCGATGCTAAGGTCGGCGACATCTTTGCGGCTGACCGCTTCTACAACGACGAATTAGACATGGAGAAGCTGCGAGATTACGGTATTTTGGGAACGGAAATGGAATCTGCTGGACTCTATCTCCTTGCTGCTAAGCTCCACTTCCGGGCCTTGTCTGTCCTGACCGTCAGTGACCTGATCTTTGGTGAGAAAAAGACGACCGCCGAAGAACGGGAGAAGACCTTCAACGACATGATCAACATTTCTCTGGAAACGGCAATCGCTGGTAAGTAATGGTATATAATGGACCGGGGAAAAGCGGCCATTCAATGAATTAAATAAGGGCCTGCCACAGAAGCAATTCTGTTGCGGACCCTTATTTTAGTAAGGAGGAAATCAATGGAAAGTGATGATCAAAAGAGAATAAGCCAGGCCCTTAAGGTGGCCACCTTGTATTACCGGGAGGGTTATAACCAACAAGACATTGCGACCGAATTGAACATTTCCCGGGCAACAGTATCGCGCCTTTTGCAGTTTGGCCGTGACCAAGGGCTGGTAACCATTAAAATCAATAACCCCCTGGCCCCCCTCGATCAGCTGCGCACCCAGTTACTGGAAAAGTACCCGACCCTTAAAAAGGTCATCATCGTTCCGGGCAAGGATAACCCCTTAGAAGAGGTGGGGGTTGCGGCGGCCCGGTACCTCGAAGAAATTGTCAAGGATAATGACATCCTCGGCCTGGGTTGGGGTCGGACCCTCTACCACGTTGCCTTACACATCGCGCCCAAGGATGTTACCGACGTCAAGGTCGTCCAGATGAGGGGGAGTGTTGCTAATACCGAGACGAAGAACTACGCGTTTGAAACCGTCAATACCTTTGCCAACGCCTTCCACACCCTTCCCCAGTACCTGCCGGTTCCAGTTATCTTTGACCATGCAAAGACTGAAAAGTTAGTTGAAGATGATACTCATATTAAGTACATCCTTCGTCAGGGGAAGGAAGCGGACATTGCGGTCTTCACGGTGGGGACCGTTCGGGATTCGGCCCTGCTCTTTCGGCTTGGCTACTTTACGAAGGCGGAGCAGGAGAAGCTCCAAAGTGAGGCGGTCGGGGACGTCTTTTCCCGCTTTATTGATGCCCGTGGCCGGGTGGTTGACCACGACATCAACGAGCGGACAATTGGTATTGACCTTGTGGAGCTCCGGAAGAAGAAACACAGTGTATTAGTGGCGGCCAATGTTGCTAAGATCCCGGCAATTAATGGTGCTTTGACGGCTGAATACGCTAATACCCTGGTGATTGATCAGGAAAGTGCGAACGATTTACTAGCTTTTTCACCGAAATCTTAACTTTTTCTTGATTTTGTGTCTGATTCCTAGTAGCATTGACCTAACCAAAATTAAGGAGTGTGTATGATCAATGTCAAATTGGGACACAAAGTTTGCCAAAAAGGGCTTAACTTTTGATGATGTTTTACTGATTCCCGCCGAAAGTCACGTTTTACCAAATGAGGTTGACCTCAGTACCCGGTTAGCCAAGAATATTAAGCTTAATATTCCATTGATTAGTGCCGGAATGGATACCGTTACCGAAGGACCAATGGCAATTGCGATGGCCCTCCAAGGTGGCCTTGGCGTTGTTCATAAGAATATGTCAATCCAAGCGCAAGCGGGGGAGGTTGCCAATGTTAAGAGCGTAGTTGTCCCTGCTAACGCTACCCGGGCGGCGGTTGACGACCAAAACCGCCTGCTTTGTGCCGCCGCTGTTGGCGTCACCAGCGATACCTTTGAACGAGCAGAAGCTCTTTTGAAGGCGGGGGCCGACGCTATCGTGATTGATACGGCGCACGGTCACTCTGCCGGGGTGCTGCGAAAGATCAAGGAAATCCGTGACCACTTCCCAGATGTTACCCTGATTGCCGGGAACGTTGCCACTGGTGAAGCTACTAAGGCCCTTTACGATGCCGGGGTTGACGTTGTAAAGGTCGGCATTGGCCCTGGTTCTATCTGTACTACCCGGGTGGTTGCCGGTGTCGGTGTTCCCCAAATTACGGCCATTTACGATGCCGCTAGTGTTGCCCGTGAATACGGTAAACCAATCATCGCTGATGGTGGGATCAAGTACTCTGGTGACGTTGTGAAGGCCTTGGCTGCCGGTGGTAATGCGGTCATGTTGGGGAGCATGCTTTCCGGGACGACTGAAGCACCGGGCGATGTTTTTGAAGATCACGGTGTTAAGTACAAGGCCTACCGGGGGATGGGTTCCGTCGGTGCCATGGCCCAGGCCCACGGCTCTTCTGATCGTTACTTCCAAGGTGGCGTGAATGAAGCCAACAAGCTTGTTCCTGAAGGAATCGAAGCTCGGGTTAAATACAAGGGTGACGTTTCCGACGTTGTCTTCCAAATCGACGGGGGTCTGCGCTCCGGGATGGGTTATGTTGGTGCCCCTGACATCCCAACCTTGATTGAAAAGGCTCAATTCGTGCAGATCACTAATGCCGGACTGCGGGAGTCCCACCCACACGATGTTCAAATTACGAAGGCCGCTCCGAACTATAAATAAGCGTTAAATAATATAAGACGAGTCCAGGACGATTTAGAAATCGCCTTGGACTTTTCTTTTTTCCGTGTAATCATGCACGAGGCCGGGCAAACTGGTACAATCGATATTGAAATCGGATGCACAATTTGGGGGACATAATTATGGATAATCAAGAACCACAGGAACATTTTGAACGCCGGCGCGATTATCGCCAGCAAAACCAGGGCCCGCACCACCGTGGGTGGAAGATCTTTGGAATCATTGTTTTATTGTTGGTAGTCGTTGCTGGAATCTACGGCTTCGTTGCCTGGCACAACGTCAAGGTCACTACCAGTGATATGTACACGTCGGCGGGGGCGACCCGGCGACGGGATGGTCAGAAGGCCTTAGAGCAGCGGCGGCCAGTGTCCATCCTACTGTTGGGAACGGATACCGGGGCCCTCGGCCGGTCGTACAAGGGGCGAACGGACACCATCATGCTGCTGACGATTAATCCTCAGACCAACAAGTCGGAGATTGTCAGCATTCCCCGGGACATGAAGGTCAACCTTCCGGGTTACCCGGACGATTCGCCGGCCAAAATCAACGCGGCCTACACTTACGGTGGGGTTAAGGAAACAATCAACGTGGTTCAGAAACACTTCAATATCCCCGTTGACTTTTACGTCTTAGTAAACATGGGTGGCCTGAAGAAAGCTATTAACCAAGTTGGCGGGGTCACGGTCACCTCCCCGTTGACCTTTGACTACGAAGGGAGCCACTTTGAAAAGGGCCAATCCTACCACCTGAACGGCACCCAGGCTCTGCGCTTTAGCCGGATGCGGTACGACGATCCAAACGGTGACTATGGCCGGCAACAGCGGCAGAAGTTAATCATCAAGGCCCTTTTGAAGAAGTCGGTTTCTTACAAGACGGTCCTCAACCAGAAATTCCTGAAGTCCATTTCGGACAACTCCAAGACTGACCTGACATTTAATGACATGCTCCAGTTGGCCCAGCACTACCGGAAGGACACGAAGAATATTGGTCAGGACCACGCCCAGGGGAAGGGTGACGAAGAGGATGGTCAGGCCTTTGAAGTAGTACCGCGAGACGAACAGCAACGGGTTTCGAACCTTCTCCGGAAGAGTTTGGGCCTGGAAACCGCCAACTTGGACACGGATAACTAATATTTCCTTAAAGCCGGGGCAAAATAATCGTTTTACCGGGGAAGTTAGCTATAATATTGAACTAGAGTATTCGTAATAAATAAGGAGTGGCCATAAATGAAGATTTTAGTTGTTGATGATGATAAGGAAATTGTCCAATTACTGGAGATTTATATTCGTAATGAGGGCTACGAGCCGGTTGCCGCTTATAACGGTAAGGAAGCTTTAACCAAGCTCAACACAACGCCGGATATCAACCTGGTCATCTTGGACCTGATGATGCCCGAAATGGACGGAATGGAGGTCATCAAGCAGGTCCGGAAAGACTCTGATATTCCGATCCTGGTTCTTTCCGCCAAGACGGCCGACATGGATAAGATTCAGGGCCTGATTTCTGGGGCAGACGACTACGTTACTAAGCCGTTTAACCCCCTGGAAGTAATGGCCCGGGTAAAGTCCCTGCTGAGGCGGACCCAGGGTGAGGTCACTAATGACCAACCGGACGTCTTAAATGTGGGACCCCTGATCATCAACAAGGATTCCCACGAGGTTAAGACCATCAAGGGGGACGTCATCCAGTTGACAGCCCTTGAATTCGGGATCCTCTATCTGCTGGCCAGTCACCCGAACCGGGTCTTCTCCGCCGATGATATCTTTGAGCGGGTTTGGCAGCAGGAGAGTGTTGTTTCCGCCAAGACGGTCATGGTCCACGTGAGCCACTTGCGGGATAAAATCGAAGAAGCCACGAACGGTGAGAAGGTCATCCAAACCGTTTGGGGCGTTGGCTACAAGGTTGAAAACCACTAATCTAATCACTTCCTGGGGGTAAAAGAGTGAAGTTAACGGGACGGGAAAAAAGTTCATTAATCTTTGAAGGGGTCGTGACCGTCATCCTGCTGGTCCTCCTCAACATGGCGATTATCACGATCATCCAGGACGTCATCCAGAGCAATCCGGGGGTGACGAACGGGATCTTCATGATCAAGCAGTCGCTGCGGGTCGGCCCACTACAAACGCAGATTTGGAGCTACCAGCGGATCCTAATTATCATCTTTGTGATTATCGACATTTGGGTCGTCTGGTGGCGGCTCCGGCGGCGGTACCACCTTTACCAGATGAACCACATCATTGCCGAACTCCACTACATTGCCCAGGGTCACCTGGACCACCGAATTCCCTTCCGTTTGAAGGGTAACCAGCAGAACGTGATCAGCTCCGTTAACGCCCTGGTTGATAGTGCCGTTAAGTCGATGGATGACGAGCGCAAGATTGAAAAATCCAAGGACGAGCTGATCACCAACGTCAGTCACGACTTGCGGACCCCGCTGACTTCCATCATCGGCTACCTGGGTTTGATTGAGGACAAGCAGTACCAAAACGAGGAAGATATCCTGAAGTACACCCATACGGCCTATGAGAAGGCCAAGCAGATGAAGAACCTGGTCGAGGACCTGTTTGAATACACGAAGGTCCAGCAGTACGGCGCCCCAGTCAACATCATGCGGGTTGACCTCAACCAGCTGCTTGAACAGCTAACGGCCAGTTTTGAGTTAGAGGCCCAGCACCGGGGGATTGAGATCACGTCAAAGGTGATTCCCAACCCACTGATGATTGAAGCCGACCCTGAAAAACTCGGCCGGGTATTTAGCAACCTGGTCGCCAATGCCCTGAAATACGGGAACGGGGCCAGCTACATCCGCCTGGATGCCCGCCAAAAGGCCGACCATGTGGTGGTGACAGTCGCCAACGATGGGACCCCAATCCCGAAGGAGTCGGTTGACCATATCTTTGAGCGCTTTTACCGCGCCGAGGCGTCGCGGTCACGGGCAACCGGGGGTACCGGTTTGGGACTGGCAATCGTCAAGAGTATCGTCGACTTACACCACGGAAGTGTCCGGGTAACGTCTAATGATGATGAGACAGCCTTCATCGTCAGTCTCCCCTTAAAACAAGTGAATAAATAATAAACAAAAGCAGAAAATTTCCCGGGAAATTTTCTGCTTATTTAGTGCGCCCGGCATGGGTATTAGCTAGGTGGTGAAAGTCCACTATGGGCCGTA
>NZ_AZGM01000118.1 GCF_001435935.1 Limosilactobacillus panis DSM 6035
TGTTAAATTCCGAATGGAGCTTCTGATTCAGAGGCTTTTTGTCACAACCCCTTTTTCTGTCTTATATTTATAACTTTTCCGACAATCTTATGAAAACCTTTTCATCCGACAAGTAAAAAGTTTCACAAGTTTAGACAACCCTAATACATACTCTAAGTAGGCGTGTAACAATAAATAATAAAACTCTCATTTTAAAAAAAACTAAAAATTATCAAACTTTGTGATAGTGTAAACATTGTAAAGCGATTGGATATATCTAAGGAGATGTATTGTTATGAAAATCAAAGCTGCTGTTGTAGATAAGAAAGGTGCAAAGTTTGATATTCGTGACGACGTTGAATTGGCTGATATGCAAGCTGACGACCTGCAAATTCACATGGTCGCAACTGGTATTTGCCACTCCGATGAAGCCCTTCGTAAGGGTGATGCCGAAATTGGTTACCCAATTATCTTAGGACACGAAGGTTCCGGGATTGTTGAAAAGGTTGGTCCTGAAGTTAAGGACTTCAAGCCTGGTGATCACGTTATCCTGTCATTCTATGGCTGTGGTAACTGTATCAACTGTTTGAAGGGTAAGCCAACGAAGTGCTTGAACTACGCTGCTAACAACCTGTCAGGTGTTCGTCCTGACGGCAGTGCCCACTTTACTGAAGATGGCCACCAAGTTGATGACATGTTTGACCAATCATCATTCACTACCACCACTGTTGTTCGTGAGCGGAACGCTGTTAAGGTACCTAAGGACCTTGACCTGCGGAAGCTTGGACCTCTGGGCTGTGGTTACGTAACTGGTTCTGGGACCGTCTTCAACACATTGAAGCCTGAACCAGGTTCCACCATTGCCGTAACTGGTACTGGTGCCGTTGGTTTGGCTGCTATGATGGCTGGTAAGATTTCTGGCTGCACGAAGGTTATCGCAATTGACCGTGTTCCAGAACGGCTGAACCTCGCCAAGGAATTGGGTGCTACTGACGCTATCAACACTAACGACGAAGACATGGTTAAGGCTATCCAAAAGCTGACCGATGGCAAGGGTGTTGACTACATTGTTGATACCACTGGTGTTACTAAGGTTATGCAAGACGCTATCCAAGCCTTAGCACAAGGTGGTGTTCTGGCTGCCATTGCCGTTACTGCTCAACACATCGACGTTAACACTTGGAACGACCTTTGCCCAGCTGACCGGACAATCGTTGGTGTTAACATGGGTGACTCAATTCCACAAGTTGACATTCCACGTCTGATTGAATTCTACAAGCTCGGCATGTTCGACTTCGACAAGACCGAAAAGTTCTACGACTTCGATCAAATCAACGAAGCCAACGCTGACTCTGTATCTGGCAAGACCATCAAGCCAGTTCTGATCATCGACAAGGACTACAAGCCAGGCAAATAATTTACCTAGTAAAGTTGGTTTAAGGCATTAGATAGTACGCTTGAAAGGAAGCAATAAAATGGCTACACCACACTACAAGATGTACATTAATGGTAAATTTGTTGACACAGATTCAGGCAAGAAGATTACTGTAATCAGCCCAAACGATGAATCTGTTTTAGGGACCGTTCCTAGTGCTACGGTTGAAGAAACCCGTGAAGCAATTGACGCCGCTACGGAAGCTGAAAAGACTTGGCACCGGGTACCTGCACCAACCCGTGGAACCTACCTCCACAAGCTGGCCGAAGAAATTCGGAAGGACCCAGAACCATGGATCAAGAATCTGCAAGTTGAACAAGGTAAGATTCGTTCACTTGCTGAAACTGAAGTAAACTTCACCGCCGACTACTTTGACTACATGGCAGCAGCTGGTCGAACTTACAAGGGTGAAGTTATCCAATCCGACAACAAGGATGAGACAATTTTGCTGAAGCGGATGCCAATTGGTGTCATCGCCGGAATCCTGCCTTGGAACTTCCCATTCTTCCTGATTGCCCGGAAGATGGCTCCAGCTTTGGTAACTGGTAACACCATCGTATTGAAGCCAAGTTCTGACACCCCAATTGGTGCCCTTGAATTTGCTAAGCTCTGTGACAAGGTTGGTATCCCAGCCGGGGTTGTAAACTTTGTTACTGGACCAGGTTCAGTTGTTGGGAACGAACTTTCCAAGAACCCTAAGATCGGCATGGCCAGCTTGACTGGTTCTGTTGGCGCTGGTAAGCGGATCATGGCTGCCGCAGCTGACCACGTTGGTGAAGTTTCCCTTGAATTAGGTGGGAACGCTCCAGCTGTTGTTTGTGACGATGCTGACTTAGACGAAGCCGTTAACGACATCATCAACTCACGGTTCGACAACAACGGTGAACTTTGCAACAACGTTCAACGGGTATACGTTCAAGAAAACGTTGCTGACGAATTCATGGAAAAGCTGACTGCTGCTGTTAAGAAGATTACTGTTGGTGACACGGTTAAGAACCCTAAGATTGGCATGGGTCCACTGATCAACAAGGCCGCCCTTGAAAAGGTTGACAGCCAGGTAAAGCAAGCTGTTAAGGAAGGTGCCAAGGTTGTTACCGGTGGTAAGCCAGTTGACGGCAAGGGCTTCTTCTACGAACCAACTATCTTGACCAATGTCAAGCAGGATGGTTCCGCTATCCAAGACGAAATCTTCGGCCCAGTTCTGCCAGTTATGACCTTCAAGACCCTTGAAGAAGCCGTTGACATGTGCAACGACAGCACGATGGGCCTGACCTCTGGTATCTTCACCAAGAGCCTTGACCGGGCAGCCTACGCTGTTAACGAAATTCAAGCCGGTGAAACCTACGTCAACCGGAACTACTTCGAAGCTATGCAAGGTTACCACGCTGGTGTTAAGGAATCTGGTATCGGTGGTTCTGATGGTATGCACGGTATCCTTGAATGCACTGACACGAAGGTTGTTTACATCCAACGTCACCCAGAAAACATTTAATACTTCTCCTTTTATAAACTAAGTATCTCCTGAAAAGGGGTTGTGACAAAAAGCCTCTGAATCAGAAGCTCCATTCGGAATTTAACAA
>NZ_AZGM01000016.1 GCF_001435935.1 Limosilactobacillus panis DSM 6035
CCGAAAATTTCATCTAACTCCATTAATTATTTGGGACTTATGTCACAGCCCCTTTAGTTTAAACATGTTTAATTAAACGCAATCGCCAAAATCTTTGCCTGGGCGCTTTCCAGCTCGTCCGCCGTCAAATTGATGAAGCGGTTGACGACCCGCTGGTCTGCCCCAATATCGTCGACCAGGAAATCATGGATAGTCGTGATGGCTACCCCCGCATGGCGCAGGTGCTGAACCGTCATTGCTACAGCAAGCTCCTCGACCTTCGCTGCTGATAGTGAAGCCGGTGCCACTTCCACGACTCCCTGATAATAACCAGTCATAAATACCTTATTCATGAACAGGCCTCCTTTAATGGTTATTATAGGTCCTTTTGCGGTTAAGGACTAACCAAGGTACTTCTCCACGGTATCATTGTACTTAACCAGGTCCCTTAAACTGGCTGTATTCTCCGGTTCAACAACGTTTGCCGAAATTAGGTCCTCATTATCGTCTTGCTGCTGAAGTCCCCACAAACTCGACGAAACAATCAACTGTCGTAACTGGTCGCCGTCATCCGTTAGTGAATACTGGTCCTCGTCATTCTTGACTGGATTTACAATCCGGAGGTTTTGCAGAGTGTGTAACTCTGCCGACAGCTGATCGTTACTTAATTTAGGGAGTAGCATCAACAGTTCCTTCTTCTTCAATGGCCGAAAGCCTAACCAATAGATCATCGTTGGCTGCCATTGATTGGCCATGATATTAAGAGTGTAGGCCAAACCACTTTCAGTCTTCCCTTCAGTCATCTTTCCACTTCCATTCCCAAAATCCATTTCCTTATCTACCCCCTATTATACTTGATTAAAAGACAAATATTTAATTTTAGTATATTAGCCACGGAAGCGCCGGTTAACGCTCCGCTCCAGCTGGTGCCGGAAGTCGGCGTCCGGCTCCTCGCCAAAGGTATTGATAAAGGAGGCCCGGGCAGCATTGAGCAGCATCTGGAAGCGGACATCTTGATTCAAGCGGAGGCCATCCTGCCGGCTGCAGTAAGTATCACTGGCCCGAATTAGGTTGCTTTCCGTCCGCCACATCCCGTAGAGGGCAATCTTATTTTGAATATTCTGCAACTGGAGGACGCTCACCCGGTCCGCCGCATTGACAATTCGCTTGAAGGACTTCAGACTGGCATCGATATATATCTGCAGGTGAAAATCCTCAAATGATACCAGCAGGCGGTCGCGCTCGGTCGAGTAACAGTAGTTACCAAGAAAGTGGGCCATGTAGTAAACCACCCGGGCGTTGCTGGTCCCCTGGCTGGGCACGAGCCGGTTATGACCCGCGATGAGCCCCTGCGTCCGGCACTTAACCCGATCATAGTAGGCGTCCATCTCATACTGGTAAATCCCGTTTTGGATGCAGAAACTCTTCAAACACTCCCGCAGCGGCTGCTTGAGGGCCACTACCTGCCCCTCCGTCGTTAGAATCAAGGTCTGCTTATGGTAGGCGGTCATCGCCAACGTATTGTCGAAACGGGGCTGAAAGCACTCCGTTGTCACGTCAACTGTTAATGAAGCTGGGTCACTAAAATCAAAAACCCGTATTTTATTCACGTAAATTCCCCCAAGTCAAATTTAAAAATAACGGAATTCTCCCGAAAGCATGAAACCGTTTCCACAAATATTAAGATATCAATTGTCTTTATCCCCGTCAACACCTTTTTCCCGGTCTAAACGTCTGTTTTATCGTTCGTTTGCCCACCCTCTTTCCAGATAAAATGATGGTACTCAAGGGCCCCTGAGAATTTATCCTCAGGAATGATGTAAATAATGAATTGTGAAAAAATTACTAGCGGACTGAATTTCTTGGTTAGCGATAAGCGAATCACCGTTGTGTACGGTGCCTTGAAGCGTCTGCATGTTTCCTACTACAGCACCTGTTACGATGACCTCTTCCAGGAGGGCTGCTTAGCCTTTGGTGAGGCCTTTGCTGCCTACCCCGGCTGCCCGCAGTTGGATGACCGTTTCATGGCCTACGCTTACCAGCGAATCTACTGGCGCCTACTCGATATTCTCCAGCAATCTAACCAGCACACCCAGCAGGTGGCCCTCAGCGATGCGGACCAGGACCCGGTTGAGCTCGTCGTCGACCCCCGGCCCGCTTGTGAGGAGCAGCACCTCATCAATGCCGACTACTTCACTACCCTGGCGGCCCACTGCTCTTTTAACCAGCGGCGCTACCTAAATGCCAAACTCAATCGACAGTGGAGCGATAAGGAGATTGCCGACCATTATAAAGTCAGCCCCAGCGCCGTTCACCAGTGGAAGACGGGCTTGATTGCAAAGGCCCGCCGGCTCAGCTACAATGGGAATGAATTTGAGGTGAGAAAATGAGTAAACACCAAGTTAATGGGGACCAGTATTGGTTCCACTGTTACTACCGGGGTGAGGACCGGGACGACGGCTGCGCAAACGAGCTCAGTCTGTCCACTGATCCCGCAGCGGACCAACTCGACCTGCTCGTTAGCAACCCCGGCTTTAACAACGAAAGTCATGATGACACCTTTGCCCTGCAAAAGGGAGACGTGAAGAAGCTCAGTGCTTTTTTGCAATCCTGGCTAAAGCGCCATAGTTGAAGCAGATTGCTTTGGTAATCGCACGCTTTCCCTTACAATAATCCTAAGATGAAAGTGAGGGGTAACCATGTGTACAAGCATTTACCAAGTAACTGACGACCGGACCCACCTCCTGGCGCGAACGATGGATTGGCCAGTGCTGGCCGTTTCCCCGCTCTTTGTTCCCCGGAACTTCCGCTGGCAGTCGGTCTATAACCAGCGGGTGTACCAGAACAAGTATGCCCTAGTCGGTGGCGGCAGCCTCTCTGCCCACCACGTCGACGTTTCCGATGGGGTCAACGAGTACGGCTTGATGGCCCAGAAGCTGACCTTTGACAACGGGGCCACCCTGGTTGACCAGCCGGATGACTCCCGGGTGCAGCTGGCAGCGTACGAGTTTGCCTTCTATATTCTGGGCAACTTCAAGTCGGTGGCCGACCTAGCGGACCACATCGGGGAAATCGATCTGATGAGCGACGTCCATAACGACATTAAGTTTGGGAAGTCGGAGATGCACTTTGCCGTGGCTGACCGGACTGGGCGAATCGTGGTCGTGGAACCAACCAGCCAACCGATGCGAATCATTGAGAACCCGTTGGGCGTGGTAACCAATAGTCCCGACTATGACCGCCAGCTCAAGCAGATGGAAAAATACGTTGACTTTACACCCGCCTTCCAGGCCGGAAAAGTCCCTTTAAACACGCCACGGGTGACCACCGGACGCCTCTCAGGAAAGGCAAACCCACCGGGGTACTATTCACCAAGTGCCCGCTTCATTCGGGCGGCGTATTTACGTGAGCGTTCCGATGTGCCCGAGGATAAGACTAGTGGGATCACCAGTGAATTTCACCTGCTGGATAGCGTGACTGTCCCCCAGAATAGCCGCCACCAGCCGACCTACTCGGTTTACCGGTCCGTGACGGTCTCTGAGGGGCGGGAATACTATTTCCAGTCCTACCACCGGGGCGACACCACCAAGCTCCAACTGACCGACGACATGTTGGAATGGTCCCATCCCAAGATCTACCACGTCCCCGATCGATTAGCGGTGCGGGAGGTTAAATAGAATTTAAGGCCACTAACAATTCGTTAGCGACCTTTTTGTTTGCATCGGTAGCGTTTTTAAGTTACTATTTATTTGTAAGTAAGTGTCGAAGCTTTTTAGGAGGTTTTTGCTATGGCTAATTTGAATGATGCGCTTACCTTTCCAAACGGGGCAACGGTGGCCAACCGCCTTGTCATGCCACCAATGCTCACCAACAGCGGTGAAGATGGTTACGCCACCCAGGACACCCTCGACTACTACAACGCCCGGCCCAAGGCGGGTGGAATGATCATCACCGAATACCACTACGTTAGCGAAAATGGTGGGCCCGCCATGACCTGGAAGCGGGGTCGGGAACAATTGGCCGTCTATGATGACAAGTTCATCCCCCAGCTTAAGAAGCTCGCTAAAGCAATCAAGCATTCCGGCAACAAGGCGATTCTCTAGATTGCCCACACCGGCCGGGAAGCCAACTACCGGGCCATGCAGGATAAGCCGGTCTACGCACCGAGCGCGATCGACTTCCCGTTCCTGCCGTATAAGGTCCATGAATTCACCAATGAGCAGGTTAAGCAGGTCATCACCGACTTCGGTACTGCCGCCAAGCGGGCAATTGAAGCTGGCTTTGACGGTGTCGAAATCCACGGTGCTAACCACTACTTGATCCAGCAGTTCTTCTCCCAGTATTCTAACCGGCGGACGGACCACTGGGGCGGCAACCTGGAGAAGCGGATGAACTTCCCGATTGCGGTCGTTAAGTCAGTAACGGATGTTGTCAAGAGGTATGCTCCGAAGGACTTCATCGTCGGTTACTGAATCTCTCCCGAAGAAATTCACGGCAAGAACGTTGGCTACACCTGGCACGAGGCTACCCAGCTGATTGATCACCTGACTAAGGAATTCAACTTGGATTACATCCACCTATCAATGCTGAAGTATGACTCCAAGCCAGGGGACGCCCTCCTGATGGACCGAGAACAAGCCGACCAGAAGTTTGACGACTCGGCTAAGCCATATGCAACCCTCTTCAAGCCATACCTGAACGGTGCTAAGGAAATCATTGTCGGTAGCATCACCAGCAAGGAAGATGCCGAAATGGCCCTTGCTCTCGCGGACCTGGTTGCCGTTGGACGGGAAAATCTGATTGACCCCTTGTTTGCCGACAAGGTCTTAAACGGCCATGCTGATGAGGTGGTCACCACACTAACCGCTGCCCAGGCCAAGGCAAGCCACCTGACCCAAGGGCTGATTGATACCTTCTCAGCCCCGCAACTGGGCATTCCAATTAACCGGGCTGACGACCTCAAGGCCCTTCACGAAGGCTTCGGTGCCTGGACCGAAATGAAATATCCACAAAACGACCAGATGAAGTAAGGCAGAAGGCAAGCATCATCTTAGCCACATTCACTAATATCGAATACAACAAAAAGCTGGAGGAAAATTTCCTCCAGCTTTTTAATTCACTTCTTCATCTTGCAGCCCGACCAGCTGATAAAGCTCGTGCCAGTATTCCAGCAGGAGCTCAAAGTCTGCAGGGGTCAAACCGTCCCGGTTCAACTGGTTAAATTCCAGGAGTTCAGTCCGCAGACGGAAGGCAAAGTCATTGATCTTAACCACCGACTGCTTGGTCTGACCATCTGGCAACATCAACAGGATATCCGTTGCCATTTGCTTAGCCGTCTGTTCAAACAGGTTGAATAGTTCACGGTTATTAAAAGCCTGTGGTTCTAAGACCTTATCCTGCTGACGAATGAACTTTTTAAACCATGAGTTCATCCCCCGCCAGTAGTCTTTGGCAAGCCTTTGACTTTTAGGATCCGCCCAGGCCATGGAATACCTATTCAGGTTTTCCCACTGTTTTAAGATCTCGACATATAACGACTCGTGGGGACCAAACTGGTCCTCCCGATTTTCTTTTACAAACGTCCGGAGTGCCGCAATCATCTGGTTAGGTTGTTTTTGTTCCATTAAATTCACCTATTATTAATTTATTTACCGTGACTGAAAAACTGTGCGGCCTTAATGGCTTGCTGCCAGCCAGCATATATTTTATCAGCCTGTTCTACAGTCATCTGCGGATCAAATTTATCGCCAATCCTGGAAAACTGGCGTAATTCATCCTGGTCAGCCCAAAAGTCAACTGCCAGCCCCGCCAAAAAGGCGGCACCCAGGGCGGTCGTCTCTTCCATGGCCGCCCGCTTGATTGGTGTCTGCAAGATATCTGCCTGAAACTGCATCATGAAGTTGTTTCGGGAGGCCCCACCGTTAACCGTCAGGGCAGTTAACGGGAGCTTGGTATCCTTGACCATCGTATCAACTACGTCCCGAGTCTGGAGGGCAATTGACTCTAATGTTGCCCGGACCAGGTGTTTACGATTCGTCCCTCGGGTTAGGCCAAAGATGGCCCCCCGGACTTCCTGGTCCCAGTATGGGGCGCCGAGTCCGGTGAAGGATGGGACCACGTAAACGCCACCGGTCGTTTGGGCATCTAAGGCCATCTGTTCGGACTCACTAGCATGTTTAAACAGCTGCAATCCATCACGTAGCCACTGAACAGCGGACCCGGCAACAAAGATGCTTCCTTCTAGGGCATAATAAGTCTTACCGTTGACTCCATAAGCAATCGTGGTTAATAAGCCATTATCCGAGAGGGTCGGCTCAAGCCCCGTATTCATTACGATAAAGGCCCCAGTCCCGTAAGTGTTTTTGACCGACCCCTTTTCATAAGCGGCCTGGCCAAAGAGGGCGGCCTGCTGGTCACCGGCAATTCCGGCAATTGGAATTTGGACCCCATAGAAGTGGTAGTCACCAGTGTAACCAAAGATAGCCGAACTAGGTTTGACTTCCGGCAGGATGGCTCGTGGAATATCCAGCAGGTCCAAAATATCCTGGTCCCACTCCAGCTTGTGAATGTTGAAGAGCATCGTCCGGCTGGCGTTCGTCACATCGGTAGCGTGGACCCGGCGTCCACTCAGGTTCCACAAGAGCCAAGTGTCAATGGTCCCAAACATCAACTCACCCTTGGCAGCCCGCTTCCGGGCTCCCGGAACCCGGTCTAAGATCCACTTGATCTTGGTAGCAGCAAAGTAGGAGTCGATTACCAAGCCGGTCTTCGCATGGATCATATCCTTATACCCGTCCTTGATCAGTTGCTCCGCAATCGCACTGGTTTGCTTTGATTGCCAGACAACCGCATGGTAAATAGGTTTCCCAGTCTTTCTATCCCAGATAACGGTGGTCTCACGCTGGTTGGTAATCCCAATTGCGGCAATCTTATAAGGCTTAATCTGGGTCTTAATCATAACGTCGGAGATAACCGCCTGGACACTATCCCAAATCTCCATTGCGTCATGTTCGACCCAGCCAGGCTGTGGAAAGTACTGGGGAAATTCTTTTTGGCTCATGCCAATCTTCTTACCGGCGTGGTCAAAGATAATTGCCCGGGCACTTGTGGTTCCTTCGTCAATCGCCATTATATACTGTTGCTCATTCAAAGTTGTTCATCCTTTCCAGCAAAAAAGCCCCCTAGGCATTACCCCGGGTGGCTTTTAATTAGTTATTTTTTGTCACTTACCATCGTCCCGCCAACGCTGTAACGGTCCTTACGCATTTCATTTAAGACAATGTGCACCCGGTCTGCTGGAACATTGGCGTTCTTTGAAATCGCTGCGGTAACATCTTTAACAAGGCCCTTGAGTTGTTCTTCGCTCCGGCCTTCAATCAGGTCAATATGAACCAATGGCATGAGTAATACCCTCCTCGATTAATCTTTCTTCATCTTACCATAAATATAGTAATAAAGATATCCCTGAAAGCGATTAATTCCGCCGTCGCAACTGCCTACGGGCTTCTTCAGCAGCTGCTCTTTCGCCAGTATAGATCATGTGATCGCCCTCTTCTAAGACCGTATCACCATGGGGCGAGATTGCCTGGTGGTTGCGGTAGATCCGGCTAACCGTAATCTGGTCAATGAACGGCAGGGTGTGTAACTCACGTCCAATAAACCGCTGGTTGCGAACTACAGCTTCATATAGGCCAGCATCAGTATCCGTTAACATTTCCAGAATCGATGGCGTCTCAATCAGGGAACGGAGGACACTGATCTGGACGTTAAAGGTGTTATAGATTTCCACCCCGATATCGGCCAAGGCACTAACCTTTTCACGGTTTCGTCCCGGCGCATTTTGTCCGGCAATTACCCGGCTTACACCGGCCTTCTTGGCCATCACTGCCAGTCGGGCATTCTTCTTGTCACTTGGGAAAGCCAGGACCATCACGTCGGTATCAAAGAAGTGGCCCTTTTGTAATGCTTCCTCAGTTAGTTCTGGCAGGTAGGTTAAGGCACTAACCTCGCTATTATAGGTCTTATAGTTTTCTGCACTATCCGTCAGCATCCGAACTTCGTACCAATTTCTTGAAAGCTGCTGGGCAACCGGCACACTAAAGGTATTGGTGCCGACAAAGACAACCCGTTGCTTAATTAGGTCGGCTTTTTCTAGCTTGTAAAGTGAGTTGAAAATCACGGGTGCAATCAAGCAAACCACCACGGCCGCCAAAATGAAGGCATCCGATTGGGTACTAGTGATGGCGTGGAGGTTGCGAGCAACTGTTAACGAAGGCAGGACCAGGGTAATTGTGGTTACCACCAGGAAGCTGCCGGCAAAGGAATTGCGGGGTGAAAAGCGCCGTTTATAAATAAACATGATTGGTAACTTGGCAATGATAAAGCAAGCAACCAAAACCGGGATCAGTACTAAAGCTTGCGGGTGAGTAACCAAGGTCCGTAAGTCGAGGCGCACCCCAGTCATGATAAAGAAGAACGGAATCAAGAAGCCATAACCAATCGAGGTCAGCTTATCCTTTGTTGCCTCCGTCGGTTCCAATAGTTTCATGACCATCCCGGCCAAGAAAGCTCCTAGGATGTTCTCGGCCCCCACAGTCTCCGCAATCGTCACCAAAATAAAAATTAATGAGAAGGCCAACCGAATATCGAGTTGCGTTGTCGATTTAGAGATTCGGTTGAACCAGATATAGGGCTGCTTAAACCGACGTAAGAGGACGATAGCGGCCAAAAACAGGAGGAGGATCAGCCATAACCGGCCAGCGTTGCCACCATTAATGGAAGCGTAAATGGTAAGGGAAAGCATCGGAACAACTTCCCCCAGCACTGCCGTCAACAGGATAGTCTGCCCTGCTGGCCGGCCAAGGATCTCCTTTTCCTTCAGGGTAGCGATGACCACCCCGAGGGCCACCGTCGAGAAGAGGATGGTGGCCAAGAAGACGTCCGAAAAGAGGCCGATGAAGTGCAGAATTGAACCCAAGATTACTGCAGTAATAATTACTACAAGAAAGGACTGGCTCGCCAGACTAACCGATGACTTGCTATCGCGCTTTTTTCCCGGCTGACGTTTGAAAAGGTCAAAGTTGATTTCCATTCCCGAAAGAAACATCAACATGATCACCCCAAAGGTCGACATCATATTTAGGATTGCGTTTGGGGATACAATGTTAAGCACACTTTTACCGAGAATGATCCCCATTACGATTTCCGCAACCGCGGTGGGCACGTTTGAAACTTTGAAGCGGGCCATCACGATTGGAATGATCAGCGCCGCTACCATTATGATTAATACAGAGATTTGCTCCATAGTGTCTTGCTCCCTTACTTTTTATCTTCACTATTATATTATCGGCGCCTTTAAATGAAAACAATTATTTTGCTAGCATCCCAGTCGACTTCCGGTGATTTTCAATGTACAATTGATAAACGTTAATAATCACAAAAAAGGAGTTTCTAAATTCCATGACAAATAAGTTAAGTGCCTGCACAAGCATCTTAATTGGTAAAAACGCAAGTATCGACGGCACAATCATGATTGGGCGAAACGAAGACGCCAAAGCCGCCTGGCCCAAACACATGGTCGTCCACCAGCACGGGGCCCTTGGCAAACGCTTCATCTCCAAGGACTCGAAGTTTGAACTGGAGCTGCCCACAAACAGCGCTCGCTACACGGCCACCCCGGAATGGACGGACAAGGAAGGCCTGTTTGAAGAAGACGGCATTAACGAATACGACGTGGCAATGAGTGCGACCGAAAGTGCCTACGCCAACCCACTGGTCCTGGGCTACGACCCCTTAGTACCGGATGGGCTGAACGAGGAGGCCATGATCACCGTCGTCCTCCCCTTTGTTAAGACTGCCCGTGAAGGTGTCCAACGGCTCGGGGACTTGATTGCCAAATATGGGACCGGTGAAACCAACGGGGTCCTCTTCGCCGATAACGATGAAGCCTGGTACTTTGAGAGTGGCAGTGGGCACTACTGGGTGGCCCAGCGGATCCCGGATGATTCCTACGCGGTGGTCGCTAATCAGCTGGCCATCCAGGAAATTGACTTTAATGACTTGGATAATTTCATGTTCCACCCCGGAATCCAGGACTTCGTGGCCGCCAACCACCTCAACCCGGCCAAGGAAGGCTTCAACTTCCGGCAGATCTTCGGCACCGCCGACCGGTCAGACGCCATTTACAGTGAACCCCGGGTCTGGGTTGGTCACCAGATGTTCAGCCCTAACGCTGCTAAGGACGAGCACCCTGAGGATACCGACCTCCCCTTCATCATGAAGCCGGAAAAGAAGCTGTCAGTCTTCGATGCCCAGCAGTACCTGGCCAACCACTTTGAAGGCACCCCTTATGACCCACTAGGTAAGGGCCCGGATGCCCACAAGTACCGGCCAATCAGCCTGGCCAAGACCCAAGAGTCCCACGTTCTCCAGATGAACCGGCAGCCGGGAGCCAATATCCACTGGCTGGCAATGGGCGTGGCGGCACAAAGTACCTACGTGCCCTTCTTCAACGGCATTACCGATGTTCCGGCGCCTTACAAGCGGGGCAAGCTTCCCGCCCAACTTAACTCGGCCTACTGGATTTTCAAGCACGCCAGCGTCCTCGTTGACAGCCACCTCCATGACTTCTTGCCCCTCTTAGAGGATGTCCAAAAGGAGCGCAAGAGTGCCGCCATTAAGATGATCCAGGAAACGGACGCCGTTGTTGCTAAACTGGCGGCCGACAAACGGCCGGCCTACCTGACCCAGCAGAGCAACAACTTTGCGGTCGACACCATGAATGCCTACAAGAAGCTGGTCCTGGAACTGATCACCAAGATGACCGATTATTCGCCGTTAAACTTCAATACAGATGAAAACCTTTGATAATTTTAATTACAAGGGGGCCGGGAGAAATAATTTTCTCACCAGCCCCTTTTCGAATGTTAGAAAGTCGTTACAGGAAATAAGCGCTTCGAACTCGCCCGTTTAGAGGTTAATTCCAGGTGCTAATATTTTTCAACCCAATAGTTCTTCCCATTGCCTTACAAAGTCGGTTTCGTTATACTGGCCTGCAATCTGGTAGGCCTTTTTCGATAAAGCCGCGTACCCTTGTGAATCACTTAAAGTGGCTACTACCCGCTTTGCGAGGGCTGCTGGGTCCCCGTTTGCGACCAAATTATTATTTGGCAATAAAGTATTTACGTAAGGAACGTCATAGCTGATCACTGGGACGCCGTGGCTCATACTTTCCACCATGTTCATCCCCAGCCCCTCATTCTCACTGGCGTTAATGAAGAGGTCGGTATGGTCATAGATGGTTGGCTGCACCTTGTAATTCAGTAAATCGACGCTATCGTTAAGGCCCGACTGCTTAATCAAATTTTCAACCGACGATTGATAACCAGCGGTAAAGTAGCCCTGCATGACAAAACGGGCATTTGGTAACTGCTGGTGAATAAGTTGAAAGGCGGAGATGAGGTCCAAAATCCGCTTCACTTCCGTTAGCATGCCGCGGTAGACCAGCGTTGGTTTGGCACTTAATTGACGGTCCTTAGTTGTCACTTTGTAATAGCAGTCCATTACATGATGCAAGCAGTTAGGGTAAGTAACGAACCGGCGAAGGGCCCGTTCCTCCTGCTTAGTAGGTAGGGCCACCTTGTCAAAGTGAGTGGTTGTATTTCCGTTTAACGCCAACTGGTAATCGGCATAAATTCCCTGCTTATCTTTGGCTTGACTATGGATTACCGCAATCGTCTGAACGGGTTGATCAACCGCTAAGACATTGGCATCTAAGCTTCGCCGGTCACTGATAAAGGTTCCTTGCCGTTGACGATTTAACTCGTTTAGAAAGAAGGTAAAAATTGCCGACTCGGAATCAAAAATACGGTTATGTCCCCCATAATTAAGGAGCTTCCACATTGTCGGCCGGACCTGGCCGTCAATATTCATGTGGGTAATCTCTAAAACGACCTGCCCGTGTGGATCAAGAAAACGCTGGCTCCCAATTGTCCCGTCTGGATGATAAGATTCAACCATTGATTTGAATCCCCGCCAGTCCCAGTACTCACGGACGGCAGGATGGCCCAGGTCATCGAGGTATTCAACATCCCCAACCAGGCCGACTGTTGCGGGCATCACGTGAATGTTGGCAATTGTTTTTCCCTGGTAGTGGACTTCTGACCGGTTATTATCAATTCCCACAACATGGTAGTCCTGAAGGAGAATGCTCTCGAGGTAGCGAAGACCCTGCTTTTTTCGCGGCTGGTTCAGGGCCTTCTGGAAGAAATCATACATATTGATTGAATCTTGTTGGTCAAGGCCGTGCTGCTTTAAGTTCTGACTAAGAAAACGGTTATAGTTCCGGGTGACAATCTTTACCTCATGTCCGGCCCTCTTTAAGGCATGCAATCGTTGAAACTGGGAAAACTCGGTCCCCGAATTCAGGCTAAATACATTTTCGCCAATCAGATAAATCATCTACTCTACCCCTTTCAACCGTTCTTTAGCGGTATCAATCAGTTTTTTCCACCCCTGCCAAACATTATCTGGCGAATAACGACGGGCAGAATCGTACGCACCATCACTAATCTTTTGCATTAAGGCGGGGTCCTTGAAAAGGGTGATCAGCCGGGCTCCTAAAGCCTGGTAATCACCATAGTCAACCACGTACCCATTTTGGCCATCTTGAATGATATCATTGGGGCCGTAATTAACGTCATAGGTCACACCAACCACACCATGGGAGATGGCTTCCATGATGGAGAGATTAAATTCTTCCATAACCGAGGTCAGGCCAAATATCTGGGCCCGGTCTTCAACGGCTTCCACATTACTGGTGTAACCTTTAAAGGTCACTACATCTGTCAAGTTCAGTTCGTGAATAAGCTTAGTCAGCTTGTGCTTTTCCCCATAATTATTGGCTGAATCAGGATAGCCGTACAGGTCAAGGGTCACTTCTGGCACCCGGTCGTGGGCAATCTCAACTGCCTTGATCAACGCCCCCAGGTTCTTTTCACGGGCAATCCGGGCAACCGCAATAATCTTGCCAAAGATTCGTTGGCTTTCTGGAACACGGGGGGCTTTTAACTGACTTTCTGGGACAATCCCCACCGGAATCGTGTACATGTCACAGGTCGGGTGAAAGCGGGTAATGACATCCTTTGTTTGGCGAGCAGTCGCACAGATATAAGCCGAATACTTATTGATGTTGACGAGGGCGTATTCGTAATTATCATTAAGAACCGAATGGAGGGGGTCTTGAGCATTGCCCGCTTGAGAATTATGAAGGTGCATAACCGTATATGCTGGACGGTCAAGGTGAATTAGGGCATCATCGGCAAGTAAAGAGCGGTCCAGTATAAAGGTGTTTTGCCCCTTTTCATTAACTACATTCAAGAAGTAGGCAAATAATTGGTCCAGCGTTGCAAACTGGTGGACAAGCTGCTTGTGGTCTTGTAGCCACCAGCCAGTGGTGACCAATTTACCCTGAGCATTGAACTTATGAAAGGCACGCATCACCACTTGACCATCCGGGGTGACCCATTCCTCGTTGTCAATTTTATTATCAGGTGAATACCACTGCAAAAGGGTCCGGAAACCCCGGGAATCGTAAATATCGACCCGGTAAAGGTTGCCATATCCATCAAACAATTCAACCGAGGTTACCTGCTCATTATTTTCCTCATCGTAATTGACCCGCGCCAAAAGCCGGCCGTCCGGACGCGACACGAGGTAGCGGTGGTTGGGCCCATCCTTAACCAGTTGTGGATTACTGATACCAAGATCAATATCCGTGACCGTTACCCGTTGTTGGGGGACACTAACCGTCTTTTGAAAGTAGTCAAACATAGAGAGCAAGTGCTGGTCATCGACCCCCGCCCGGGCCGCAGTGGCGTGAAGGTCCCGACTCCAGTCATGAATAATGATCTTGCACGGGTAATCGTGCTGTTCAAACAAACGCAGACGCTTGAGTTCGGCATGCTCAATTCCGGACTTATAATCTGGCATTCCAAAGTTAATAAAGTAAAGCATTATTTATTTCCCCACTATTTAAAAAGTTGCGTAGCATTTACCTTCAAAATATAATTACGGTCAAAACAGATAAGGGGCTGGTGAAAGAATCGAAATCAGTTTATCAGCAAATATACGTTTTAAACAAAAAGCTTCACGCACCCGGAAGAATCCGCATGCATGAAGCCTTCATATTCAGCGAAGAGCTACAATCTCGCAACTTTTCGCTTTAATTTTACCTATTGATACTTTTCCACAGCCGCAACTAACTGTTCAAGTGATTGGCTACCAAAGATCACCGGTGAGTCATCAATCATTGTTGCTGGCACACTCATGATCTTCTTATTCTTCCGCAGTTCCGGGAAGTGTTGGAGGTCAATCATTGTCGCGGTAATGTTTGGATTCAGCGAAGCCATCCGTTGACAAGCCGCGACCACGTCTGGGCAGAAGTGGCAGGTCAAAGAAACCCCAATTCTGATGTTAGCAGCAGGTAGTTTCTTGATCCGATCCACCATTTCAGGTGCAATCGTCTGGCCCGGACCAGCCACGTTGTAGACCCCAAGAACCAGGGAGTTCAGTTCGTGACCGGTTGGAATCCCGACATAGTGCAAGCCGGTGTCGTTACCATCTGCGTCCAGGAGCTTCAACAGTGGCAGGCATTCACCGCTACCCTTCTTTGTCGTTACCGTGAAGTGGTCGTTGAGGCCGGCAAACTCGGTCACAAAGCTGACCAGCTGCTGGCTCAAATCACTGTCATTGGTGTTGACTTCCAGGGTGACATCCTTGGTCAGGCGGTCAAAGATTGGCTTCAGTTGACTGTCGATATCAGCACTCAGCCAGTTGCCTTCGTGCGGCGTTACCTTTTCCTGCTCTTCCAGGTTGGTGGTTTGACCAACTGTCTTAGCGGCCTTCTTGGCCACGTCAGCATGGATTGGAATCCCCTGCTTTTGCTTTTGGGTGGTGATGTATTGCTCCGCCGCCGTTGCTGCTACGGCCCCATCAGAAGCCGCCGTGA
The DNA here is from genome assembly GCF_001435935.1 of Limosilactobacillus panis DSM 6035. Lineage (GTDB taxonomy): Bacteria > Bacillota > Bacilli > Lactobacillales > Lactobacillaceae > Limosilactobacillus > Limosilactobacillus panis. The sequence goes on from NZ_AZGM01000016.1 coordinate 14,987, forward strand.
TAATCTGGCGGAGATTCTTCACAATAACATCCCCAGCAGCATAAACCCCGGCAACGTTGGTTTCACCATTGGCATTGGCCTTGATGTAACCGCGGTCGTCCAAGTCAACGATGCCTTGCAGGTTCTTGGTGGCTGGCTGGGTCCCGACGTAGATAAAGATGCCAAAGGTATTGTCGCCTTCGTCAACGTGGTAGGTTGTCTCCCGACCCGTCTTGTTGTTGACCAGGGTGGCTTCCGTTACGTAGTCATCACCCTTGACTTCCTTGATCTCGGTATTGTATTCCACCGAGACCTTTGGGTTGTTCAAAGCCCGGGCCGCCATCAACGGTGGGCACTTGAAGTGGTCGCTGCGAACAAGGACGGTAACGTGCTTACCAAACCGGCTCAGGTAGTCGGCTTCTTCAGCAGCGGCGTAACCGCCACCGACAACGAAAATCTGCAGGCCGGTGAACAATTCACCGTCACAGGTCGAGCAGTATGCAACACCGCGTCCCCGGAATTCATCTTCACCGGGAAAGCCCACTTTGCGCGGCTTAGCACCGGTGGCAATAATCACGCTGCGGGCGTGGTACTTTTTGCCACTATTACCAACCAGGACCTTAATTTCGTCTTTCAGCTGGTACTTTTCAACCTGGTCGTGTTCGATGGTGACACCAAAATCAGCCACCTGCTTTTGCATCTGGTTCATTAGCTGGGTCCCGTCGACTTTTTCCACGGCGGGGTAGTTGTAAACCACGGAGGTTGTAGTGACCTGGCCGCCGACGGTATCGCCCTCAAGGACCAAGGTATCTAGGGTCGCCCGACCGGCGTACAGTCCGGCAGACAATCCTGCTGGCCCGGCCCCAACGATGATCAGGTCGTATAAGTGTTCATCTGCCATAACTAATCACCCATTTTCGGATTAAAGCTTACCAACAAGGTCTAAGCTTGGCTTGATGGAGTCTTGACCTGGCTTCCAGTTAGCTGGGCATACCCGGTCACCGTGTTCACGAACGAATTGAGCAGCTTGCAGGGTCCGCAGAATTTCGTCAGCGCTCCGGCCAATACCCATATTGTTGATCGTGTAGGATTGGATCTTGCCATCTGGGTCCACGATGAATACACCACGGTAAGCTTGGCCAGCATCTTCGTCTAAGACATCAAACATCCGGGCTAACTTACCAGCAGGGTCAGCAAGCATGTGGTACTTGATCTTACCAATCTTGTCAGATGCTTCAGCCCATGCTTTGTGGACAAATTCAGTATCTTCAGAAACGGAGTAGATCTCAGCGTTAGCCTTCTTGAAGTCTTCGTACTTGTCTTGCAAAGCCTCCAATTCGGTTGGGCAAACAAATGAGAAGTCAGCTGGGTAGAAGAAGAAGATGGCCCACTTGCCAAGAACATCCTTCTTAGTAACTTCCTTTGTTTCACCGTCTTGGTATGCATTTACCTTGAAGTCTTCAATTTCGTGTCCAACAAAATTCATAGATATCCTCTCCTTAAATTAGAATCATTCTTAACTACACTTATAAGTATAACCAACTTGTGGAATTAATCAAGGCCTTTTTAGAATTATTCTAAAAAATTATAGACAAAAAGCAGGCGTGGTGTTCCATTAACACCCGCCTGCTTTAACTAACTTTAATTGAGGAACTACCGCCCAGGTATGGCTAACGGTAGTTCTCCTTTTTCTACCAGCTAGCCTTACGGACACCCGGAATCTGTCCCTTATGGGCAAGGTTCCGGAAATTAATCCGGGACATGCCAAACTTACGCATGTATGCATGTGGTCGACCATCATACCGGTCACGATTGTGCAGCCGCACCGCACTTGAATTGCGTGGCAGCTTGGATAAGGCAATGTAGTCACCCTTGGCCTTCAACGCCTTCCGCTTAGCTGCATACTTCTTAACTAACGCTTCTTGGTGGTGTAATTTAGCAATTTTTGACTTTTTTGCCATATAAGTTGCTTTCGCTCCTTTTATTTAGAAATTACTTTATGTAACAAACAACTAACATTAAACATCTGCGAATTCATTCATTACCGATTATCTGACATTCATTGACCAAAAGCAACTAAAAGGGCTTACTTCAACTTTTCCTGGGCAAATTGGCGATATTCATCCGCGTAATTATATTTTTTATTGTAACGGGCGAGCAGGTCCTGGTCATGAGTGTAAGCTAAGCCAGTCTTCATCATCAACTGGTATAACTCGGCATACGGGATGGCATCCGTTTTTGCCCGGTCACTTTCGACCGTCCGGTCATAGGCAACATGACGGAAACTTGTCTCGGCCATCCCCCGGTCGTCAATCTCTAGAATCAAATAGTGGGCGCGCAGGTCTCTTTGTAAAGGCTGCCAGTGGTTAAAGGGTTCCCCGACCGCCCCCGGATTGAGGATAATTCGTTCATCATTTGAGTAACGGAGCAACTCGTGGTGAACATGGGCATAAATTGCCACGTCGACTGGCTGGTCAGTTTTGACCTGGAAAAGCTTGTCAAAATTACTAGTCGACTGGGTGGGAAAGAGGGCCTGGCCCATGTTTAAATTGGGCAAGTTATGAGAAATACCAAAATTCAGTGGCCCCACTTGCTTGGTAACGTGCATTGGCCAGTTGGCAATACTGTCAATCACCTGGACAGACGCGTGCCGCGCCACATATTGAGCGAGGCGGGCAAAATAGACGTGGGAAGGTTTGTCCAGGTCCATCAATCCCCGGGCACCACGGACCACCAAGTCATCCCAATTTCCCCGGACAACAACCGCTGGGTTCATCTTTTCAAAGAGCTTCCACACCCGGGTAACACTAGGGCCCGGCATCAAGAGGTCACCAATAAACCAATACTGGTCAACACCCTGTTTTAAGCTATCTTGATACATCGCCTGCAAGGCACTTAGGTTACCGTGGACATCCGAAAAAACGGCAATTCTTGTTTTCAAACCGTGATTCCTCCTTTTTATTCCTATTAATAGTATATTACCTTTTTACCCCGATTTTCATTAGCAATTTTCGTCGTAAAGGTGCTAAACTGGTTGAGTGAATTATCGTTTTGAAAGGAAGGATACCTTGTCATCGTCTAGTCCAACTATCTCAACTAAAACCCGCCGCTTAATCACCGCCATCCTCCTCTTATCAGCCTTTGTCAGCCTAGCCAGCCAGACAATGATGATTACGGCACTGCCGGTAATTGAACATGAGTTACACGTTTCCTTAAATGCTGTGCAGTGGCTAACGACTGGCTATACCCTTATCATTGGGATCGTTACCCCGCTGTCTTCTAATATGTACGAAAAATTTACTAATCGCCAGGTCTTCTTATGGACAATCGGTGCATTTATCGTTGGTACCACCATCGGTTGCCTGGCTACCAATTTCTATTCTTTATTATTAGCCCGGTTAATGCAAGCCGCCGCTAGTGGGATGCTGATGTCGTTTCAAATGACAACGATGATCTCCATCTACCCCATTAAGCAGCGCGGGGCAATTCTTGGCCTTTCTAGCCTGGTTATCTCAACTGCCCCAGCAATTGGCCCGACCCTCTCAGGGTTCTTATTACAAGTTCTCTCCTGGCGTTGGCTTTTCATTGCCGTCTTACCATTTATGGTCGTCATCTTCATTATTGGTTATTTTAAGCTTCAAAACTTCTCGGCAACCAGGGATATCAAGATTGACTACCTATCTGTCCTCATTTCCCTCGTTGGTTCAGCCCTGGCCCTCGGTAGTCTAACGGTTTTTGAAATCAACGTTTGGATTGGCTGGGCAATGCTGGCCTGCGGACTGGTCATTATTGCCTTTTTCGTCAAGCGCCAGCTCCATTTGGCAAACCCAATGCTAAAGGTGCAGATCTTCAGGTACCCGTCCTTTCGCTTGATGACCTTTGTCGGGATCTTCGCCTTCATGATCCTTCTCGGAACTGAACAGCTAATACCGATCTTCAGTGAAAATGTTCTGGGGATGGGGAGTTTCAAGTCCGGTTTAATCCTCCTCCCGGGCGCCATTTGTAATGGGGTAGCGGCCTCCTTTATCGGCCGCCTCTACGACGAATATGGTCCCAAGTGGTTGATCATCACTGGTGGGGTCTTGATGCTCGTTGCCTCTTATCCCTTCGTTACCATTTCTTCGCATTCGTCAATCCTGGTCTTAACGCTGGCCTACACTGTCCGGATGATTGGCAACGCCTTTGTCTTTAGTCCGGCCTTATCAGAAGCGTTCTCTGGTCTTTCTCAATTAGAGAATAGCCACGGGACTGCCCTTAATAACACGCTTCGCCAGGTTTCCGGAGCTGTTTCAGTAACGATGCTGGTTGTCATCGCGGGGATTCCGACTAACCTAATCGACGGGATCCGTCTCTCAATGTGGATCACCGTCCTCCTGGTTGTCTTAATGATGTTTACCTTTGCTCACTATCTAAAAATTAGTAAACGGCGCTAATTCCTGTTACAATAACTAATTGTTAACTTCAAAAGGAGATGAAAAATGGGAACAAGTAGTGATGACCAGTACCCCCAGGGCCGGCACCGCACCTTTTACACTCTCTGGCTAGGAGCCTTCATTACCGGGGCTGGCTACTCAATGACCATGCCCTTTATTTCGTTGTTTATCAACGAACTTGGTAACTTCAGTCACTTTCAGTTGAACATCTTCTCCGGGCTAGCATTTGGGGCCACCTTCGTCAGCCAGGCAATTGTCTCACCTCTGTGGGGCAACTTGGCGGACCGGAAAGGGCGGAAATTAATGTGCATGCGGGCGGCCGGGGTGATGGCCTGTACAATTTTCTGTATTGGCCTGGCACAAAATGTCTGGATGATCATTGCCCTCCGTTTCCTCCAGGGGGCCTTTTCCGGGTACATCAATAACGCAACCGCACTGATGGCCGGTGAAACCCCGCGGTCCCACTCTGGCTGGGTAATGACGGCGATGACCACGGCAGGGGTAGCTGGCAACCTGGTGGGGCCCCTCCTCGGGGGTGTTCTTTCGGGAGCGTTTGGTTACCGAATCCCGTTCTTTATCACCGGTATCTTGATGTTCCTCAACTTCTTGGGGACGACCTTTTTAACGACGGAACATTTTACCCCAATCAAGAAAGAGAAGATGAAGCCCCTTGGCCAGATCTTTCAGGAACTGGACAACCCAGCAACCATCATCACAATGTTTTTCACGACGATGGTAGTCATTTCATCATCAATGTCCATTACGCCAATCATCAGTCTGTACGTTAAGTCTCTGATGCATAACCAAGGAAACGTGGCCCTAGTTGCGGGAATCGTGGCTGCGACCCCGGGACTGGGGACACTGGTCTCTGCTTCAAAGGTTGGCCATACGATGGATAAGATTGGTCCTAAGGTTGTTTTGCGAACCGGACTGGCGGTTGCCTTTGTCCTATTTATCCCGATGACCTTCACCCATTCTCCATGGTCACTGGCCTTCTGGCGGTTCCTCCTGGGCCTGGCCAATGCCGCTTTGACCCCGGCCATCCAAACGGTCCTAACTTTAGATATACCGACTGAAGCCTTTGGACGGATTTTCAGTCTCAACCAGTCCTTCCAGGCAGCCGGTGCTGTTCTTGGGTCTATAATTGGTTCGGTAATTTCTGGACTGTTTGACTACCCGATGGTTTTTGCCGTTACCGGACTAACACTTCTAGTCAACTTCATTGTTGTCATGTTCGTCATGCAAAAGCGGCGAGAATCATAATCTAACAAAAAAGAAGCCGAATCTTCGGCTTCTTTTTTTAGTTAATAGCCAATTGATAGGTCTTGTGCGTCTTAACACTGCAGGCCTGACCAATTGATGGTTGATTTAGGCAAGTTAGCTGAGCATAGACTAAAGGCGTCATCACTGCCCCATCAAAATGAAGATGTTGCAGTGCCCATACCATTGCCGGAGTCATTGCGCAACCAATTACCTGGACTTGAGAAAAATGGTGCGCCAAGGCAACGCTGACAATTGTATCATAACGGGCCATCGCAGGGCTTAATTCTAACAGACATGGTGTTGAAAATCCTGCGATCTCTTGCAATGCGATCTCTTGCAAAAGGTGGTAACATTGCCGCTTACTGGCAATGCCAATCACAAGCAGCGGGACGCCCGCGGCCAACAGGTGACGAATTAAAGGACCACAGAATTGCCCGCCAATCATCACTGGCACCTGAACCCAGACATTATCACCGAGAAGAGTCAGCTGCTCTGCCTGTCGACAAACACCCGCGATTGTCTGGGCATCCGTGGGGATAATTACCCGGTTACTAACATTAATACTTTCTGACCGCCTTAAGCGGGAAAGTGCCTCCTCCCCCGCTACGCTCAACCTAAACCCATTGTTAGGGTTTTGCTGAGCACGCCAAGAGAGTTCGTTTGGCGCCACCTGGTCAATAAATATACCAATTGAAGCTAGCGTGGTCACAAATATCTTCCTTTCAGCATTACATTAACTAGACCAATTGCTAAATTCAGGTTATATAATGCACCATTTTGCTTAAATAGTCAAGACTTTTCATTAACTTTAGCCAGCATACCAATTGAGCTTATCGAATCCTAATTAGTGCTCCGAATATCAATAATTCAACGTCCAGTAAAATCATTATAATAACCTGATCACTGAACAAAGAAAAAGGGGCTGTGACATAAGTACTTTTACCAAGTTCAAATACGAACAGCGCGGTACGCAAATGGGCTCCAGTGTCCGGTATAACCGAACTCTGGAGCCCTATTTGCGCTCGCGGGGGCGTGAAAACGAAGTCATAAATGACTTCTGTCACGCTCCCTTTATTAATTATGGAGCAGGACAATCATTTAACTTTTTGGTCAACAGCCGTTTTTTCAGGATAAAAAAAGTTATAAATCGTCAACACGAGGTAGGCCAGCAGGACCCAGCGCGCCATTATGTAGGCCAAAAGAATCAGAATGAAGTTAATAACTAAAACAATCACAAGCCGGCGACCGAGCCGCATTGAGAACATCTTCGGGCTTCCCTCAACCTCATTGAAAAATTCCTCCCAAGCGGTGGCAGAAATGATAAGCTTCATCAGGTTGGCAATGAAGTAGGCAATTCCATAGTCAAAGACGGCTAACCCGGTTGGCTCCAACATCATCCACTTCGTCAGCATTGGGATCACCGAAAGCGCTGCGAGGAAAACAAAGTCGGTGATGATCATCTTCTTAGTGACACGGTTAAGAACCAAAAGCATCCGGTTAAGGTCATACCAGAAGTTAGCCACCACAAAGAAACTTACCAAAAAGATAAAAATCGAACCCATAAAATTTCGGTAGGAAACGCCAGCTTGGTTCGGGAGCGGTACTTCCAGGACCATCACGGTTAAAATGATGGCAATAACCCCATCGTTTAGATTATCAAGGTGTTCTTTAAATTCCGTAGCGCCCTTTTGCTTCATTCTGATGAGGCGTTGCTGAATCTGTTTACGCGAAGCTATTTTGTTATTTTCGTTTTTTCTCACTTTTAAATCACCAGAGGCTATTTTAACCAATTTTGGCTGGAATAAAAAGTGGCTAGTTCAACAGTATAAAATGTTATTGCTTAGATTTCTGTCCTCGCTACCTGAGTATATAGACAATCTACCTTATTTTAGTTTTAAACCAAAAAGAACCCCTGCCTAAGCAAGGGTTCTTTTACTGCAATTAGATTACTTTTCTTCGTCGCGACGCTTTTCAGCAATCCGCGTAGCCTTACCAGTACGTGCCCGCAGGTAGTACAGCTTAGCACGACGTACACGACCATGACGTAGAACGTCAATCTTAGCAACCCGTGGTGAGTGAACTGGGAAAGTCCGTTCCACACCGACACCGTTACTGATCTTCCGAACGGTGTAAGTAGCGCTGATACCAGCACCGTGGCGCTTGATAACAACCCCTTCGAACATCTGGATACGTTCGTGGGAACCTTCCACGATCCGGGCGTGAACACGAACAGTGTCCCCAGCACGGAAGTCTGGAATATCATCACGTAATTGACTTGCCGTAATCTTTTCGATTAACTTATTTTGACGCATAAAATTTCTTTCCTTTCGCCGACATTCATGTCCTCAAGCGGGCAGCGGAATACCGTTATTCACAGCTAAACAGCCAATAACTACTATACATGCTTTCCCTGCGACTTTCAAGGGTTAATCCCGATGTTCCTGGTTAATTATCGAATGGCGCAGCCCGTAGGCAAAGTAAATCACCAGGCCGACCACAAACCAGCCAACCATCAGGATCTTTGCGTCCCGATTCAGTCCCCAGAAAATCACCGCTGAAAAGAGGGCCGAAATCGTCGGTAACACCGGGTACCAGGGCATCTTAAACTGCGCGTCCGGCAGGTCCTTCCCTTCCCGGGGGCGCAGGGCGTAAATTCCCAGCGAGACGAAAATGAAAGCCACCAGGGTCCCCGCCGAGACCAACGTTGCCAGGAAGGTAAACGGAAAAACTGACCCCAGGATCATCGCCAAAAAGGTAATCACCCATAGGGCATGGTTGGGCACGTGGCGACCATCCACCACACCTAAGGTCTTCGGCAACAACCCGTCCCGGCCAAAGGCGTAAATCAGTCGTGACGACGCCAGCAAAATCGCAATCAAAGCCGAGAAGATGCCGACAATTGCCACGATTGACAACAAGTTGGCCGTCAGGTAGTGACCGGACTGACGGAGGGCCCAAGCGGCCGGCTCCGCGTTGTTGGCGTAGCGGGAGTACTTAAACATCCCCACCAGCACGAGAGATACGGCAATAAAGAAACCGGTTCCCAGTACCAGGGTCCCAATCAGCCCCCTAGGCATCGTCTTCTGCGGGTTCTTCGTCTCCGCCGTATTGGCCGCAATTGCGTCAAAGCCCACGTAGGCGATAAATATCTGGGCGGTCCCAGCAATGATTCCATGCCAGCCACCAAAGCTCGTGCCCGGCTTATGCGGTGGGATAAAGGGGACGTAGTTTTTCGTCTGGATTGCCGTCATCCCGACAACCACAAACATGATAATCACCAGGAGTTTGATGGAAACGATGAAGTTCTCGATCCGGCTCACCTGGTGAACCCCCCGTGAGATTAGGATGCCGACCACCAGAATGGCCAGGGCCGCCAGGATGTCAACGTACGACCCCTTCGCTGGGTTAAAACCCCCGGTCAAAGCCACCGGTAGTTTAATCTCTAGACTGGCTAAGAAGCCTTGCATATAGGCCGACCAGCCTGAGGCAACAAACGCCACCGAGATTAAGTACTCCGCCAAAAGCGCCCAGCCAGCTACCCAGCCAAAGAATTCGCCGAAGAGGACGTTGATCCATGAAAAGGCCGACCCGGCAAAGGGCAAGACCGAGGACATTTCAGCGTAGGCCAAGGCTGACAAGCCCGCACCAATCGCCGCCACGATGAAGGCCAACGGCACGGCCGGTCCGGTGTGCTCGGCGGCAACGATCCCTGGCAAAGTGAAGATGGCGGTCCCAACCACCATCCCTGTTCCCAGGCCAATTAGGTCAATCGTCCGCAGACTCGGCGTAAGCTTAGCATCCTTTTGCTGGTAGACACCCGGGTTCTGTTTCCAAAATAGTCGTTCAATTAGCTTTCTCATCGCTACCACCATTAGTCAGGAACGTCCGGGTTCTCGTCCAGCTTGATATCCTGGAGCATCAGCTGCTGTTTTCGGCTCAACTTCGCTGACTTGAGGAGGTCCGGCCGGCGGTGGAGGGTCCGCCGCAGGGACTCCTTCATCCGCCATTCCTTAATTTTCTGGTGGTTGCCAGAGGTGAGGACTTCGGGGACCTTCATCCCCCGGAAGTCAGCTGGTCGGGTGTATTGGGGGTACTCCAAAAGACCATTAGAGAAGGAATCACCCATCGGTGAGGACATGTTACCTAAGACCCCGGGAACGAAGCGGACCGTAGCGTCAATCATTACCATCGCCGCCAGCTCGCCCCCAGTCAGGACATAGTCACCGAGGGAGGCCTCATCGGTCACCAGCTGGCGAATTCGTTCGTCGTAACCCTCGTAGTGACCGCAGATAAAGGTCAGGTGCTCTTCCTGTGACAGCTCCTGGGCGTACTCCTGGTCAAAGCGCCGACCAGCTGGATCCATCAAGATAACCCGGCCCTTAGGGTACTTACCCGCGTTCTCCTTATCGATTGCCGCCATGGCGTCAAAGATTGGCTGCGGCTGGAGGAGCATCCCGGCACCCCCACCAAACGGGGCATCGTCAACGTGATTATGTTTATCCGTTGTGTAGTCCCGGAAGTCCGTCACCTTAATATCCAGGAAGCCACTTTCCTGGGCCTTACCAATGATTGACTCGCCCAGGGTAGCCTGGAACATATCCGGGAACAGGCTCAAAATATCAATTTTCATTATTCCAACCCCTCCATCAATTCAACCAGGACCTGGTGATTCTCAAGGTCAACCTTCTTAACCACGTCGTCAATCACTGGCAAGAGGAGGTCCGCCTTGTCCGGCCGGTCCACAACCCAAACGTCATTGGCTCCCGGCGCCATGATTTCCTTAATCGTACCCAGCTCTTCACCTTCCAGGGTCTTTACGGTCAGACCGATGATTTGCCGGTAATAGTACTGGCCGTCTTCCAAGGGCTGCTGGTCCTTTTCAGTGACCATTAACTCATGGTCCCGAAAGTTCAGAACATCGTTGATGTTGTCATATCCCGCAAACTTAACTAAAAGGAAGCCCTTATGCTGACGGGCCCTCTCAACGGTTAATTCCAGCGGTTCCTCCTTCATGTCCAGGTAGAGCCGGTGACCCGCCGCGAACCGTTCCTTCACGAAGTCGGTGGTTGGCATGACCCGGACCTCACCGCGGATGCCGTGGGTATTGACGATTTTTCCAACATTAAAGAAATTCAATTTTTGCCTCCTTATCGTACAAAGTGCAGAAAAGCTGAAAGAGGCTGGAGAAAACACAAGGTTTTTCCCCAGCCTCTTTTTATTAGTGACGATGATCATTAATCAGTAACCGGACTTTTTTAGAGTTAGAACGCCGAAAACGGGCCCCCTCAACAACGGTACGTAACGCCGCCGCAACATGTCCCTGCCGACCAATCAGCCGACCGACATCCCCCGGGTCAACATCAACAATGTACTGATGATAACGGCCACTATCGTCTTGGGTAATGGATAGGGCATCCGGACGGTTTAAAAGTGGGGTTACTAAACTACGAATCAGCGCCTCTATATCTGTCTCAGTCATGATAACTCATCACTACTTCTTTGCGTACTTAGCTTCGTGGTACTTCTTCATAACGCCAGCCTTTTGAAGCATGTTACGAACAGTGTCGGATGGTTGGGCACCCTTTTGAAGCCAATCCATAACAGCGTCTTCATCAAACTTGACTTCCTTAGGAGTAGTCAATGGGTTGTAAGTACCTAAAGCAGTAATGAAACGACCGTCACGTGGTGAACGTGAGTCGGCAACAACGATCCGGTAGAATGGACGCTTCTTAGAACCCATACGCTTTAAACGAATTTTAACAGACATTTTTGCACCTCCATGAATTCTTTTAACAGGTAATAATATACCAGTCTTAGAAGAGAATGTAAAGTAGTTTTTCTTGACAGTCTAAATTATTTTCTCTTCTTGCGGAGCTTGCGCAGTTTCTTGATCTGCTTGGCCTTGTCCTTCTTCATCTTCCGCGCCATCCGGTTCATTGCCATCTGGCCCATCTTACCACCAGGCATCTGGCCACCAAACATATTCTGCATACCACTCATATTGCCATTCGTGACCTGCTTCATCATCTTCTTCATCTGGTTAAACTGCTTGATCATCCGGTTAACTTCCACAATTGGCCGCCCCGCACCAGCAGCTAACCGCCGGCGCCGGCTGGGGTTCATCAAATCAGGGTTCTCCCGCTCTTCAGGCGTCATTGAGAGAATAATTGCCTTGATGTGGGCAAACTGCTTTGGATCAATATTAATATTCTTCAATGCGGGGTTGTTCGCCATTCCCGGCATCATCTTAATAATATTTTCAATCGGCCCCATCTTGGTTACCTGGTCTAATTGAGCGAGGAAGTCATTGTAGTCAAAGGTATTTTCCCGCATCTTATCCATGGTTTCCTGGGCCTGCTCTTCGTCAAAGTTCTTCTGGGCCTTTTCAATCAGGGTCATCATGTCCCCCATGCCCAGGATCCGCGAAGCCATTCGGTCAGGGTGGAAGACGTCCAGGTCTTCCATCTTTTCCCCTTCACCGACGAACTTAATTGGCTTCCCAGTGACCGCCCGGATTGACATGGCAGCCCCACCACGGGTGTCCCCATCTAACTTGGTCAGGACAACCCCGGTGATATCGAGCTTATCGTCAAATCCTTCGGCGGTGTTGACTGCATTTTGCCCGGTCATCGAGTCGATTACCAGGAGAATTTCGTTCGGGTTGACCAGCTTCTTGATGTTGGCCAATTCGTCCATCAGCTGTTCATCAATCTGCAGGCGCCCGGCCGTATCGATGATCACGTAGTCATTATGGTTCTTCTTGGCAACTTCCATCCCCTCGCGGACAATCTCCACGGGGTCAACGTCCGTCCCCTTCTCAAAGACCGGCACGTCGATCTTCGATGCCACCTGTTGCAGCTGGGTGATGGCGGCTGGCCGATAGACGTCGGCCGCGATGAACAGTGGCCGGGCGTGGTCCTCGTTCTTTAGGCGCAGGGCTAACTTCCCCGCGGTGGTCGTTTTACCGGCCCCTTGGAGTCCGACCATCATAATAACGGTTGGGATATGCTTGGCCTTGTTTAGGGGAACGGCTTCTTCCCCCATCAGCTTAGTCAATTCCTCGTTAACAATCTTGACGATTTGCTGGGCAGGGTTCAACCCCTTCAGTACTTCGGCTCCAGCAGCTTTTTCCCGGACTATCTTTACAAAGTTCTTGACGACCTTAAAGTTAACGTCGGCTTCCAGGAGGGCGAGGCGAATTTCCCGCATCGTTTCCCGGAGGTCCGCTTCCGTGACCTTAGGTTTGCGCCGTAGTTTTTCCATAGCCTTTTGCAGGCGCTCAGTTAATCCTTCAAATGCCATTGTTTATTCTTCCTCCAAACTTTCCAAATGGCCAACCAAGTTGTTCAGCTTGGTATCGTCTGGGTAGTGGGTACGAACGTAATTTTGAATCTCGTCCGCCTGCTTGTTGCGCGCCTGAAACTCGGCGTAAAGGTGCAATTTGGCTTCGTAGTCTTCCAAAATGTTCTCTGTCCGCTTGATATTATCATAAACCGCCTGGCGACTCACGTGAAAGTTCTCGGCAATCTCGCCGAGAGAATAATCATCCCCATAATAGAGCTCCAAGTAGTCGTTTTGCTTCTTGGTCAAGAGCGGCTGGTAAAACTCAAAGAGGGAGTTGATCCGGTAGTTCTTTTCAATTTCCATCGCGGTATCTCCCTAGTCGACTTCAACCAGGCCCTTGAAGAGGCCGTAAACAAAGTCACTGGCGTTAAACTTCTGCAAGTCATCGACCTTTTCACCAAGGCCCACGTACTTGACGGGCAGGTGGAGTTCGTTCCGGATTGCCAGGACAATCCCCCCACGAGCCGTCCCGTCGAGCTTGGTCAGGACAATTCCCGTGACGTCGGTACTCTGCTTGAAGAGTTTAGCCTGGTTGAGGGCGTTTTGCCCCGTCGTGGCGTCTAAGACCAGCAGGACTTCATGGGGCGCGTCCGGAATCTCCCGGGTCAGAATCCGCTTCATCTTGGCCAGCTCGTTCATCAGGTTGACCTTGTTCTGCAGCCGACCAGCCGTATCAACGAAGAGGATGTTATAGTCCTCCTTCTTCGCCTTTTGGACTGCATCGAAAACAACCGCCGCCGGGTCGCCGTTCTCTGGTCCGGTGACAATGTCGATACCGTCCCGCTTAGCCCAGACATCCAGCTGTTCCGTAGCTCCGGCCCGAAATGTGTCGGCGGCCGCCAGCAGGACCTTCTTACCCTGCTTTTTGAAGAGAGCCGCCATCTTCCCGATGGTGGTCGTTTTGCCGGCCCCGTTGACGCCGACAAACATAATCACGGTTGGGCCTTCCTTAGCCATCTGCAGGTCTGGGTTTTCGTCCTTCCCGGCCTCGTCGTAGAGATCGACCATCTTTTCGATGATGACGTTAGAAACGTCCTGCTTGCTCTTGGCGTTCTCCAGCTTAACCTCTTCGCGGAGCTCGTCGCTGAGCTTCATCGCCATGTCGTAACCGACATCGGATTCAATCAGCATGTCCTCCAGGTCGTCAAAGAAATCTTCATCGACGTGGCGGAAGTTAGCCAAGAAACGGTTCAGCCGGGCACCAAAACCGGTCCGTGACTTCTCCAATCCCTTGTCATACTTTTTCTCTGTCCTGTCTTCCGTATCCGCTGCCGGGGCCTCACTTGCCGCCGGTTCGGGCGTTGTCGGTTGAGTTGGTGCAACGCTGGCCGGTGCCGGCTCGGTAGTACTTGTCGATGCCGGAGTGGTTGGGGCCGCACTGGCAGATTTTGGCTCGGTTACGCTCGTCGATGCTGGGGCAGTCGACTGGACACTGGTAGATACCGGTTCAGTAGGCGCAGTCTCGCTAGCAGACACTGGTTCTTCACGCGGTGCGGTTGGGGCCGCACTCACTGCTGGTTCCGGTGTCGTTGGTTCGGCACTGCGGGCCTTAGTTGGCTGTGGCTGCTCACTAGCCACACTGCTTGGCGCGGTCGTCGACTGGGTCGATTCTGGAGCTGTTGTTGGCTCAGTGGGTGCTGAAGTGGTTTGTGTTGTTTGGGCCGCTGATTCCTCTTCGGCAGGCGTCGGTTGCGTTTCCGCAGGTGCCGGCGTCGTTGGTTGGGCCGCCTCGCTAGTGGGGCTCGTTGGCTGGGCACTAGCCGCTGATACTGGTGTGGTTGGGGCGCTAGTGGCCGCTGATTCTTCCTGTTTTTTCTTTTTATGACGGCGGAAAATATCAAATAATCCCATGACTATTCCTCCTTGTTTTCTTCATTCAAATTTTCAACGACATCAACGGAGACCATTTTGGAGACCCCGGATTCCTGCATGGTGACCCCATATAAAACGTTAGCCCCCATCATTGTTCCCTTTCGGTGGGTAATAACGATGAACTGTGGCCCTGTCTTGCCGAAGCGGTTGAGATAGTTGGCAAAGCGCTGCACATTGACCTCATCAAGTGCCGCTTCCGGTTCATCCAGGATGGCAAACGGCACCGGCCGAACCTTCAAAATTGCAAACAAGAGGGTGATTGCGGTCAGGGCCCGTTCCCCACCGGAAAGCAAGTTCATGTGTTGGTTCTTCTTGCCTGGTGGCTGGGCCATAATGTCGACCCCCGTGTTCAAGAGATCGTGATGGTCGGTCAAGACCAGCTTGGCCTGGCCGCCCGCAAAGATCTGCTGGAAGGTCTCATTAAAGGCCGCCGAGACCTTTTTAAAAGTTTCGGTAAAGCGCTGCTCGACCTGGCCGTCCATCTCGGCCATCGTTTGTTGGAGTTGGTCGCGAGACTCCAGGAGGTCGGTCTGCTGCCCTTTCAGGAAATCATACCGCTCCTTAACCCGGTCATACTCTTCAATTGAACTGACATTGACTTCGCCCAGTTCGGCAATTCCCCGCCGTAAAAGCTTCAAGCGGATTGCCAGCTGAGAATCGCTGATCTCCTTGTCAACCTTTTGGCGGGCCGCGTCAATTGTCATTGAATAGTTATCGTTCAGGCGGTTAAGCAGCTGGTCAATCTTGCCCTCACTGCGAACCCGTCGTTCGTTTAAGTCATTTAAGTCATCCTTGGCCGCCCGCTCGAGTTCTTGGAGACGCTGGTGGTCATTTTCGGCCGCCGCCACCTGGTCCTCGACCTGGCTGACCTGCCGGTTTAAGTCCTTTAGCTGGGCCTGGTGGGCCATTAGCTTCTTCTTAGCCATTGCCAGGGCCGCCGCCGTAGACTCCGTAGTATCATCTGCCGATTGGAGTTCCCGGGCGAGCTGGTCGCGTTGGTTGCGGAGCTGTTCAGCCGCTGCGTTCAGTTCGGCCAGCTGGTGGTCAAAATTCTGCTTTTGCCGGTCATACTGCTGACTGCGTTCCTTGGCCACCGCGAGCCACTGTCTGAGCTGGTGAATCCGCTCGCTCTGGCTATCGGCGTCTGTCTGAAGAGCCCGAATCTGCTGGTTAACCTCTTGGGTATCCGCTTGGACCTGGGCCAACTGCTGGTCAGTGGTCTTCTGGGCTGCCTGGTTATCGGCCAAGGCGGACTGGAAGTCCTGGTGTTGGTCATCTTGGAGGGCAAACTGACGCTTCAAGGTGCTAATCTGACTTTCAATTTCCGCCCGTTGGTCTTCTAAGATTCTGGATTGCCCCTGGGCATCTTGTAGTTGACCCTGGTAACTGTGCAGCTTCTCCTGGAGGGCGGTTACCTGGGCCTGCCACCGCTGGTGGGAGGCCTGTAAAGCCGCCACCCGCTTTTCTAATTGTTTAGCCTGGTCCTGCTGGCGCTTCAAGAGGGCATCTAGTTTCTTACCCGATTGCCTCTGACTCAGCAGACCGTGTTGGTGGTGGCGGTTCGCTCCACCGGTCATTGCCCCGCTAGCGTTGATTAGCTGGCCATCCAGGGTGACTACCCGTAACTGATGGTGACCAGCCCGGGCCACCGCCGTAGCATGGTCAAGGTTATCCACGATGACCGTGTTGGCTAAGAGGTGATTAACGATGATCTGGTAGCGGTTTTCGTACTTGATCAGGTCGGTTGCCCGGCCAATGTAGCCTGGCAAGTTAACCACCGTCGGGTTGACCATCACCGGCTGCCGAGAGCTCAGAGTATTCAACGGCAGGATGGTCACCCGGCCAGCCCGCTTGTTAATCAAGTAGTGGATGATTTGCTTTCCCATTGTCTGACTGTCAACCACCAGCTGCTGGAGCTGGCCGCCAAGGACGGTTTCAATCGCCGTCGTCAGCTTGGCCGGCACCTCAACCAGCTCACTGACCGCCCCGGCAAGGCCTGGGAACTGCTGGCGGTTTTTCAGAACCGCCTGGACGCCCCGGTAGTAGCCGGCATACTCTTCCTCCATTGCCCGGAAGTTCCTGATCTGGGATTCGGTCGAATGGGCATCTCCGAGGGCCTGGTACCACTGCCGCTGGGTCTCCTGATATTGGTTCGTCAGGTCGGCTAATTTCTGCTGGGTATCAGCTAGTTTTGCCTGGCAGTCCTTAACTTTGGCCGTCAATTGGTCAATTTTGTCCTGGGCCAACTGTCCCCGCTTTTCCAGTGCCGCGTGCTTCTCCTGTCTAGTGGCCAGGTCAGCATTGCTCTGCTTTTCCTGGCTCAAACGCTGCTGGTGACCCTGCTTCAGGAAGTTTTCCTGGTTGTGGAGAGTCGTCTGCTTCTGGAGGAGGTTAATCTGCTGGTCGCGCAAGTGATTAAGGCGGCCCTGGAGCTTAGCAATCTGCTCCTGGCCAGTCAGTCGTTCGGCATCCGCCAGGTCCGTCTGGTGGCTTTCCATAGCCGCCTGGTGGCTGGCTTCTTGCTTCTTGAGGTCTGCTAGCTGGTCCTGGATTGAACTAGCAGCAACCTTATTCTTGGCTAGCTGGTCCTGGAGGCGGTCGCGCTCACGTTGCTGCTGTTGATGCTTGACTGTGGAGACCGACTGCTTGCTATTGTAGCCGGCAATCAGCTCGGTCTGCCGAAGAATTGCCTGCTGGAGGCGGTCCTTCTCGTTCAAAAGGTCCGCCCGCTGCTTCTTCAGTTTCGTCAGCTTACTGGCGGCCACTTTGGCCTGGTCTTGGTACTGATTGGCCAACCGTTTCGCCTGGGCAACCTTGCCCGTCGTGGCCGTCAGTTGCTCGTGCACGCGATCATAGCTGCGGACCAGCTGGGTGCGGTCAAACAGGTCCAGCTGCTTTTTCTGCTCAAGATAATCCTTCGCCAGGGCACTCTGGTCAGCAAGGGGCTCCAACTGACTATTTAGCTCGCTGATAATGTCATTGACCCGGTTAAGGTTATCCATCGTAGCGGACAGCCGCTTTTCGGCAGTTTCCTTATTTTTCCGGTACTTGGCAACTCCGGCGACCGCCTCGATGATGGCCCGCCTGTCAGCTGGTTTCCCGTTGAAGACCGCTTCGATTCGGCCCTGGGAGATGATGGAAAATGACTCCCGACCCAGACCCGAATCAATAAAGAGGTCGACAATATCTTTTAAGCGGACCTTTTGCCCGTTAATCAGGTACTCACTGTCTCCATTACGGTAAAGCTTCCGGGTAATTGTCAGCTCGGTAAAGTTACTGGCCAGGTAGTGGTCGCTGTTATCAAAGGTAATGGAAACCAGAGCCCGATTCAGCGGAGCCCGGTCAGTCGAACCGTTGAAAATCACGTCGGCCATCTTATCCCCACGAAGATGGCGGGCCGACTGTTCACCCATCACCCAGCGAATGGCTTCGATGATATTGCTCTTTCCACTACCGTTGGGGCCAACAATCCCCGTCATTCCTTCTTCAAATTTAATCGTGGTTTTGTGCGCAAATGATTTAAAACCATCTAAAGTTAACGACAATAATTGCATGCTTATCTTCTCTCAACGTTACTTCGTAGTGCGGAGCTTTACCAACGCCTTCTTCGCCGCCTGCATCTCTGCCTGCTTCTTCGAGGACCCGCGCCCTTCAGCAATGACCTTGCCATCTGCTGAAACATTAACGTGGAACTGTGGATCGTTTTCCGTCCCCTGTTCATCCAGGAGGTGGTATTCAATCAAGACATCCCCATCGCGTTGTAGGAATTCCTGGAGACTGGTTTTGGCATCAACGGCATGGTCAAACCAACCCATGTCAAGCTTTGGAAAGATCACCCGGTGAACAAACTTCTCCACGGCTGGCCGCCCCTGGTCAAGGTAGAGGGCACCAACGAATGATTCAAAGATGTCACAGAGAAGGCCCGGACGCTGACGAGCACCTGCCATCTCCTCCCCGTGCCCCAAACGGATATACTGGTCAAAGTGGCACTCCTTGGCAAATTTAGAGAAGCTATCTTCGCAGACCATCGCCGCCCGCAGACGGGTCAGCTTTCCCTGGGGTAGTTGGGGGTAACGCTTATAGATGTATTCAGAGACAATTAATTCCAACACGGCATCGCCAAGAAATTCGATCCGTTCGTAAAACTTCAGGTGCTGGTTGGGGTGTTCATTAACGTAGGAAGCCTGGGTAAAGGCTTCTGCTAATAAACTCGGGTCAGCAAAGTGAATATCAAATTCCTTGGCCAAGTAATCTTGCAGTTCGTTAATCATAAACCTATTCCTTTCTTATCTTTCATTAAAATATTGATTCTTTCCTATTATACTAGACAAGTCTTTTCCTGCGCAGCCTTTTTCTAAAAGAAGCTGGGGAAAAAACACTAGAAACGCGCTTTTCCCCCGCAATTACTGCCTAATATTCAAGAATCGAAAGGAGGGTGGGAAAACTGTAACTTTCCCACCCTCTTTGGTGCTTAATCAGCTGTGTGCTGGTCGATGTAATCAACCACTTCACCAATGGTACTCAGCTTTTCGGCTTCGTCATCGGCAATCTCAGCGTTAAATGTATCTTCAAGTTCGAGAACGAATTCAACAAAGTCAATTGAGTCGGCGTCCAAATCCGTCTTGAGGTTCAAATCATCCGTAATTTTGGCCCGGTCGATATCAAAATGATCGGCCACGATTTCAGAAACCTTATTAAAAATTTGGGTACGATTATTATCATTTTCAGTCATGGTAAATAACCTCTCTTTATTAAGTACGCTCCTATTTTATTCGTTTTTGCCCTGCTTGTCTACTACGGAAGCTTGACTAAAGAATTCTACCGTCTTTTCAATAACTCCTGAAGTGAGCATCTTCCTAATCTGTCCAATGGTATTCTTAACCGCCTTAGCATCCGAAGCACCGTGCGTTTTTACAACTGGCGCCTTTAAGCCAAGTAAAACGGCTCCTCCGTAAGTGGAGACGTCCATCTTCTTACCAATCTGGTAAAAGACCGGCTTTAAGAAGAGGTAACCTAACTTAGCCCGAAGACCACCATTCAATATTCCACTCTTAATCAAGGTTAGTAACATTCTAGCGGTTCCTTCGGTCGCCTTCAAAGCAGCATTGGCTGTCCAGCCATCACTGACGACAACGTCAGCTTTTCCGTATAGGAGGTCGCCGGACTCAATATTACCAACGAAATTTAACCCCTCTTCGGCATTTAAATCCTGCCAAACCGCCTTATGGAGTTTATCACCCTTATCTTCTTCGGCCCCGTTATTTAAGAGCGCTACCCGTGGATTCTTAACCTTCAGAACGTTTTCGGCATAAAATTTACCCAGATAACCATATTGAACAAGGTTGCGCTCCTTGCTTTCGGCGTTTGCCCCACTATCTAAGTAAACAAAGCTATGGCGGTCAGCACCCGGCTTAGTAATTGGCAGAATACTAGTTAGTCCGGGACGGTCAATTCCCTTAATTCGGCCAACAATAAAAATTCCAGCGGCCAAAACCGCCCCCGTATTCCCGGCAGAGAAAAAGGCATCTGCTTGCCCATCCTTCACCGCGCGGGCCGCCCGGACAATGGAGGAGTCCTTCTTTTTCCGAATCGCCCGAACTGGTTCTTCACCCATTGAAATCTCCTCAGTGGTGGCTTTAATGGTCAACCGGTCATTGTTCTTAATCAAAGGCTTTACCTTAGCAGGGTCACCAAACAGGTCGAATTCAAGATCCGGATATTGGTCCCGTGCTTGTTCTACTCCTTCAATAATTGCTTGGGGAGCATTATCGCCACCCATTGCATCAACAGCAATTTTCATTTTATTTCCTCCTTGTTTAGTCAAAGTGTGTTTGAAGCTGGTGGCGTTGTAAGTACAGCACCAGCGGTTGATTATCATCTTGCTCATCCCAGTGCGGCGTCATTAATAAGTTAGCTGCGTCCTGACGGGCAATCTGAAGGATCTTCAGGTCCCCCACCGGGTCACCAACCTTAAAGTCGGGAACCCCCGACTGCTTGTTCCCCAGGACATCCCCAGAGCCCCGAAGTTCCAGGTCTCGCTGAGCAACCTTGAATCCATCCGTAGTTTCCACCATTGTCTTCATCCGGGCCTTTCCCTCGTCGGTTTTCGGGTCCGCCAGCAAAAGGCAGTAACTCTGCCGGTCACCACGACCAACCCGCCCCCGTAGTTGGTGGAGCTGGGCGAGACCGAAGCGGTCAGCGTTATAGATCATCATGACAGTAGCGTTCGGGTTATCGACCCCGACCTCGATTACTGTGGTAGAGACCAGGACCTGGAGCTTGCCGTCCTTGAACTGGTGCATGATGTTTTCCTTCTCCTCACCGGTCATCCGGCCGTGGAGAAGGCCTACTTGGTATTGGGGGGCGAAGTACTTGGCCATCTCCTGATAAAGGTCAGTGGCGTTTTGAACATCGAGGGCCGCCGATTCCTCAATCAAGGGGCTGACGATGTAGGCCTGGGCGCCATCAGCAAGCTGGGCCTCTAAGAAATGAAGGGCCTCACTCTGTTGGCTAATCTTGAGCCAACGGGTTTCAACTGGTTTCCGGCCAGCGGGCATCTCATCAATTATGGAAACGTCCATTTCACCGTAAGCCGTAATGGCCAGGGTCCGCGGAATCGGGGTGGCGGTCATCGCGAGAACGTCCGGGTTATTCCCCTTCTCCCGTAATTGCTGCCGCTGGTTAACCCCGAAGCGGTGCTGTTCATCAGTCACAACCAGGCCGAGGTTAGCGTACTCCACATTATCCTGAATCAGGGCATGAGTCCCGATAATGAGGTTAATTGACCCATCCTTGATTGCCGTGGCCAGCTGGTGATGCTGCTTGGCCGTCAAGGACCCGGTCAAAAGGCCAACGTGAACATGGGTCCCTTCAAAGACCTTCGATAGCTTTTCAGCGTGCTGGGCCGCCAGAATTTCCGTGGGGGCCATTAATGCGGCCTGGTAACCAGCACTAATGGTGGCGTATATGGCGATGGCCGCCACGATTGTTTTCCCGGAGCCAACGTCCCCCTGGAGGAGGCGGTTCATTTGGTAGGGCTCCCGTAAATCGCGGCAGATCTCGTTGACCACCCTTTTCTGGGCCCCTGTCAACTCGAAACCAATCCCGGCAATAAATTCCTTCAATTCGTCATTATGATAGAGAATCCGGTTCCCGTTCCTTTGTCGACGAGCCCGCCGCAGTGCCTGGAGGCGGAGCTGGAAGAGAAAGAACTCCTCGTAAGTTGCCGTCCGCCGCGCCGCCTTTGCCTTTCCCGCGTCTTTTGGAAAGTGGAGGTCATGGATCATCTGTTGGCGATCCAGCAGGCGGTAGCGCTGGCGAAGGGGCGTCGGAATCAGAGTAGGGATAACCGACCAGTAGTCGTCATAGGCCTGGCGAATCAAGCCCCGCAACGTCACCTGACGAATATGCTTATTAACCGGGTACACCGCCCCGGAGGACTTCTTCTTTTCGTCCGCCGCGGTCAGCAGCTTATTGGCCGTAACCTGGCGCCGGCGGGCATCCCACTTGCCCATCACCGTCACCTGTTCGTTTAGCTGGGCCTTCTTTGCCAGGTAGGCCTGGTTGAAGAAGGTTGCCATGATAACTTGCTGGCCGACTTGAATACGGAGACTGAGCCGGCTGCGACGGTACCCGTACCGAGTTAGGAGAGGCTCTGACACTATGGTCCCCTGGACCGTGACTTTCTGTCGATCCTTGACGGTTGCCAGGTCGACCGGAGTCACATCGTCGTAGCGACTGGGGTAATAGGTTAACAGGTCGCCGACAGTATCAATTCCCAGAGTAGCCAGGTCGGCAACCCGCTTGGGGCCGACCCCTTTTAAGTTTGCAACCGAATCCTGCAGGCTTTTCATCAATATCCCCCCTCGTTACAGAAAAGGGATGTGACAAAATGCCGACATCCCTTCGAAAATTTAATTTACAAATCCCGTTAATTATTCAACCGAGATCAGGTATGGGTAGACTGGTTGACCACCTTCGTAGATCTGGATATCGAGTTCGTCATCGACGTCTTCAACCGCTTCCTTGATTGCTTCAGCAGTTTTTTTATCGCCATCTTCACCATAGAGAATCGTGACAATTTCACTGTCCTCATCCAGCATCTTCTTGACCATTCCGATCGCGGTCGTCTTCATGTCTGGATTGGTGATTACAATCTTACCGTCGACGATTCCTAAGTAGTCGTTTTTCTTGATGTTTTGACCGTCAATCGTCGTGTCACGGACCGCGTGGGTCACCTCACCACTAGCAACCGTTGCCAGGTTGGCCTCCATGTTCCGCTGGTTGTCATCCAGGGAGTCTTCAGTGTTATAAGCCAACAGGGCTGACATCGCCTGGGCAATCGTCTTAGTGTGGACAACTTTGGTTGGGATATCAGCAACTTCTGCTGCTTGCTCTGCCGTCATGAAGATATTCCCGTTGTCTGGCAGGACCAGGGCCTTCTTGGCACCACTGTTGTTGATGGCATCAACAATGTCCTGGGTACTTGGGTTCATCGTCTGGCCCCCACTAATAATGTGGGTGACACCGAGACTCTTCAAGAGCTTAATAATCCCGTCACCGGAAGCAACAGCAATCAGGGCCGTATCGACAGTCTCTTCCTCCGCTTCCTTTGCCCCTTCAACGGGTGTTGGCTCCTGCTGGTCTTCTTCGCCATCGTGTTCCATGATCTCTTCTTGTTGCCAAACCATGTTGTGAATTTCAATGGTCTGAAGGTCACCGAACTCCTGTCCCCAACTGAGGACTTGTCCCGGGTGCTCCGTGTGAACATGGACCCGGACCACCTGATCATCATTTAATACCAAGAGGCTGTCGCCCAGCTTAGCCAGATAATTGTAAAAGGTATCGTAGTCGAACTTCTTCGTAACCTGCTTTCCCTTACCAAGACGGACCAGCATCTGGGTGCAGTAAGTGTACTTGATATCGGCCGGGTCGAGCTTACCCTGAACACTCTGGTGGTCCATGGCGTTGACCATTTCGTCGACTTCGGCCTTGTCCGGCTTGTATTCGGCACTCTTTTCAATTTTCTTACCACTCAACGATTCGTCAAAGGCTTCGAGGACGTAAACCAGTCCCTGACCACCGGAGTCAACCACGCCGACTTCCTTTAAAACCGGCAGAAGGTCAGGGGTCTTGGCGAGGGCCTTTTCACTCGCCGCGAAGATTGCGGCAATAATTTCAACCAGGTCGTCAGTCTCCTTGACCTTGTTCAACCCCGCCTGGGCGGATTCACGGACAACCGTCAGAATGGTCCCTTCCGTTGGCTTCATGACAGCCTTATAGGCGACCTTAGCCCCATTAGCGTACGCGTTAACAAAGTCCTGGGCATTCAGGGTGTCCTTACCAGCCGCAGCCTTGGCAAAGCCCCGAAAAATCTGGGATAGGATAACCCCAGAATTTCCCCGGGCCCCCATCAAAAGGCCCTTAGCAAGGGCGGCACTCAGGTCACCAACCTTGGTACTGGATTCCTCACGTTCATACTTAGCACCACTGGACATCGATGAAGCCATGTTCGTCCCGGTATCACCATCAGGAACGGGAAACACGTTTAGGGAATTAATGAAATCTGCCTTACTATTTAACTTGTCAGCGGCAGCTTGTACCATCTTGCCGAATTCAAGATTTGTAATTTCTGTTACAGCCAATTAAAAATTCCTCCCGTGGTCTAATTAGTCTTCTTCAATTGAGCGGACGCCCTGAACGCAAACATTAACCGCGTCCGCTGTAATGCCGAGCATTGATTCTAGGTTGTACTTAACCTTGGACTGAACGCTCTTTGATACTTCGGAGATCTTCGTCCCGTAGCTAACAATGATGTTAACTTCAACTGTAATCCCATTGTCTTGTTGCCGAACTACGACCCCCTTATTGAAGTTTTCCCGCCGCAGGATCTGGTTAACCCCATCACGGACCGGGTTACGGCTTGCCATTCCAACAACACCGTAATTATCAGTAGCAGCACCACCGACAACCGTAGAAATCACATCGTTGTCGATGTCGATTGTTCCTGCCTTCGTCTTAATTTTTACTGCCATCTTCATGGCCTCCCTGCTCGTTTAATGTTCTTTTTTCTATCTAAATTTAGCTAACACCATCATAGCATAGCACAGTGTTAATAAAAAGTGACCCCTTCGTACTATAGTTAACGGGGTTGATCTTTTTAAGATAAAAAATAAGCCGCCCTACTGGACGGCATCATTTTTAATTAAACCCGAGTCACTTTACCGGACTTCAAAGTACGTGCTGAAACGTAAACCTTCTTTGGCTTACCGTTAACCAAGATGGTTGCCTTTTGCAAGTTAGGCTTCCAGCTACGACGACTTGAGTTAAGGGCGTGAGAACGCTTGTTACCAAAGCGTGTCCGTTTACCGTTGATAAAATCTTTAGCCATTGGTGATACCCTCCTCTTTATTACAAGTATTGATATTACGCATAACTGCGATGTAACTCACCTAATTAATTTACCATAGCGATTCCGACAATGCAATAGTTTTCTTTCAAGTATTTTTCCTTGACAGTCCTACTGGGCCGGAATATCCCGGCAGCGAATGACCGCTACGACCCCTTCTTCAAAGGAAAAGTGGTTAATTGGGGCCGTGAAGCGGTTACTCGACCAGGAGAAGGGGATAGAACTCGACCAGTTCTTCAACGGGTACTTCTCGTCCAGAAGGGTTAAACCCTTAACGGGGGTTAGGGTGACAAAGGCTAGATAATCCATCCCCGGCGCCTGGTGGACAGCGTGCTGGCCGGGCAGGTAGTAGTCGACCAAATTGCCCCGATCAATAAAGTGAATCTTCTCCACATAGTCGTGGTAGGCTGCCTGCAAAGGCAGAAAAAGGTTAGCTAACAGGTGGTCAAGCCGGCCACCCGTGCCTCCAAAAATATCAATGCAATCTGGCTGATAATTATCAATCGCTAGCTTGACGCCCAACTGGGTATCAGTGAAGTTCTTAGCTGGTGGAAAGGTCTCGATGTCGGTTAGGTGGTCCTTGAGGCGGGCAAATTCAGCCTGGTTAGTTGAGTCAAAATCACCAATTGCCACCGCGGGAGTAATCCCCCATTTTAAGAGAACGGTCGCCCCGTGGTCGACGGCAATCCAGGCCTCTGCTTGTCGTTCCAAGATAGTTTCTTTAGGAACCAGGGTTAACGGGCCCCCAACAAGTAAGTTTACGCGCATAAATATCCCCCAAAATAAATAATGAGTGAGGCTGGTGAGAAAACAAAGTTTTCTCACCAGCCTCTTTTAGTACTCCGAATATTACACAATAATCGCGGAAAACTATAGGCGAACTTCACATCGAAGCGTGCTCCTTGTGTCTAGTGAAGCAAAGCAATCAATTGATTACGAACAATCATTGGACCGTTTCGTGCCAACGACTGTTCTATACTAGCCAAAGGCGCACTCTGATGCTTTTTTCCCAGCTTCCATTAATTACTTAGTAGCGTTCCGCAGTGCTTCAACCTGCTTTGCTGGGTCATCAGCATTGAAGACAAAGGAACCAGCAACCGCAACGGTGGCACCAGCCTTGTAGCAGTCGGTAACGGTCTTATCGTTAACCCCACCATCAACTTCGATGTCAAAGTCGTAGCCCTTTTGCTTCTTAATTTCGTTCAATTGGGCAATCTTTTCCACCGTTTCTGGCAGGAACTTTTGACCACCGAAGCCAGGGTTAACAGTCATGACCAGGACTTGGTCAACCATGTGCAGGACGGGTTCAATCATGGCTACTGGCGTACCAGGGTTGATAACAACTTCAGCCTTAACGCCGCCTTTCTTGATAATTTGCAGGGCCCGGTGAATATGCTGGGTGGCTTCTACTTGCACACCAATGATGTCGGCGCCGGCGTCAATAAACATTGGCAGGATATGTTCTGGATGTTCGACCATTAAGTGAACATCCAGGGTCATCTTGGTAATTGGACGAATAGCCTTAACAAAGCCAGGACCGTAAGAGATGCTTGGCACAAAAGTCCCATCCATCACGTCGATGTGGAGGTATTCAGCGCCCGCCTTGTCGACCTTTTCAATATCCTTTTGTAAATTTACGTAATCAGCACTCAAAATTGATGGTGCAACTTTAATCATTCTAATTCCCTCATTTCTTATAATTTGGCTTCTGGTTGACGATGATGTCGTGGAACTGGACATAGTCGTCATACCGACTCTTCATGATTATACCATGGTCTAGAGCATTCTTCACAGCGCAACGGGGTTCTTTCAAGTGTAGGCAGCCACGGAATTTACATTCCGGCGCCAGCCGCCGCATCTCTGGAAAGAGGTTCGGCAGCTCTTCAGCAGTCATATCAAAGGCTTCATAAGAAGAAAAGCCTGGCGTATCGGCAATCAGGGCCCCATTGACATTCAGGAGGCTAACCTTCCGGGTCGTGTGCCGGCCCCGCTTTAAGGCCTGGGAAATCTCCCCAGTTGCCAGGTCAAGCTCCGGGGCCAGGTGGTTGAGGAGGGTTGACTTCCCCGCCCCCGTCTGGCCCATCATCGTCACAACCTGACCAACCAAGGGTTTTTGCAGGCGGCTTAACTGGTCATTAGCAAATGGTTGGCGGTCAGCAAAGACCTGGTAGCCAATCTGGGAATAACCCGCCGCCACTTTTTGGATGTGGTCGTACTGGTCATCATTTAAGAGGTCGGTCTTTGAGAAGAAGATCAGTGGCGTGATCCCCTGCTCCTCCAAGCCAACCAACTGGCGGTCCAATAGGTTGGGCGAGAAGGTCGGTTGAATGGCGGCCGTTACCACCACTGCCATTGTGATGTTGGCGACTGGTGGCCGGACCATCTGATTTTTTCGGGGAAGGACCTTCAGGAGGTAACCATCACTGAATTCAACCTGGTCACCAACGACCGGCTTGATCTTCTTCTTGCGGAAATTACCCCGGCCCCTTGTCCGGTAAATTTTTCCGTCGGCAATGACGTCGTAAAAGCCACTTAAAGACTGTTGAATAATTCCTTTCACTTTACACCTCTACTTTATCCTGTGATATTCGTTGCGCTCATAATTGTCCGGCCGTTTCTGACAACCCGGTAGGCCCCCATCTGACCGTGCTTAAGGGTAAACGGCACGTTGATGGTGGTCTCCTGGTTGATCGTAATATCCTGGTACTCCATCGTCAGGTTATGGTTGGCATCACGGATGTAAATCTGGACCCGGTTCTCCCGCTGGCCACCATTCCCGTCAAACGGGATATTGATCTGGATATTAGTGGTCTTCGTCTGGTTGCCGGAGTTGGCCAAAGTCACCGTCAGGGTATCACCGTGGTTGAGGGTGCCCCCCGTTTTCGGCGTCTGACTGATGACGTGGTTAGTAGCGACCGTCTTGGACTTCTTCTCCTGGGTGGTCAACTGCAGCTTGTGCTCGTTGGCAAACTTCTGGACGACACTGACGTCCTGGTTACGGAAGTCCGGAATCTTGATATTCTGCTTGCCGGCACTAACCCGGAAGGTAATCGTGTCACCATTCGTGTTGACCGTCTTCCCCTTGGAGAAGTTCTGCTTCATGATGGTCCCCGGGTCAGCGGTGTCTGAATAGACCTTCTGCTGGCGAACCAAAAAGCCCTTGTTGCGCAAGGAGTTGGCAACGGACGAGTAGTCGTCACCCACGTAGTCCGCCATCTTCATGTTCTTTACCCCGGTGCTGACTTCGAGGTCAACACTGCCGTTGACCCGCTTCTTCGCGCTGACGCCGGGAGTGCTATCGATGACATGGTTCTTGGCTACCTGTTCACTGTTAACCCGGGTAATATTACCGACCCGCAGTCCCTGGGCATTCAAAAGACGCTCGGCCTGAATCGGAGTCTTCCCTTCAACGTCAGGCACAATGACCTGGCGGAACATAAACCACCAGGTGCAAATACCGGCGCCAATTGCCAGGATTGCGGCAAGGCCGCTAAGCCAGTACCAGAGGTGACGGTGCCCCTTCTTGGGTTGCTGATCAGTTTCCTGGTCGTCTTTTTCGTCCTGCTTGGCCGCGTGTTCCGCGTCGGCCTGCCTGATCTGCTTGGAGATCTCGGCGGCAGAAAGAACCTTGGTCTTTCCATCGTCGCACTTGACCTCCCAACGGGCTTCGTTGGCCCGCTTGGGATCAAGGCTGGTGGCAAGATCTTTTTCCATCTCCTTGACATTTGCGTAACGCTCATGGGGATCCTTGGCCGTGGCCTTTAAGACGACGTTTTCCAACGGTTGCGGGATCTTAGGGTTAGTCGACCGTACGGACGGGATATCCTCCCGGAAGTGCTTTAAGGCAATTGATACGGCCGTCTCCCCTTCGAAGGGCACGGAACCCACCAGCATTTCATAAAGGATGATCCCTAAGGAATAGATATCTGATTGTTTGGTTGCAATGCTTCCCCGCGCTTGTTCGGGGGAAAGGTAGTGTACCGACCCCATTAAGGTGTTGGTTTGGGTCAGTGAATTTTGGGAGGTCGCAACCGCAATCCCAAAATCAGTAATTTTTATGTTCTTGTTAGCATCAATTAAAATATTCTGCGGTTTTAGGTCACGGTGAATAATACCGTGCGCGTGCGCGGTCTCCACAGCCAACAGGATCTGTTTCATAATGTCGACTACTTGGGGGAGCGGAATTGGGTAGTGTTCCTTGATAAAAGCTTTTAAATCCGTTCCCTGGACGTACTGCATCACCATGTACTGCAACCCGTTATCCTCACCGACGTCGTAAACACCGACAATGTGGGGGTCGTTTAGTTGGGTTGCCGCCAGGGCTTCTCGGTGGAAGCGACGCTTGGTCTTGGGGTCGTCCCGCAAGTCCAAACGGAGCAGTTTGATTGAAACGTCGCGATCTAAAACCATGTCATGAGCTAAGTAAACGGTTGCCATTCCGCCCTCACCTAAAGAGCGGATAATCCTGTATCGGTGACCGATCGTTTCTCCAGGATTCATACTCAACCCTCCTGGCTATAATCATTAATTCCAATTAAGACGGTGATATTATCGGGGCCCCCCGCTTCGTTGGCCTTCTTAACAAGGCGTGCACACTTCTGGTCAATTGGAACCTGGTCGTCACTTAAGATTGCCTTTAATTCATCCTTTTCGACAGTCTTAAAAAGCCCATCGGAGCACATCAGAAGTTTATCGCCGTGAGTAAATTTAAAACGGTTTACTTCAATTTGTGCATCAGGTGAAATTCCAATTGCCCGGGTAATAATGTTGCTTTGGGGAAGTTTTAAGGCCTCTTCTTCTGTGATATCGCCACTCTTGACGAGTTCGTTTACCAAGGAATGGTCAATTGTGACCTGGGTCATCATGTCATTATGCAAAAGGTAGCCACGACTATCCCCAATGTTGGCCACGACGAGGCTCTTTTTAAACGCCACGGCGGCGACCATGGTCGTGCCCATCCCTCGGTAGATTGTTTGTTGTTTTGATTTCTTTAATAATTCATCATTAATAAGCTGGACTTCCCGGGCAAACCACCGAATTGCTTCGATTGGTTTCTCCGGTCCGTTCTCAATGAAGCGGTGACCGAGACGTTTAACCGTCATTTCAGCGGCAATATCCCCACTGCGATTTCCACCTATACCATCGGCAATCACCACTAGTTGATTCCCGCGTTTATCGGTAAATTGGGCCACTCGGTCCTGGTTTTGTGACCGGCGGTGCCCCACATCGGTTTGATAAGCAACCTTCATCTTGGTGCTAATTCCCTTCTACAGATTTCGCTGGAGACTACTGATAAAAAAGCCGTCAGACCCGTAGTCGGATGGCAAAATTGTTAACGTTGCCGTGAAGCGATCATCCTTCAACTTCCGTGCAGTCTGTGTTTTAACCAGAGTAAAGTCTGGGTGGGCAGCTAAGAAGTCCTTAACTGTCTGATCATTTTCTTGTTTCATGATTGTGCACGTACTATATGTGATTATACCGCCTTTTTTCAGTTTTGGGGTAACCGCATTTAAAATACTCAACTGAATTTTGTGCAAATTCTGACTATCTGTCAATTTCTTAGTATAGCGGATCTCCGGTTTGCGGCGTAGTAAGCCCATCCCGCTGCAGGGTGCGTCCACCAGGATTTTATCAAAGGTCCCATCAGCAAACACATCGTCAACCTTCCGGGCGTCCAATGTATGGGTCCGGACCCGGTCAGCGACATGAAGGCGCCGGGCGTTTTTCTCAATCAGCCGGGTCTTATGCTGGTGGATATCCAGGGCATCGACTTGACCGCCCACCGTAGGATCCAGGTATTCGGCAATCTGGACCGTCTTACCACCGGGTGCGGCACAGGCATCCAGGACCCGGTCGCCGGGCTGAACATTCATACTATCGACCGGCAACATGGCACTTTCATCCTGGATGGTCACCGACCCGTCACTAAAGAGGGTGGAATTAAGGACATCCCCACCGCTAATTACCAGGGCATTGGGGGCAACTTGACTTCCCTGGTAGGTTACCCCTTCCTTGGTCAACTGCGCTTTTACCGTAGCCAGGTTAGTCTTTGCCGTGTTGACACGGATGACCAGGCGTGCCGGTTCATTAATGGCCGATAGGACCTTTGCTGCCGTTGCTTGGCCATATTGGTTAACCAGCTCCTTGACGATCCATTCGGGCACGCTGGCGGAGATGGCTAGGCGCTTGATGGGGTCCTTAATCTGGTTGAGGTCGGTAACTCCCTTTTTGAGGATGGCGTGCAAGACCCCGGTGGTGAAGCGACGGATGCCTGGGTTCCCCCGGTGCTTGGCAATTTCAATCGTCTCATCGGTCACCGCCCAGTTGGGGACCCGTTCCAGGTAATGGTACTGGTAGAGGGCCGTCAACAGGAGGCTTTCTACCCAGGAATCGACCTTCTTGTCCTTGATGAAGGGAGTTAACCAGTATTCCAGTGTTAATTGGTGCTGCAAGACCCCGTAGACGATGTTGGTAGCCAGCCGCCGGTCCTGGTCATTCAGCTGGGCCCGATTAAGGAGCTGGTTCAGCTGAAGATTTGAGTAGGCGCCGTTTTGCCGGACCCGGTCAATAGCGGTTAGGGCAACCGTCCGGGCCGTTGCTTTTTCCTTAGTCATCGGTGACTGCTTGCCCTCCTTCGTGCAGGTCCTGGTGGCCGTTCAGGTAGGCGGTGATGTCCATCGCCTGCTTACCAGCCGGCTTCAGGCGGTTAATTTGGTAAGTTGTCCCCTGACCGGCTGCCAAAACTAGCTGGTGCTTGGTCAGGTGAACGACCTTACCGGGAGCCAGCGTCGTCTTTTTATCCAGGGGGGTCACGTCATAGATCTTGGTCCGCAGGCCGTCAATGATCATGTTCCCCAGGGGGGCCGGCCGCAGTCCGCGGACCTTATCGTCAATCTGCTGGGCAGTCATCCGGTAGTCAATCCGTTCCTGGGCCGTCGTGATGTTTGGCGAAAAGACAACTTTGGATTCGTCCTGCGGGGTCGCTTCTACGTCGCCCTGGACCAACTTAGGCAGGGTTTCTAGTAGGAGGTCCCGACCGAGGAGACTGAGTTTTTTAAACATCGTCCCGTTATCGTCGTCCTTTTCAATCGGGATGGCACGTTGGGCAATGACGTCCCCCGCATCCATCTTCTTGACCATGTACATGATTGATATTCCGGTCTCGGCATCCCCGTTAATGATTGAGTACTGAACGGGGGCCCCACCACGGTACTTCGGCAGGAGAGAACCGTGGACGTTGATAGCCGCAATCTTGGCCGCGTCCAGCATCTTGGTCGGTAGGAACTGACCATAGGCAGCCGTGATCATGAGGTCAGGTTGCATGGCGATGATCTCGTCCATCTCAGGACTCTTGTTAAGCTTGGCGGGTTGGAGAACTTTGATATTATTTTCTTGAGCCAGCTTCTTGACGGGAGATGGGGTCAGAACGTGTTTACGTCCCACCCGGTGGTCCGGCTGCGTTAGAACAGCCTGAACGTCGTATTCCGGCGCGTCAATTAAGCTTTGAAGAATTGGGACTGCAAATTCGGGTGTCCCCATAAACACGATTGAAGTTGCCATTATTTATCTTCCTTTCATCACATAAAGTA
Source organism: Limosilactobacillus panis DSM 6035 (assembly GCF_001435935.1). GTDB lineage: Bacteria > Bacillota > Bacilli > Lactobacillales > Lactobacillaceae > Limosilactobacillus > Limosilactobacillus panis. The sequence continues at coordinate 47,875 of NZ_AZGM01000016.1, forward strand.
CTGTGGGTCCGGGTCAATGCTGACCTGAACATCCTTAAAGCTCTTACTCTGAGTGTTTTGCAGAATTTCAAATAGTACCCGGTGTAAAGCCGGGTCTCTCTTATATTTAATTACAATCTGGTAGTAGTAACGCCGCTTCATCCGGGCAATTGCTCGTGGGGTTGGCCCCAGGATAATCGTCGATGGGGCCAGCGCTTTTTGTAGTTGATCATGGATTTTAGCCATCGCTTGGGCCGCGGTCCGTTCCTCGGGATGGCTGGCCATCAGCCGCACCGTGTAGTAGTAAGGCGGGTAACTGGCCTGGTGACGCAGGCTCATCTCCTGGTAGAAGAAGCGTTCGTAGTCGTGAGCCTGGGCGTCTTTAATTGCGTAGTGACCAGGGTTAAAAGTCTGAATGATTACTTGCCCCTGCTTGTTGGCCCGGCCAGCACGACCACTCACCTGGCTGAGGAGGTCAAAGGTCCGTTCACTGGCCCGAAAATCAGGAAGGCCAAGACCGGTATCGGCATTTAAGACCCCCACCAGGGTAACGTTAGGAAAGTCGAGTCCCTTGGCAATCATCTGGGTCCCTAAAAGGATATCCGCTTCGTGGTTACCAAATTTGCGGAGGAGCTTCTCGTGCATCCCCTTCCGCCGGGTTGTATCGACATCCATCCGGATGATCCGGGCAGTCGGAATCAGCTGGCGTAGCTCGGTCTCGACCTTCTCCGTCCCGGTGCCGTAGTAACGAATATGGCGACTATGACAGTGGGGACAGATCTGGGGAATCGGCTCCTCATGGCCGCAATAATGGCATTTCATCGTCCGGGTATCCATGTGGAGGGTCAACGAGATATCACAGTTTGGGCACTTCAGAACCTCCCCACAGTCCCGGCACATCATAAACGAGGAAAAGCCCCGCCGGTTGAGCATCAAGATACTCTGCTCCCCCCGGGCCAAGCGTTGGTTCAATTCGTACAGGAGGGGGGCCGAAAAGTTGCTCTCCCCGCGCTTCTTGATCTCGGGCCGCATGTCAACGATCTGGATCGGTGGGAGGGGCTGCTTGTTGACCCGGTGCGGTAACCTGAGGAAGCGGTAGACCCCCTTCAGTGCCCGCGCCCGGCTCTCTAGGCTAGGGGTTGCCGAACCAAGGACTACCGGCGCGTTATTATACTTACCACGCCACTTGGCCACTTCCCGGGCATGGTAACGCGGGGACTCATCCTGCTTGTAGCTGGATTCGTGCTCCTCATCCAGGATGATCAAGCCGAGGTTAGTCAGGGGGGCAAAGATGGCGGAACGGGCACCCACGACCACCTTGGCTTCCCCCCGTTCGATCCGCCGCCACTCATCATAGCGTTCACCACTGGAGAGACTACTATGAAGAACCGCCACCTGGCTACCAAACCGCCGGCGAACCCGGTTGACAATCTGGGGAGTCAAAGAAATCTCGGGCACGAGCATTAGGGCTGTCCGTCCCCGGGCCAGGGCCTGAGAAATGCTCTGTAAATAGACCTCAGTCTTGCCGCTTCCGGTTACCCCCTGTAAAAGAAAGGTGGTGGCCGTTTGGTCCTTAACGGCGGCGCCGATCTGGTCAACGGCTTCCTGCTGGTCAGGATTTAGTTTTAACGGTTTTTCAAGTTGGTGGTCATCAGGAAGGGCCACCTGGGATTCTGGGCGCCGGTACACTTCAACTGGAACCTTTTTGAGCCAGCCCTTCTTTGCCCCCTGGTTGAAGGTCGAAGAAGACAGCTGGGCCCGCCGTTCGGCCTCCTTTTGAACAACTGTCTTGCCAATGATGCTCTGTAGGTAGGACAGGAGGCGGTTTTGGGCATGGGCGTTGGCATGAAGAGATGTCCGCGCATCCTCTAATTCCTCAAAACTGAGTAAAGGGGTCAGACCCATCACTGTCTTTGCCCGGGCCCGGTCAGTAACTTCGTAGTCAATCCGGACCTTGCCTGCCCGCTTTAGCTTGAGGAGCTGGTTGATGGCGTCCGGATTATTGGCGAAATCAGTGTAGTCGCGCTCATCCTTGCCATTAAAGAGATCAAAGTAAGTCTGCTCATCGAGGTCGTCAATGACACGAACAATCCGCTTACTCTTCCCCTTCAAGAGGTTGGGAAGCATCGTGTACAGGCAGGCAATCCAAAAGGAATAGGTTGTATCTGCCAGCCACTTGCTAAGGGCTAATAGTTCCTGATTGACAACCGGCTGGAGGTCCATCACGGCCTGGATGGGCTTGAGCTTGCCCGCATAATCGGTCGAGTCTGTGAAGCCGACCACGAAGCCCTGGACCTGGCGGTGACCATTGCCAAAGGGAACAACGACCCGCATGCCAACCTGAAGTTTTTTCTCTAAAATAACCGGCACTTGATATGTATATGGCTGGTTGGTCTGCATTGTTGGAACATCAACCACAACCTGTGCCAATTCAACCATCTAATCACCTAATTTCAACTTTTGTCCTAAAAGTTTCATTATTCTTTGGGCAACCGCATTCTTGCTCATCTTAGGCCACCTATCCGGGGTCGCATCCGGGGTCAGAATCGTCACCTGGTCGTCCTCACTGGCAAAGGCACTGCTGGGTCCCCCCACCTGGTTAGCCACGATGATATCCGCCCCCTTGCTGGCTAACTTCCGTTGAGCATTGGCTAAGAGGTGCTGGGTCTCGGCCGCAAAGCCGACCACGACCTGGTCCGGCCGCTTGGTCTTGGCAACGGTTTGCAAGATATCGGGGGTCTCAACCAGTTTGATGGCCCATTCGTCGTGCTCCGATGTCTTCTTAACCTTTTCTGCGGCAGCCTTGACCGGCCGGTAGTCCGCCACGGCCGCTGCCATAACCAGGGCATCCGTTTTAGTGAAGTGGTCTTGAACAGCAGCCAGAAGTTCCTCAGTGCTTTCCACGTGGACAACTTCAACCTGTGGCGAATCAGGTAGGCCAACGCTGACCTGGCCGACAATCAGAGTCACCTGGGCACCCATGGCAGCAGCTGCCGTAGCCAAGGACACCCCCATCTTACCGGATGACCGGTTACCGATGAAGCGGACCGGGTCAATATTTTCCCGGGTCCCCCCCGCGGTAATTAGGACTCGCTTACCAGCAAGTTCTTGCGGGGCCGGCGCCAAGAGTGATTGAACCTGTTTCACAATTGCGGCTGGTTCTGGCAGGCGACCCTTACCAGAGTAGCCCTCCGCCAAAAGCCCATCCACCGGACTGATGATGTGAACCCCGTCACGGCGCAATTGTTTCAGGTTCCGCTGGGTTGCTGGGGCGGTAAGCATATGGGAATTCATGGCCGGAACCACCACCTTGGGCGCCGCGGTGGCCAGTAGGGTCGTCGAGGCAGCATCGTCAGCAATTCCCATCGCCATTTTGGCAATGATGTCCGCAGATGCCGGCACAACCACCGCCATTTGTGTCCAGTCCGCCATCTCAATGTGGGGAATTGGTGTATTGTCGTTATCCCACAGGGAGGTGAGCACCGGCTGTTTGGTTAGTGCCGCCAAGGTCGTGGGGTTAACCAGCCGGCAGGCAGCCGGGGTCATCACCGTTTTGATTTCGTGCCCGGCTTTTTGCAAGCCCCGGACAACTTCAATTCCTTTATAGGCGGCCACGCTTCCCGTCAAATACACTGTTATCCTTGCCATTTCTTCACCTCATTAAAAGTCATAATCCGTTATGATTATAGCATTTCCCTAATAAAAAAGGGGCTGAAGAACAGGTCTTCCAGCTCCTTTTACTGCTTCGGCCATCCCTGGTCGTTGCTTATCCTAGTCTTGTAAGTCTTCGGTATGGTTAGGGTCAATCGTTACCTTATCAGCTAAGATCTCCTCTAGGGCCTTACCAACTGACTTGCTAGATTCGTAGTGTTCCAGCAGCGGTGCGGCCCCATTATCTAATTCGTGGGCCCGCTTGCTAGCCAGCATCACGAGGGAATAACGGGAATCAATCCGCTTCAACAGTTCGTCAACAGATGGGTAAAGAATCATTTTTCTGAATCTCCTAACATTTCAAGATAACGCGGCATTACCCGGGGAACCCGCAGACGTTCCGTCCGGATGATATCCTTAATTTTTTCAACGGCACGCGGTACTTCATCGTTAACCACGGCGTAATCGTAGTTTTGCATCATTTGGATTTCACCAAAGGCCTTATGAATCCGCTTATTAATAACATCCATACTGTCGGTTCCCCGGTGAATCAACCGGTGCTTTAGTTCGTCCAGGTCAGGGGGAGTTAAGAAAATGAAAACACCGTCAGGAACCTTTGAACGAACTTGCATCGCACCGTTAACTTCGATTTCTAGGAAGACATCCTTCCCTGAATCCAAAGTCTCATTAACATATTTTAATGGGGTACCATAATAGTTGTCAACATACTTCGCGTATTCAAGCATTCCACCAGTTTGAATGTGGTGTTCAAACTCCTCTTTGGAGACAAAGTAGTAGTCGACCCCGTTGACTTCACCGGGCCGTGGTTTCCGGGTTGTCATCGAGACCGAGTATTGAAAATCATTATCATTTGAATCAAAAATTGCTTTCCGCACCGTTCCCTTACCAACACCGGAAGGACCAGAAAGGACAATCAACATTCCTCGATTTGCCATTTTGTTACTCCTATCAGAAATTTAACGTATTAATACTATAATGCAATAAATTACTGCCAAAATCAACCACTGACCAGGAGAAGGAAAATCACTTAAATTTAGGCTTGCATTTTTGAACAAACGTTCGTATACTTATTATTGCAAACAAATGTTCGGAGGGGATATCATGCAGCAAGTAAAATCATACTCATTTTTTAAACGCACACCACAGCTAGTAAACAAGGTGGTTGCCCAGCTCTTTGATGACGAGCCACTCATTAGCCACCACCATGATGTTACCCTCTTGAACCGCCAGCCGGCCTTTCAGCGGCGGTTGTTCCTAAAGCGGGTAATCAACCAAAAACTGACTACTTTCTTCCAGTTGACACCAATCAACGCGGCTGGTCACGTCGTCAACGTCACCGGGACAATTCGCCATTTGGACAGGGAAAAGTACCTCATCTCTGCCAGCCGGGTAAACTACATCGTTGACTTCAACCACATCAATTACATTGCTCGGCCAGAATAAGGTTAAAGCCGAATAAAAAGGACTTCAGGTATTCATTTGAACGCCTGAAGTCCTTTTTTGCAATATTATCGTGCTAAGTTAAACCGACATGTACCTATTTCTCGTCCTCGTGGGCCATGCGGAGGAGCTCAGATGCGTGCTCCTTCGTCAACTTGGTGACCTTTTCACCAGACAGCATCCGAGCCAGTTCGTTGACCCGCTGGTCAGCATTTAGCGCCGTCACCTTCGTAGTTGTCCGTTCGTTATGGACAGACTTTTTAATCAGAAAGTGGTGCTGGGCCACGGCGGCCACCTGCGGGAGGTGGGTAATGCAGAGAACCTGGGATTTAGCCGCGATCAAGCGGATCTTATCGGCAATTGCTTGGGCAACCCGACCGCTGACCCCGGTGTCGACTTCGTCAAAGATGATGCTGGTCACGCCCTCGTTCTGAGCAAAGATAGTCTTGAGGGCCAGCATGACCCGGGACAGTTCCCCACCAGAAGCAATCTTGGCCAATGGTCCCATTGACTCGCCAGGATTGGTCCGGATGTAAAATTCGACATCATCAATCCCCGTCGGCGTAAAGGTGGCTCCCGCCTGATTAGTAAAGTGGACCATAAACTCCGCCTTGGCCATGTATAGCTCCTTCAGCTGCTGGTGCACCCGTTTGGAGAGCGCATGAGCCGCCTGCTGACGCACCTGACTGAGCCGGCTACCAATTTCTTGAAGGCCCACCGCCGCTTTCTTTAAACGTTCCTCAAGGTCGCTATTAGAATCGGCCGCTTCCTCCATCGTGTCAAGTTCCTTCTTGATTTTCTGGTAGTAGGCCAATACCTTAGCAACCGAGTCACCATACTTGTGTTCCAGGTCACCGATAACCGTGAGCCGCTGGTCAATCTGGGCCAGGCGGCCATCGTCAAATTCGAGCATGTCCAACTGTTGGCCAGCCGAATTGGCAACATCTTGAAGGGCGTAGTAGGCATCATTCAGCGCTTTACTTAGCGAATCGTAGTCGTCATCAAACTCTGCAATTCCGTTAACGGCCTCCATCACGGTCGCTACTTGGTCAAGGACGGGTGCTTCCCCCTCATTGAAGGTGGTTACCACCTGCTGGAGGGCATTATTAATCTGTTGAAAGTGTTCCAGACGGTCCCGCTCACTGGTGAGTTCTTCCTCCTCGTTTTCCTTGAGCTGGGCCTCCTCAATCTCGTTCACCTGGTAACGAAGCATGTCCAAGCGCTGCGCCCACTGCTGCTCGTTGGCCTGTTTCTTGTCCACGGCCGCCTTGAGCTTAGTGTAACGGTGGTAGAGTTCCTGGTACTTTTGAAGGAGGGGGTGGACCTTTTTATAGGCGAACTGGTCCAACATCCCCAGGTGCTTTTCCGGTTGCAAGAGGAGCTGGTGTTCGTTTTGCCCCTGGATATCGACTAGGTAGGCCCCAATCTGCCGGAGCATCGTCGTGTTGATCAGCTGACCATTGACCCGGATGGTGTTCCGCCCGTTGCGGTGGATTTCCCGCATGATGATCAGGCTACCATCCTGGTGGTCAATTCCCATGGAGTCAAGCAAGACCGTTAATTCAGGGTCCTTAGTCAGGGCAAACTGCCCCTGGAGACGGAGCTTTTCCTCACCCCGACGGATAAATTCCTGAGAACCACGGCCGCCCGCTAGCAGGCCAACGGCGTCGATGATGATTGACTTTCCGGCACCTGTTTCCCCGGTCAGGACTGTCATCTGGTCAGCAAATTCAAGACTCAGGTGCTTAATAATTGCTAAATTATCAATCGTTAATTCCTGCAGCATACGCTACTCCCTCTGTGCCAACTCATTAAAGCGGTCCGCCAGGTGCTTTGCGGCACCCGCCGACATACAAACAACCAAAACGTTACTGTCGTCTCCAATGGTGGTGAAGACGGCTTCGTCCTTCAGACGCCGGATGAGGGTGGCAACCACCGGCCCATTTCCCGGCCGCACAGCCAGGGCAAGGAAGCGGTCGTCCTGCTTTAATTCCAAAAGACTGTCATGCAGGGTTGCCCCCAACTGGCCAGCATCATCATTATGCTGACGGGCGGGCAGGCCATAACGGTACCCGCCCCCCTCAGCGGGAATCTTCACCAGCTGCATCTCCTTGATGTCCCGGGAGATGGTTGCCTGGGTCACCTGGAGGCCGAGGTCGTTGAGTTTCTCAACGAGGTCTTCCTGGCGTTCAATGCTGTTGTCCGTGATGATCTCACGAATTTTCTTCTGCCGATCTGCTTTCTTCATTGAAATCCCCCCTACTTTTCCTTCTGGTTCAACTCCTGGTCAGCTTTGGCAATTACTTGATCAATGTCAACCTGGGATGCAATTTTACCTTCCTGGTCACTCAGCCGCAGGTGGGCCAAGAACTCCATGTTTCCCTGGCCACCCTTGATTGGTGAGAAATCCAGGCCCAGGACATCAAAGTGGTCGGCACAGGCAAAGTTCAACACCTTTTCCAGAACTGCCTTATGGACCTTGTGGTCGCGAATGATTCCGTGCTTGCCCACGTGTTCTTTGCCCGCTTCAAACTGGGGCTTGATCAAGGCAACGACTTCCCCACCGGACTGGAGGATTCCAGCTAATGGTGGAAGGATCAAGTGGAGGGAAATGAAGGAGACGTCAATGGAAGCAAAGGCCGGCTGCCCGTGGGTAAAGTCAGCTAGCTTACTGTAGCGGAAGTTGGTCTGTTCCATCACCACCACCCGTGGGTCCTCCCGCAGCTGCCAAACCAGCTGGTTCGTGCCCACGTCTAGGGCGTAGCTCAGCTTAGCCCCGTTCTGGAGCATCACGTCGGTAAAGCCCCCGGTCGAGGAACCGATATCTAAGACCACCTTATCCTGGACACTGATGTCAAAAGCCTTGAGGGCCTTGGCCAACTTTAATCCACCCCGGCTGACGTACGGCATTTTGTGCCCCTTCATGTGGAAGGTCGTCGTCACGGGAATCTTCTGGCCGGGTTTGTCCAGGCGTTCGTTGTTCTTTCCTAAGATCTCACCAGCCATCACTGACCGCTTGGCCTGTTCACGCGAATCGAACAGGCCCTGTTTAACTAGTAAAACATCAACACGTTCTTTTTCCATAGTCATAGTCCTTATAATTTAAAATACGCAAGAAATTGGTCATACCCCGCAAACGATTTTCTCGTTAGCTGGGCTAAGTTCTTCTGGGCCTGACGGGCGTGGGCCAACGCCAGGTGGAGTTGATCCTTGGCCCCATCAATGCCGAGTAATCCCGGATAGGTATTCTTATGCTCGCCAGCATCCTTGCCAACCGCTTTCCCCATCTGGGCAACGGTCCCAAGAACGTCCATCAAATCATCATAAATTTGGAAGGCCAAGCCGTAATGGTTTCCGAAGTCGGCTAGTGCCCGAAGAATCTCCTCATCCTGGTCGGTAATGATTCCTCCGGCCACTACCGCGTAATGGAGGAGGGCCCCCGTCTTTTCCCGGTGAAGATAACGCAACTGGTCAAGGTTAAGGTGCTCATGTTCGCCCTCAATATCCCGGGCCTGGCCAGCAACCATTCCAGCTGGACCCGCGGCTTTGGCCAAGGTCAGGGCCAAGTGAGCGCGCGTTTTTGCTGGCAGGTCGTTTTCAGTAATCCACTGGAAGGCCAGGGTTAAAAGGCCATCACCTGCCAAGGTAGCTATCCCGGCACCAAACTTGCAGTGGTTCGTTGGCTTGCCCCGGCGGAGGTTGTCGTTATCCATCGCCGGTAAGTCATCATGAATCAGTGAGTAGGTGTGCAGAAGTTCAAGAGCAGTGGCGGCCCGCATTACTGCGGGGGTAACCTGGCCACCAAGCATCTCAACGGTTGCCAAAGTCAGAGTCGGCCGCAGACGCTTACCGCCGGCCATGACGGAATAGTTCATCGACTGACTCAGCGTTTTTTGGTCAATATTCTTGGGAAGGTTAGCAGCTAAATAGTCGTTAACTTGTTTTTTTAAACTCGTTAATGAATCTACCATTTAAATGGTCCCCCTAACTATTCTTCACTGCCGAAGCCCCGGTTGCCCCCGCCATTATTGCTAGGGTCATCCGTGACCTTTTCATATTCCTTTTCTTCCCCGTTGTCGTCAATCAGGTGTCCCAGGGTCTTCTCAGCACTGGTCAGCTTCTTTTGGAGTTCCTTGGAGAGCTGAATACCGTCTTTAAACTGCTGGATGGCTTTCTCAAGAGGGACGTTGCCCTGCTCTAACTGGTTAACAATTCCTTGCAGCTTAGTAAGTTGTTCTTCAAAAGTTGGTTCTTTACTTGTTGCCATTATTTTTCTCCTTAATATTTGTGACTGTTACGGTGACGTTGCCATCTGCAAAGTGCAGCAACATTGTATCGCCTGCTGCCAATTGTCGGGCCTGGTTAATGACCCGCCCTTCCTTGGTTACGTAAGTGTAGCCACGTTCCATAATCTTCAATGGGTCAAGGGAATGCAACTGCTTCGTCAAGGCCGTCACCTGCTGATTAACCCGTTGGTCATAGCTCTGGGCGGCGGTTTGCAGGCGGGCTTGGAGTTGTTTCACTACTTCCTGGCCCTGCTTAACCTGGCGGGTTGGCGCATAGGCCAGGAGCTTGTTGCTCAGCTGGTCAACCGCGTTGTGAGCCGTTTGCAGGCGGCTCTCCTCCTGGTGCTGGAGTTCCTGGGTCAGTTGATCAACCTTCTGAGCGTAGTTTTCGTACAGACGGGTTGGCTGCTGGAAGATGTAACTCTGATTAACCTTGGCCAGCTGCTTCTTGTCAAAGTCAATCTGGGCCCGCATGGTGTTAAAGAGGCGGCGTTGGAAGTCCTTTAAGAGGAGCAACGTATCGTCTAACCGTTGGGGAGTGGCCAATTCGGCCGCTGCCGTTGGCGTTGCCGCCCGCCGGTCAGCGACCAGGTCGGCAATTGTAGTGTCTGTTTCGTGCCCCACTGATGAAATTACCGGAATCTTACTGGCGGCAATTGCCCGGGCCACACTCTCCTCATTGAAAGGCCAGAGGTCTTCGATTGACCCCCCACCCCGGCCGATAATCAGAGTGTCAAAATTGCCCATTTGGTTGGCACGGTTAATCTGGCGGGTAATATCGGCCGCCGCTTTTTCCCCCTGAACAACCGTCGGAAAGAGGACCACCTGGGCAATCGGGTAGCGGCGGCGAACCGTCGTGTTAATGTCCCGGATAACCGCTCCGTTAAGGCTGGTAACCACCGCAATCCGTTTAGGGAACAAGGGAAGTGGCTTCTTCGGCAAAGAAAAGAGGCCCTCCGCATTCAGCTTCTTCTTTAATTGTTCAAAGGCTAGGTAAAGGGAACCGACCCCGTCCGGCTCCATCGTATCGATGTAAATTTGGTAGCGGCCGCTGCGTTCGTAGAGGCTAACGTGGCCGGTCACACAGAGCTTCATCCCCTCTTCCGGGGTAAACTTCACCTTAGCAAACTGGGAACGAAACATTACCGCGTCAATCACGGCATTGTCGTCCTTCAGACTAAAGTACTGGTGACCACTGCGCAAGCGAAAGTTAGATAGTTCACCGGTCAGGTAAACCTTTTGCAGGTACGGGTCACGGTCAAACTTAAGTTTTAGGTATTTGGTTAACTGGCTAACCGTGAGGTATTTACTTCTATCCATTTCTTCGCCACTCCGCAAGATCAACTGTTTGGGCCATTAAGCTAGCAATCGTCATCGGACCGACGCCGCCGGGAACCGGGGTAATCTTACTAGCAACCGGTTCGACCGCATCAAAATCAACGTCCCCGGTGAGTTTACCGGAAGGAAGGCGGTCCATCCCGACATCAATGACCACGGCCCCATCCTTGACGGCGTCCTGGCCAATAAAGTGAGCAATCCCAGTGGCGACAATCAAGACGTCAGCCTGGCGTGTTAGCCGGTGGAGGTCCTTAGTATGGCGCCCCGCCATCGTGACCGTGGCGTTGGCATTATTCAACAGGGCCAGCAGCGGTTTCCCCACCAGGATGCTGCGCCCGACAATCACAACATTGGCTCCCGTTAGGTCAACATTGTAGTGACGTAGGGCGGTCATGATCCCCCGGGGTGTGCAGGCTACTGGGTAGTTACCCGGCTGGTCAGCGAAGAGCTTCCCCAGGTTTTGAGGATGGAGGCCATCAACGTCCTTATCGGGCCGGATAGTATTAGTGATGGCAACTGCGTCAAGATGATTCGGTAGGGGCTCCTGGACGATGATGGCGTCGATATCGTCGTCGTTATTGAGTTTCTTAATTGCCGCTAGGACCGTTGCCTGCTTGACGTCGGTTGGAAAACGATAGAGGTCCGACTTCAGGCCCATCCTTTCGGCCAGGCGGTGCTTGTTCCGGGTGTAAATTTGACTGGCTGGATCATCGCCAACTAGGACCACCGCAATCCCCGGTTTAACCCCCTTTGCAATGAGCTCTTGGGCCCGCTTTTGGGTCTGCTTGTTAAGCTCTTTGGCCAACTGCTTTCCATCAATAATCGTTGCCATCAGCTAGTTCCTCCTGTTACTCTTTATTAACCACTCTCAAAAAGAGGGCTGTGGCAAAGCATCCTCTGTCACAACCCCGCACTCACACTAGTTTCGGTGTTCTTGTTCAAATTTACCTAAGGCCCCGTTAATAAACTTGCGTGACTTATCATTACTGAATGCCTTAGCAAGTTCCAGCGCTTCGTTAATAGCAACCGCTGTTGGTACCCCATCGACGTACTGAATCTCGTACAGAGCGATGCGCAGAATAATCAGGTCCGGTTTGACCAGCCGGTCGATGGTCCAGTCACGCGCCAATAAGGAGCTAATCTGCTGGTCTAATTCATCCTGATGATCACTAACACCCTTTACCAACGCTGTTAGGTAGGCCGGAATCTCCTGCTTGTCGTGGTGGGGAATCTACTGGTAAACAGTTGCCAATTCCGCGTCTGGATTAGTCTGTAAGGCAAACAAAACTTGAAAGGCTTCCTCACGAACTGCGTGCCGCGTTAAACTCATTCTTCTTCACTACCCCCATCATCTTTATCTTCACCAAACAGGTTATCTGGGTCAACCTGCTGGTCTTCTTGTGGGGCAATGATCCCCTTTACGTGAACGTTTACTTCTGTGACGACCAGGTTAGTCATCAGGGTAATCTGTTGCTTAATCCGTTCCTGAATCTGACCGGCAACCTTGGGAACAGACATACCGTACTCAACGTAAACATCAACATCGATGATCAAGTCGTCTGCATCATTGACCAGCTTAACACCGCGCCGGTGGTCGGAGCGTCCAAGCAGTTCACCAACGCTGTTAGCAAATGAACCGTACATCTTAGAGACACCCTTAACTTCACTTGCTGCGTAGCCGGCGATGATTTCCAAAACCCGAGGAGCGATTTGGATTGTTCCCAACTTTTGGTCATCCTTATTTAGAATAATTTTTGAATCTTCTGGCATTGTTAACCCTCCATTAAGGCTGGGAAAAGCTTCCCGCTTTCATCTATATGAATGTCAAGGTTGTGAATCAACATCTAATAACTCGACATTGCTGGTAGTTTGCCACAATAATATACTCTATCTATTTTGCACTAAATAGTGGTAAAAATCAACGGTCCATCACCCCATCAGCGAAATCTGCTGCGACATTTTTATCCGGCAATTATACCAGTCGTGAACGACAAGGTCCATGGCGGACATGGCGAAGCTGCCAAAAGCAAGTGTCTGGTTCTCCTGGATCAACCGCAAAAACGCGTGGGGATGACTGAGCCGGTGGGTAAAACGAGCAATCGTCACGTGACCGGAAATAGTCGGATACCGCTCTGCTAGGGGGAAGTTTGCTGCTGGAATTGCTTGGCGTAATTTAAGACGTAACTGGGTAAGCGCAGGCGAATAATCCCCCTTTACCATTAAGGCTCCGGGACTTACCATCAGACCACTAAAGTGCCAGTGAACCGGGGCACAATCCACGAGTATCGACTGCAAAAGATGTTCGTAGTCACTAAATTGACTGCGGGTAAAAACCTGTCCTGCCTGTGCACCCACGATATCCATAATTGTCACGTGACGGTCAACCGCCGGGTTGTAGTACTGGTCCGGTTCAAGGGTCTTGGCCTGCTGGAGGACAAATGAAATGTTGCGGTTGATATGGGCCGGAAGGTGTCCTAAGAGGGTCAGTCCCCACCGGTCGTCAGCACGGTTTGTCCCCAGGTACTGGTCAAATTCTAAGGCATTGTTTTCAATTGCCGCTTGGCCACGGGCACTGATTTGTTGATACAGGTCCGCAAGTTTAGAATCCATCATTAGTCCCCCACAATGATTAGTTCTGTCGGTGCCGTGGTTAGGACGACCGGCCCACCATGGGTAACAATAACATCGTCTTCAATTCGAACCCCACCGATTTCCGGAACATAGATTCCTGGTTCGACCGTAATTACCTCATTGTTAGCAAATTTTACGTGGGGAGTTCCCGGGCCGTAACTAACCGGTAACTCGTGGACATTCAGGCCAATCCCGTGTCCCATTCCATGATTAAATTCATCATCGTAGCCCGCTTCGGCAATCAGCTGACGCCCAAAATGGTCGAGTTTGTCCCCCCGCATGCCAACTTTGACGTGGTCAATGACGTTTCGGCGGGCCGTATTAACGATCTGGTAGATGTCTTTAAGTTCCGGATCAATCGAACCCACCGCAAAGGTTCGTGTCATGTCAGCGGTGTAGCCCCCGACAAAGTAGCCGAAGTCGAGGGTTACCGCATCGCCGTCCTCAATCAATTTATCACTTGCAGTCGCATGCGGTTGGGCAGCGTTGGCACCACTGGCCACAATGGTGGAAAAAGACGGACCACTAGCCCCGTGTTCCTTCATCCAGAAGTCCAACAAGTTAGCAAGGTTCCGTTCGCTGACGCCCGGATGAACTTGGGACAGGAGGTAGCGGTAACCGGCAGCGTGCAAGTCCGCCGCCTTCTTCAACAGGGCGAGCTCTTGACTGTCCTTTATCTGCCGCATCTTTTCGACTAGGTTAGAGAACGGCACCAGGTCAGCAATCATCGTATCGTCCAGCAGGTCATAAAGCTGGTAGGAGACCGTGTCTTCATAGCCCAGAACTTCGACCTGGAGGGCCTGACAGATGCGGTTAAGATCAGCATAGTAGTCCTGACTAATGGTCGCTACAACCTCTTCACTGGCAAATTCCTCTAAGGCCAGGTGGTAACGCTCATCCGACACAATGATTGCCCGGTCGGGAGTGATTAGCAAAAAGCCGTCGTCCTGAAGGAGGTTGAAGCCGGTTAAGTAGTAAATGTTTTGTTGGTTAGTTACCAGGAAGGCATCGATATACAGCTTCGCCAGGCGTTGCTGAATACGGTTGATTCGACTGCCCATTATGTATTCCCCCTATAAAATAGATAGAAAAAAGGACCATCCACATCACTGTGGTAGTCCTTTTCGTAATATATTTATTCAGCAACCGGGTAAACAGATACCTTTCGCTTGCTGCGGCCCATGCGTTCAAACTTAACAACACCGGCTACCTTTGCGTATAGGGTATCGTCACCACCACGGCATACGTTTTCACCTGGGTTGATGTGGGTACCACGTTGACGGTAGATGATTGCACCAGCAGTTACCATGGAACCATCAGCAGCCTTGGTACCAAGACGACGACCAGCTGAGTTCCGACCGTTGGCAGTGGAACCGCCCCCTTTGTGGTGGGAGAAGAATTGCAAATTCATAATCATAGTTGTTCACCTCCAGCAATGAACTTTAATTTAACATTTTAACTTTAATGTTATCTGGGTAACTCTCTTGGATGTCTAACAAGCCATTCAAAAGGGTATTCAGGAGAAGCTGACTATCGTGGTCAGCCCCCAATTGTGAGACTCTTAAGAGGCCCCCGTTTTGATTATCACTTTCAACCTGTGGTGCAACCTTCACGAGTTTTTCAAGGCCGTTCACAGTTGAAATTGCCAGTGCCGAAACCGCCGCACAGACAATGTCTTGTCCGTACGGTCCCGCATCAGCGTGGCCGGTAATCAGAAATGTGGTGATCCGCCGATTCGAATCTAACGTAAAGTGCGCCCGAATCATTGCTTCACCCCCGCATTAAGCGTTGATCTTATCGATCGTAACCTTAGTGTATGGTTGACGGTGACCTTGCTTAGTGTGGGTGTGCTTCTTAGGCTTGTACTTGAAGGCAACAACCCTCTTCTCCTTGCCTTGCTTTTCAACAGTACCTTTAACAGCGGCACCATCAACAAATGGTGTCCCAATCTTGGTATCTTCGCCGCCGACTAAGACTACCTTATCAAAGGTAACCTTGTCACCTTGCTTTGCGTCAAGCTTTTCAACGAAGATGGTCTTACCTTCTTCAACCTTGTATTGCTTGCCGCCAGTAACGATAATTGCGTACATTTTGTGCACCTCCTTAATATCTAAGACTCGCCGAATCAAGCAGCAGTGCTTTGAACTTGATAGCGTGCGGTTGTAGTTGTTGGTTCACAAATACAACGTAAGTATCATAGCAAATTTAACCTTGTTCGTCAATATAAAAGGCCAAAAATCACCCCCGGCATTCACTCAAATCGAACACCGGGGTTGATCTGTTGACGAACGGTAATTCGTCTATATAGTGGTTAAATATTTTCCAAAGCAGAAGTCTTTTCGCCGATAAAGAAGTCCGCAATGGTCATATGTTGCCCACTAAATTGATTGAGCATCTTCTCCACACTGCTCGTCATGTAACGAGCGGTATAAATCATCCCGTCTTTTAACCAGTGACGGATTAGTCCAAGAAGGGCTGAATTAATGAAGGAAATTTGCAATTCAAGAGGAACCGTCAGCTGTTTTTGATCATCATTAACACTATTGTAGTAATTCTTCATACAGTTCGCCAAGCGATCATACATTTGCTCGTAAAAGAAATCTGTCTTTTCATTATTTAAAAGAACATCAAAAACATCGGCGTTGCTTTCGATGTAGTGAAAAGCCTTGCTTACGGAAAATACCTGCACCGTTCGCTTCGTTGACAAACTAAATTCATCACTATCTACCATTACCTCATCAAAGAAATCATCAAGAATTTTCCGGATTGCTGACCGAATAAAGTCATGCTTATCCTTGTAGTGGAGATAGAAAGTTCCGCGGGTGATGCTGGCAGTTTCGGTAATCTTTTGGACGCTAATGTCTTCAATCTTTTCACGTCGCATCAGATAGACGAGAGCCTTGCGCAGACTGTTGCGAGTCTTAATAACGCGCGGATCCGTCTTATTAACGGCCATAAATCATCATCCTTTCAACATCAGCTTAAGTTCTTCTCCCTTATATACTTCTACTTATTTAAAGTATAGTTTGTATGAAAGCGATTTGTCAAACATTTAACAGGTTTTATTATAATAAAAAAATTATCCCGAATTGTCAACTCAAGTGCAACATGGCTATGAAGCTAAATATTGATGAAAACATT
>NZ_AZGM01000119.1 GCF_001435935.1 Limosilactobacillus panis DSM 6035
CCGAAAATTTCATCTAACTCCATTAATTATTTGGGACTTATGTCACAGCCCCCTTGCCTATTTTTTAACCTTTTAATCGAACGTATGTTTTAGGATGTGATATAATGTACTTAACAGAGAGAAGTGTTCAGCTATTAATTAGCTTTGTTAACTAGCCAATGATGAAAGATTGTGGTGAAAATGGCGCAAGTTATAAAGGGGATCAAACTTCGCCTATATCCCAATGCCCAGCAAAGGGAACAATTGTGGCAGATGTTTGGTAACGACCGCTTCGTTTGGAACCAAATGTTGGCAATGGCCAAGGAGCGGTATCAAAATAATCCTAGTAGTCACTTTGTCAATGAATACGGGATGAATTATCTACTGAAGAGACTCAAACAGGAATACCCATTTCTTAGGGCTAGTGACTCAACTAATTTTCTAGTGGTTAATCACAACCTCGCCCAAGCCTTTAAGATGCTATTTAAACATCGGGGCGGTTACCCACGTTTTAAATCGCGTCGAGCTATTCGCCAAGCTTATACGGGGCGGTCAGTTTGTCGGGTACTTGCTAAACGGCGGGTTAAGTT
>NZ_AZGM01000120.1 GCF_001435935.1 Limosilactobacillus panis DSM 6035
GGAGGGACGCAGGAGGCTAAGCGAACCGCATGATTGGAAGAGTGCGGCCAAGCAACAAGTCAGTAACTGAGTCAAATGCTTAGTTGCGGGTTGACAAGTTGTGATGGGGAGTGAAATTTTAGTAACGAAGTCGCTGATGTCACACTGCCGAGAAAAGCTTCTAGTGAGTATTCAACTGCCCGTACCGCAAACCGACACAGGTAGTCGAGGAGA
>NZ_AZGM01000017.1 GCF_001435935.1 Limosilactobacillus panis DSM 6035
ACTCGCGAGCTTTCGACTTAAAATATTCCCACTGTGGGTTCACCATAAGGTACTTAGTGTTCCCATGTGGTGTTAATGCCTGAGAAATAATTTGATGATTCTCATCATACTTCTCTGCTTGATATACTTTGAAATCACGACGGAATTTGTATTTATCATTTCGGTATGCGTATCGTTTAAAGTTGAATCGGACGCCCTGTGGGTTTACATAAAA
>NZ_AZGM01000121.1 GCF_001435935.1 Limosilactobacillus panis DSM 6035
ACGGTGGTGTGAGAGGTCGGTAATTGAACTAATCAATTACCTCCTACTCGATTATTTGACTTTTAACGATTCTAATCTGCAAAGCATAAATTCAATAAAACATTTGAAGATATCAATTATTATGTTATAATGATTCTAAACTGGCGCGAAGGAGGAAGAAATATGCCAAAGAAAAAGATGTCATTAGCTCAGAAGGTCAATGTCCTCCGTGCAAGTGTAATGGGAGCTAATGATGGCATTATTTCAGTTGCCGGAATTGTTATCGGTGTTGCTGCAGCGACGAGTAATGCCTATTCAATTTTGATTTCTGGACTATCGGGTAGTCTTGCGGGGATGATTTCCATGTGTATGGGAGAATACGTTTCTGTGTCCACCCAAAAGGATTCACAAAAGATGGCGTTAATTAGCGAACGGCAACGGCTTGACGACCAGTACCAACAAGAATTTAATTATGTTCAAAAAAAGTATGAAGCGCAAAATATTGATCCAAAGCTAGCTCACCAAGCAACCACTGAATTAATGAAAAAAGATTCGCTTGGGACGGCTGTTCAAGAACGGTATGGCTTTAATCCCCAGGACTTTACTAGCCCATATGCAGCAGCCATTGCTTCTTTCATATCGTTTCCAACCGGGTCGATTCTACCAATGGTGGCGGTAACGATGGCACCTGCCAATGTCCGGATAATTGCTACCATGGTGGCGGTTTTAATTTCGTCGCTGATTACCGGTTACTTTGCGGCAGTCCTCGGAAAGTCGAACCGCGTTAAGTCAATGATTAGAAACGCCGCTGCTGGCCTGCTCACGATGGGTGTTACTTTCGTGATTGGTCAGTTATTTGCACGTTAGGGGGATGATTTTTGATGGAAATGTGGAAAAAGCGTCAAAAGCAAACGATGGAAGAAAAACTGAATACCCTCCGTGCCGGTGTTTTAGGTTCTAATGACGGTATTTTAACGGTTGTTGGGGTCCTGGTTTCCGTGGCCGCCGCAACGACAGACCGTTTTACAATTTTCATTGCTGGTTTATCAGATCTGCTTGCCTGTGCCTTTTCGATGGCCTCTGGGGAATATGCCTCCGTTTCTACCCAAAAGGATACCGAAAAATCTGCGGTTGCCCATGAAGAAAAATTATTGAAGACCGATTTTGAAGGCGAACTGGCCGCCGTTCAAAAGTACTACGTTGATAAAGGAGTTAGTCCCGAAACCTCAATGGCCATTGCTCGTGATCTATTAAAGAAGAAGCCGCTTGAAACAGTTGTCCGGGTTAAGTATGATATCGAGTTAGGGCACTACCTGAACCCGTGGGACGCCGCTTTTTCGTCTTTATTCTCGGCTGCTGCGGGGGGACTTTCCCCGCTGATGGCAATGACTTTTGCCCCCGAAGCCGACAAGTGGATTGCCGTTATTCTGGCGGTTATTTTAACAAGTGCTCTAACAGCGTTTATCAGTTCAAAGCTCGGTAACGGTTTAGTCAAGATTGCGGTTATTCGAAACATTATCATTGGGTTGATTACAATTACCATCCACTACGGTGTCGGTAAGTTGTTCTAAAATAAATTAGTATTTATACCTATACAAAAAAGCTGGGAGAAAACAATGGTTTCTCGCCAGCTTCTTTTGTAATTAGATTTATTTGTTAATGTGATGATCATTGATCATTTCCCGTTCGTCAGCAACGGTGTTAAAGAGCTCTTCGCCTTTGCCACGGCTACACTCTGCTTGGAGAGTGATGTGGCAAATTCCATACTTTTCGCGTAAAAGCTTTTCCACCTGGGAGTAAATCTGTTCAATCTGACTGAGGGGCTTATCCTCGCAGTTGAGGTGGGCAGAAAAGATGATGTGGTGTTCATCAATCATCCACGCATGGACGTGGTGAACGGCATCGACGCCGTCAATGCTTGTCAGGTCTTTAGCAATCGCCTCGTAGTCGAGGTCGGGCGACGACTGCATCAGAATCCGAATGGTCTGGTTGATAATTGGCAGTGATTCGTAAGCAATGTAAATAGCAACCGCAATAGTTAGGAGTGGGTCTAACCACGGAACGTTGACAAAGATCAAGATGATTCCGCCGATGATAACGGCAACCGACGAAAGGGCGTCACTCAGAACGTGGAGGTAGGTTGCCTTGACGTTTAAATTGTCATGACTGCCGGAATGAAGGAGGGCGGCGGATAGGAAGTTGGCGACAAGCCCGACAATGGCGACAACCATCATAATTGTCCCGTTAATGTGTTGGGGATGACTTAACCGTTGGATGGCCTTACCAATTAAGAAGATGGCAATAATTACCAATAAGAGACTGTTGGTAAGGGCTGAGAGGATTTCCGACCGCCGGTAACCATACGTACTTTTCCGGGTTTCTGGCCGGCCACCGATTTGCTGCGCAAAATAACCTAAAATGATGGAAAAGGAATCGCCCATATTGTGAAAGGCGTCGGAAAGCAGGGCTAGACTACCAGAAATCAGCCCCCCGATAATTTCAACGACTGTGATTAAGACATTTAGCAGGGTAACGGCTAGGAAACGTTGCCCCGTGATTCTCTCTTTCATTATTACTGAATGCTCCTCTGCATATTGATTGCAATTTTTAATAATATTGTATTAAAATGAATGATTGTAGCTAACGAAAAAGTTAGGCAATCCAAACTACTCGGTTTTATATTATGCTATAATCGTAATATATTCAATATCGAGTTATTGTGTTATGACCGTTCGAAGGCCAAAAAATTTATTGAGAGGTGAACTAGATTGACTCCAATGAAGGAAGATTACTTGAAAATCATCTTTGAGCTCGGCGGTAGTCATAAGAAAGTTTCCAACAAGGAAATTTCATTAGGATTAGGAATTGCTGCTGGTTCAGTGACCGAAATGATTTCCAAGTTGGCCGACGAGGGGCTCGTTGTTCACGAACCATACGCCGGAATTTCATTGACAGCAAAGGGCCAAAAGTATGCGGCAGAATTAGTGCGAAAGCACCGGCTATGGGAAACATTCTTAGTGGATAAGTTAAATTACAACTTTGCGGATGTTCACTCAGAAGCAGAAATTCTGGAGCACCAGACGAGCGATCGATTGGCAACCGCCTTAGATGACTATTTACAGCACCCCAAACACTGCCCCCACGGTGGGGTTATTCCTTCAGCTAACGGCAAGTTCCCTGACGTCAGTCACCGCTTATTAGCTGATGCCGAGGATGGTGAAGAGGTCGAATTAGAGCGCTTCTTAGATAATCACGAGCTGTTGACTTACCTAGAAGAACTGCAACTGCGTCCTTCCGAAACAGTCAAGGTTATCCGTCACGAACCGTTCGAGGGACCAATTGTCATTGAAAAGGATGGCAGTGACAAGAAAATCAACGTGTCCTACAAGGCGGCCCATAATATTTTTATTAAATAAGGAGAATTCAAGCGAGGGAGGCAATTGTCTTTCCCGCTTGTTTTTTTAACAAAGCGCTGCGCGAGTAATTTGACTTGTGGTATACTCAAAATAATTGCTAAAAATTAAAATTAGGAGTAATCATATATGTTTATTAAACGCGATAATCATCGCTGGCGTCGATTTGCATTTAGTGGAGGCTTCTTTATCATCTTATTGCTATTGATCAAGTTTAATTCTTCGGTAGCAACGATGATGGACGCCGTCCTGCAATCACTTTTCACCAGCCAGCGCCTTGAAGGCATCGGCTGGTTCCACGCCTTGATGACCTTCTTGTCGTTTATTGCTAGCCCGAAGATGGATATCATCTGGGTGATCATCATTGCCGTTTTTCTATGGTTGAGGCAATGTAAGATTCCCGCAATTTGGTCGGTCTGCACGTTGATCGGTGGGGACTTCTTTGGCGGGGTCTTTAAGCACATTGTTAAGCGGGCCCGACCTTCGCAGCATCTCCCAACTGATGACGGTTATAGTTTCCCAAGTGGTCATACTTTAGGAATCTTTTTGATTGCGGCAATTCTCTTATTAGTGGTTTTGCCGTTGATCCAGCGGCAGTCGGTGCGGACTATTTGCCAGATCTTATTAGTATTTGCTATTTTCTTCTTGGCAATTTCGCGAGTTTACCTGTACGCCCACTGGCCTTTCGATACGATTGGGGCAATGTTGCTGGCGTATGCATGGCTCCAGGTTGCTGAATGGCTGTACGTTGCTTGGGCGCCGCGCCTGCAACGGATTCCAATGTTAGAAGATTCGATTATTTAATGAAACAAGAAAAGAGCTGTGACCTAGTTACAACTCCTTTTTTATTGCCCGGGAAATATTCATGATAGAGACAAAGAGACTAATAGTTAAACCACTGATTACCGATAATGACCACCAGGTTGCCCAGGTGCTGGCTGATCCAGAGTTATTGGACGCTGCCCATATCAGCTTCACGTCATTACCGGCAAGCAGCTTTGAGATTAAAATGTTTTTACAAGCGGTCCAAGTGTTTGGTATTTATCAGAAGGAGGACCCAACTAAATTGTTAGGCCTCATTACCGCCGACCAGACTAACCCGACGCTTTTAACCAATGAATGTGAGATTGGTTACCTTGAACGTCGGTCCGTATGGGGGCAGGGGGTCATGACCGAGGCCTTGCGGGGCTTCTTGGATGGGACCCCACTGGCAATCGTGGCCACCACCGATGAAGACAATGAGCGCTCCCAGCACGTCTTGAAAAATTCTGGTTTTCGGCTAACTGGCCGGGAAGGTAAGCGGTTAATCTGGCGAAGGCCCGCTTGCACTCGGAGTTAATCAGAGTATAATATTTTACAAAATGAAGAGGTTGCGTTTTTCAATAGTAGCCGCTGTGAGGTGAATAAGCACTGGACCAGTGAGTGGAAGGGAAAAACGCCGAAACAGGCTGGAACTTATTTTTCAGTTTGTTGGGTCATGGCTTAAGAGGTTATGGACTGTCGCGGATTTACCGCGGGGCGCTTCCAACGAGTGATTCAATAATTAAGAAGTTAATTGAGTCTGCTAACGGGATGGGCCGTTAGCAGACTTTTTAATTACCCTCTTCAAAATCTGTTTGTTTGGAGGATTTATTTAATGGCAGAAGAGACACAGAACCAGCATTCGACTGGCCACATTAAACGAACATTAAAGACTCGGCACCTGTCAATGATTGCCCTTGGGGGAACCATTGGGACCGGGCTATTTATCACTAGTGGTTCGGCAATTTCGACGGCCGGACCTGGTGGAGCTCTAACGGCTTATGTCATCATGGGAATCATGGTTTTCTTCTTGATGACTAGTCTTGGTGAGATGGCAACCTATATGCCGCTAACGGGATCGTTCTCTGCATACTCAACGAAGTTTGTGGACCCAGCTCTCGGTTTTGCGATGGGGTGGAATTACTGGTTTAACTGGGCGATTACCATCCCGGTTGACGTCACCAGTGCCGGAATTGTGATGAACTTCTGGCTACCCCACGTTCCTAGCTGGGTATTCAGCACCATCGTCTTAGCCCTGATCTTTTTGATTAACTGGTTGTCGGTTCGTTCCTATGGAGAAACGGAATACTGGCTGGCCCTTGTAAAGGTCATTACCGTTATTTTCTTCCTGGTTGTTGGAATTGCAATTATTTTTGGAATCATGGGCGGTAAGCCAGTGGTCCTTTCAAACTTCCATTACAAGCAGGCCCCATTTGTTGGTGGGGTTCCCGCCATTATTAGCGTGTTCCTGGTTGCCGGGTTCTCTTTCCAGGGGACGGAACTGGTCGGTATTACGGCCGGGGAAGCGGCAACGCCTGAGAAGTCGATTTCTAAGGCCATCCATTCTACCTTCTGGCGGATCCTGCTATTCTACATCTTGGCAATCTTTGTCATTGCCTGTGTATTGCCGTACACTAACAAGAACCTGATGAACTCAAACGTTCAAAATATTACGATGAGTCCGTTCACGATTATCTTCAAGCGGGCTGGTTTAGCAGTAGCGGCCAGCATCATGAACGCGGTTATCTTAACCGCCGTTATTTCTGCCGCCAACTCAGGGCTCTATGCCTCAACCCGGATGCTGTATTCTCAGGCCCGGGAGGGATACGCATGGCGCTTTCTTGGCTACGTTAACCGGCGGGGAATCCCAATTTATGCCTTGGTATTTACCATGGTTATTTCAACGTTGGCCTTTGCTACCCAGTTCATTGTTCCCCAGGCCTACGTATACCTGACGGACGCCTCTGGTTTGTGTGGCTTTATTGCCTGGCTGGGAATCGCCATCTCGCACTTCCGCTTCCGCCGGGCTTACATTGCCCAGGGTCACTCGGTTAACGAACTGAAGTACCACGCCACCCTGTACCCATTTGGGCCAATCTTCGCTTTTATTTTGTGCATCATCGTTATTTGTGGGCAAAACGTTGATGCCTTTGCGAAGCTTGATTGGTCCAATATCCTGATTACCTACATGAGTGTGCCACTGTTCTTGATCCTGTTCTTCTACTACAAGATTCGTTACCGGACACACATTATCCCGTTAGACAAAGTGGACTTGAGTAAGAGCACCAAGGGTGAAAAGTACGAAGGCTAGTCGATAATATATTTTAAAATCTTCCCAAAAATTTCCGGGAAGATTTTTTATAAACGGGCAAGGAAACACGTTCTTTTAAGGACGTGATGAATTGCCTATTTTTTAATCTTTTAATCGAACATACGTTTCAGAGTATGATATAATATCCTTAACAGAGAATAGTGTTCAGGTATTAATTAGCTTTGTCGACTGGCCAATGATGA
>NZ_AZGM01000122.1 GCF_001435935.1 Limosilactobacillus panis DSM 6035
TCAGAATTTTTGTTAAATTCCGAATGGAGCTTCTGATTCAGAGGCTTTTTGTCACACCCCCTTTTTATTTTTAGTTGCAGGTTACTCCATCACTTTCTGTGAAACCGGATACGGTGGTATGTTATACTGACAATGTAAAATTAAATGGATTGAACTTTTTGGAGGATAACCATGGAAACGAAAAAGCATTACAAGATGTACAAGAGCGGAAAGCTGTGGGTTTCAGCAGCAGTTGCCACCTTTGCCTTAACCGCGGGAATGGCTTATGGCCCATCGGCAAATGCTGATACTGCGCAGCCTACGCAGCCAACCCCAGCTGCTAAGCAGACGACATCTGCTACCGATAAAGCGGCAACTAATAATCAGACCGATAACCAAACTAGTCAGGGACAGACTGACCAGCCGACAACAAATAATACTCAGAATACTCAACAGAGTAACAAGAGTAATCAACTGACGGGTAAACAAAGCGCCCAGCAAGATAATAAGGGAAATCAGCCGAGTGGCAACAAGAGTACCCCAAACAATGATAATAAGGGTAGCAAGGACACCCAACCAGGTGATAAGGGAAATCAGCCGAGTGGCAACAAGGGTACCCCAAACAATGATAATAAGGGTAGCAAGGACACCCAACCAGATGATAAGGGAAATCAGCCGAGTGGCAGCAAGGGTACCCCAAACAATGATAATAAAGGTAACCAGAACAACCAGCAAGACAATAATGGTAAAAAGCCAACTGACGACCAAGGTGACCAGAGTAACAAGAATGTTGATTTAAGTATTAAAGGTAATTTTGGTTCGCTAGATGTTACGAACATTACTAATAACCAGCTCCATGTGGTCGGTTGGAATGCCACGAATGATAGCAAAGGTAAACCGTATCACTATATTTTTGTCCTGGATAAAGATAATAATGGTCAAGAAGTAGGACGTTACCAAGTTGATACTGCCACTAGTGACCGTCAGGATGTTGTCAAGGTAGACAATGTGTGGAACGCGGCTAAGTCTGGCTTTGATGTTCCTATTACTTTGAATCTGAATAAGATTAAGGTTGGTGATAGGCTTCAAGTTATGTCCCGCTGGACTATTGATCCTGCTGGAAATGTCCCTGATGCAAACTCAGCTGTAAATTTTTACTTCCCTAATCTTTATACAATAGAGCCAAGTACTAATCAGGCATGGTTGGATAGTTTTGGGACATGGGGAAATAATCAACTGAAGGTTAGTGGCTGGAACGCTACTAGTCAGTCTCTTAATTTCCCATACCACTGGCTAATCTTATTTGACGCTACAACCCACAAGGAGATTAGCCGTCAAAAAGTTATTAACTTTGAACGGGCCGATGTTGCTAAGGTAAATCCAACTATTTTAAATGCCGATAAGTCTGGGTTTGAAGGCGTTTTCAGTCTCAAGGGTGTTAACCTGATTGATAGTTTACAAGTCGTTAGTCGTTACAGCAGCGATATGGTGAATGGCGAGGGACAACGTGTTGATTATTGGTTCCCCGCTCAAAAGTTAATTAAGGGAAGTACAACAATTGAGGGTTCCCTGGATACATTTGAGCTTAAGGACGGTCGTGTTCATGCTGCTGGCTGGAATGCCACCGACTGGTCGACAGTTACTCAAAATCACTTTCTAATTTTGTGGGATGATACCGCTAAAAAGCAGGTTGCTTCAAAGCTCGTCGTTAACATTGCACGTCCGGATGTAGCTAAAGCCTGCCCATCAATCAAGACCGCCGGCAACTCTGGCTTCGACACTTCCTTTGACCCGGTTGTCCTGGTAGCTGGTCATACCTACTCACTGATTAGTCGGTATTCAACCAGTAATGAAGGTAATGGGGGCACTGGTGCCAATGTTACTTGGTGGTTCGTTAACAGGCACCTGACGTTTAACCCTAACCGGGAAAACGTTGCAAACCTCGATGGCTTTGATATTAGTAATGGAAAACTCCAAGTTACTGGTTGGCACGCGACTGATATATCGGAATTAGAATCCAACCACTGGTTGATTCTCTTAGACAGCAATAATAAAGAAGTCGCCCGGGTTCAAGTTGCCAATGACGCGCGTCCGGACGTGGCTGCAGCGTTTAAGGGAATCAAGACCGCCGGTAATTCTGGCTTTACGGCCAGCTTTGATAATTTGAAGCTTAAACCGGGAACCTATACTTTAGTTAGCCGGTACGCAATTGATCCAAACAATTCAAGTCAATATACAGATTACTGGTTTAAAGATGCTATCAAGATTAATCCTAGCCAGCACGCCTCAAACATTGATAGTTTCACTGAAAACAAGGATGGTAGTTACCAGATTACTGGTTGGATGGCAAGCAATGCTACGATGACGATGAAGGACGTTCACCCATACTTGATCTTGGTAAACGAGAAGGGGCAAGAACTTGGCCTGACTGAAGTGAAGTTAGAGGCACGTCCTGACGTTGCTGAAGCCTTTCCAACAATTTACAACAGTGCAATCTCCGGCTTTAATGCTAATCTCAAGTTGAATAAGGGTATCAAGATTGATAACTGAAACTTGAAAGCCCTGAATTGCAATGAATTCATTGTGGTTCAGGGCTTTTGGACGAAAAAAATAAAAAACGCAAGAACTCTTACG
>NZ_AZGM01000123.1 GCF_001435935.1 Limosilactobacillus panis DSM 6035
AGTTAAACCAGTTTGGATGGTAATTAATCACCTTCTGAAGCTCTTGACGACAGGTTTCTGCTCGGTAATTGGGAACTTAATGACAATCTCAAAGCGCGTTAAGCATTCTGTTAGAGTCAGCAGGCTGGAAGATTCTTCCGCCGAACCCCCCTTGACTAAATCTCCCTCCCAATCAAAAGTACGTTGGCGCTGATGATTAATCTTTTGCGGGCGTTTTTCAATTGAAACTCCCAGCCGCTTCACTGCTTGCCGAGAGTGGGAACGATGGTGCTTTTTTAGATGCCGACTTAGCTT
>NZ_AZGM01000124.1 GCF_001435935.1 Limosilactobacillus panis DSM 6035
TACGGCCCATAGTGGACTTTCACCACCTAGCTAATACCCATGCCGGGCGCACTAGATGTAAAAAGCGATAGCCAATTGACTATCGCTTTTCTTAATCATAAGCCCTTATTGGGTTTATTCATAAGTTTGTACTGCAGTTGTCCGAATAACGAATACTGAAGTTCCCGCATGACGTGTCATGTACGAAGCTTGAGATCCAACCGCTTTCCGGTTCCCCCACTTACCAATTGAACCAATAATCAACAGGTCCGGTTGGAAAGCAGGAATAACATGGTTGCAAATCCGTTCAGCTGGACGTTCACCATGGTCAACAATTCCCGTAATCTTCTTCGGGTCAACACCGTAATTAATAGCAGCTTGAACGTATTCGTTAACCCGCTTTTTTAATTCAGATTCACTACTATGAACATAGTCCTTATCGAGAATTTGGTAAACATTAATGTGACCAGTTTCCAAAATAGAAACAATTCCTAATTCGGAACCGTCCCGCTTAGCCTTATCGACAGCATATGAAAAAGCTGCCCGGGCATCTGGTGCATCATCGACACCAACGAGGATCTTCTTGAACTTCTTTGGCTTAATTTCAAACATTAGTATTCCCCTCTCTAGGTTCTCTTAACAGCAAACAGTATGCCAATTTGCTATTAACTTCCAATAACTATGTTACTACTAATCTTTAATTTGTAAATAATTATTTTGGCTATCCTAAAACAAAAGTCAAAAAAGAAGGATTTAATCTTTCTAAATTCACTACTTTCCTAAATAGCATTTTTTATCAACTAGTTATCCACTTAATTTAAAGTGTTATTATTAATGGTAAGTGAATTGTTATTATTTATGAAAGGAATTGTGACCAAGATGAAAAAAGAGTTATCCAGCTGTACAGCCATGCTCGTTGGTAAGAACGCCACAATCGATGGCTCAACAATTATTGCCCGTGATGAAGATGGTGAAGACGGGGTTAACCCCAAGACGTTTCGGGCCTTTCCCGCTAAGGATTACACCGGCGAAGAATATACATCCGCTTATAACGGCCTAAAGGTAATGATGAGTGGCAAGGGCTGCCGCTTCACCGCGACCCCAAATGGAGACCCCGCAATTGGCCGGTGGGATGAACAAGGAATCAATGAATTCAATGTTGCAATGAGTTCAACAGAAACGGAGAACACGAACCCCCGTGTTCTTGGCCACGACCCACTTGTTAAGAATGGGGTAAATGAGGACTCAATGCTCTACCTCGTCCTGCCATTTATCAAGTCCGCCCGTGAAGGGGTTAAGCGCTTAGGCAGTTTAATTGAAAAGTATGGAACGGGGGAGACTAACGGAATTGCTTTCTCTGACAAGGACGAAGTTTGGTACTTTGAAACAGCTGGTGGGCACCAATGGGTTGCCCAACGGATTCCAGACGACTGCTATGCAATTGCCCCGAACAACATGTGTATCCAGGAAATCAGCTTCGATGATCCCAATAACTTCATGTACGCCAAGGGAATTGAAAAGTTCGTTGAGGACCACCACTTGAACCCATATCCCGGCAAGTTCAACTTCCGGAAGATTTTTGCTACGGAAAACGAAGCGGATGCTTACTACAATACCCCACGGACCTGGTATGGGCAGAAGCTGTTCAACCCTTCTATTGATCAGGAGCCAACTAGTCAAGACATGCCGTTCATTCGGAAGCCGGAGAAGAAGATTGCAATCGAAGACGTTGAATACTTCCTTTCTTCCCACTATAACCAAACCCCATTTGACCCAATGGGCACCTACTCCAGTGGTACGCCTGACGAGCAAAAGCGGTTCCGTTCCATCGCTTTAGACCGGAACCAGAGTTCGTGCATCATGCAAATTCGGAATGATGTCCCGGCCGAGTACGCAGCAATTCAGTGGATCAACTTTGGCTTCTACTGCTACAGCCCGTATGTCCCATTCTTTACCAATATCAATGACACCCCTGCCAACTACGCTTACGCAACCCAGGATGTCCAACCGGAAAAGAGTGCCTACTGGATGTACAAGATGTTTGAGGTAATCGTTGAACCACGCTACCACGAATTCATCAACGAAGTAAACGCCTTTCGCGACGACGCCCAAAGCTACGGTGTTGGCCGGGTAGACAAAATCACCGCGGGTGCCAAGGGCAAACGTGGCGATGACCTGATTAACTACCTGACGCAGGCCAACATGGAAAGTGCCAAGCACGTTACTGAAGAAGGCCGCAAGCTAACCACCAGTTTAGTTCGGCAAACACTATTAAACTCCAAGTTCCAATTCGAACGTGGTGACAACCTATAAAATTAAAAGAAGGGGCTGTGACATAAGTCCCAAATAATTAATGGAGTTAGATGAAATCTTCGGAT
>NZ_AZGM01000125.1 GCF_001435935.1 Limosilactobacillus panis DSM 6035
GTAAGAAATTAGTAACTGTTAAACCGAACTATACCAGCCAAATTTGTAGCCACTGTAACTATCATAGTGGTCCTAAACCACTCGAGGTTCGTCAATGGACGTGCCCAAACTGCGGTACTCATCACGATCGCGATATTAATGCGGCAGTTAATATCTTGCATCAAGGATTAAAAGCTATTGGCTAGGGACTAGCCATGGTAAAAGAGTGGAGTTCTGTAAGTTAGGTAGCTTGAATACAGGTGTAATATCCTAAATACTACTTCATGTTCCCAGAAGCGCGGTCATTAATGGCCGAGTAGTTCACCCATCTAAAGCGAGAAAACTAAAGTCATTTTCCCACCTCAAAAATTAGTTATTAGAACTCGAAGAACCGTTGTTAGAGTTGTTCCCTAATGAACCACTGTTTGTGCTATTCGTGTTCAAGTAGTCATCCAGGATGTTCTTCTCGTCGTTATCCTTGATTGAAACGTTCCCCTTCTTCAGGACGTTGGAGACAACCTTGTGTAAGAAGGTCCGGTTGTTCATGTTTTCTTGGACAATCTGGTTCCGCAAGTCAGCGATGTGTTGACTCTTCTTACCCTTGGCCGGGTGTTCAATCATGTAGATTACTTGGTAACCGTCATCAGTCTTGACTGGCGTGGACGTGTATTCACCCGTCTTCAGCTTAAAGGCCGCCTTCTTGTAAGCCGAATCGAGCTGGTTGTCAGTGTTATCAAAGGCTGGCACCCGTCCACCGGCATCCTTGTTTGAGGTGTCGGTCGATTGCGACTTGGCAAGCTTCTTGAAGGTCTTGTACTTATTGCTGGAGCTGTCAAGCCGGCTGATGATGCTTTGGGCCTCTTCCTTGCTGCCGACCAGGATTTCCGCAGTTTGTACCTTTGGCTGGTACTTCTTCCACTGCTTGTTAATCTGCTTGTTGGTAATGTGGGAGTAGTCCTTAACTGCGGCTTGGAGCAACAGGTTAGAACGAATCTGCTGCTTGAAGGACTTTTCCGTCATCCCGTTTTGTTGGAGGTAGGCACTGAAGTTTTGCCCGTACTGGTTCTTGTACGTGTTGTATTCGGCATTGACCTGCTTGTCGGAAACTTGCTTGCCGTATTCCTTTTGCAGGACCTTGTCCAGAATCATTTGTTGAAGGACCTGCTTCCCATTGCTGGTCTGCTTCATGCTGCTGTAGTACTGACTCTCGTTGATCTTCCCACCACTAGTGGTTGCGACCGCCTTGTTACCACATGCAGCTAATGGCAGCATCAATGCCGCCCCCGCAATAATCGCAATTAACTTCTTCGATTTCAAAAAAACACATCCCTTAATTTATTTATTTCGAAAAGTTCACCCATCAAATATACCACAATTGATGGCAAACGGACGGTATGCAATAAAAAGTTTAACCGATCTTCATAAATTATTCACGATCGAGGTCCAAGACGCCGGGAAGCTTTCGCGCCTGGTCGTTGGCGGTAAAGTACAAGACCTGGTTCCTTACCGCCAGAGCATTGAGAAGTTCGATCACCCGCTGGCGACGCTGGTGGTCAAAGTTAACAAAGCCATCATCAATGATAATTGGTAACCGCAGCCGGTCACTCATTACACTGATGAAACCCAGGCGGAGGGCAACGAATAACTGTTCCGCCGTCCCGGTCGACAGTTCACCAACCGCATACCATTCTTGCTGGTCATCCAGTACCCGGACTTCCTTGGTTGTTAAGGCAATTTTTTGGTAATGGCCGCCCGTTAAGATGGCAAAGTTCTTTTCCGCCGCCTTAATAACCGCCGGGTAGCGGTCGACAGAGGCCAAAGACAGGGCCCGGTCAATCCATTGAATTGCCAGCTGGTAGCTCATCCATTGCTGGGCCTCCTGGATAATCTTGGCCTTTAAACTAGCCTGGCGTTGGGCCAATTCATCGGGAGTTCCATCGGCCGCCAAGTTTTTGATGGTGAACTGGTCCCGCTGGATCTGTTCCCTTGCCCCGTGCAGGTGGGCACGAACTTCGGTTAAGTGATGGGCCAACCGCTGCTGCCGGCCACGCAGGCTTTCTTCACTGTCGAAGCGGGCCAGCGCCGCCTTATCCGCAGCCGTTAATTGCTGACCGTATGCGCTGGTCGTAATACGGCGGGCCTGCTGACCGGCCTGCTGGCTGACCAGGCGGTCGAAGTCATCCGCACTACTTGTTTGGGCCCGGCGGTAAATTTGCTTGAGCTGGTCAGTAATTTTGTCCTGCTGGGCCCGCACCGCGGCTTCCCGCTGCTGGCTGTTTTCCAATTGCCGGGTGACCCGTTGCCATTCCTGATAGTCACTGGCCCGGCCGCTTAGCCAGTCATTAAAATGCTGGCTTAATTCTGCCGGCGTCTGGCCACTTGCCTTACCCGTCAACCGCCGCTGCAGTTCCGCCAACCGCGTCTTAATCTCGTCGGCCGTTGCCTGTTAATTGGCAATCTGCTGGTCCAGTTCCGCAACCCGGTATAAGTCAGCTTGCATTGGCAACCATTCACTGACCGGAAAATTGGTCAGTCCGTGGAGGCGGCCAAAGCGTTGTAAGGATGCTTGTTGGTGATTGGTGGACCGGCTGGCTTCATTATTTGCCTTATAAAGCCATGCCCCGGTAGCCGCCAGGACAATCAGCCCCATCAGCATGACCACCCCATGGTGACCGAACATTCCCAGGATAAACAAGGCGGCACCGAGGCCCAAAAGCCATGCAGACATCCGCCGGTTTCTTGTTGCGGACACCGGGTAGTCGCCTAAAAGGCTCTGAAGCGTCACGGTTTCTTGTTCGGACAGCGGCTTTGGTAACTGGTGACCGTAACGTCTTTGGAGACGGTTGCGCTCCGCAAACAGCTGTTCAATCCGTCCCTGCTGCTGGTGGTACTGGTCATCGCGTGACTGGAGCTGGAGCAGGGCCGTCTGGAGTCGCTGGTAGTCGTAGCGGTGCTGATGGTAGTCCGCTAGCTCGTCTTGGTCAAATTGCGTGACATCTTTTTGCAGGCGGGCACTTTCATCCCTCAGGGTTCCCAGTTGGGCCGTTAAGCCATTAAACTGACCCCGTAGTTGGTTAACCTGCTCAACATCGTCTGGAGCAACTCCATTATTCATTGCTGCCTGTGGCTGCCCCTTCTTCCAGGCATCATAGATTGGCCACAGACGGCTTAGCTGGTCTAGCCGGTTGACCTGGGCGGTTAAATCCGTCTCTTCTTGTTGCCACTTTTGGACCGCTGCTTTTTGTCGCTGCTGGTCCCGATTAGCGGCCACGTACTGGTCATACTTACGATTTGCCTGTGCTACCTGTTGGGTAAGTCGCCGGTACTCATCCAGGTGGCGGTTTAACTGTGGCTTGCGGCCCCGGGGCTTGTAAAGTTCATCCCCACGCTTAACCAGGCTGGCAATTAGTTGGTCCCACTGCCGGCTGCCGACTGCCCCGACCTGTTTAAGCTGGTGGTGAACCTCGTCGGGATTAAGGTCCTTAATATTTGCCAGTTTCTCCTGATTAAAGCTAAAAACTGCTTGATACAAGTCCTGGTCGACGTTGGCAAGCATTTTAGCCAGCTTGTCTTCGCCAAAGCGGTGACCGTCCATGTCGGTCACCGTCACCAGGCCACCACCCTTGCCGGCCGTCCGCCGAATGCGGTACAGGGTCCCGTGATCCTCCACGAGAATGCTTCCTCCATAAGTGCTAGTCGCCCGTGGCTTGTACTGCTGGTAGCGGTTCTTCCCCTTCGCGTTCGCAAAGCCAAACAGGATGCTCCGGATAAAGGTCGCCAGAGTAGTTTTTCCAGCCTCGTTACTGCCAAAGATTACCTGGGGACTGGCAGAAAAATCAAAGTCCTGGTCGTGCCACTTTCCAAAGCCGTCAATGTGGGCACTCTTAATTTTCACTGTTGATCCCCCCTAACACCTGCTTGGCGAGTTGATAAAGTTTCTCCGGGGTAAGTTCCGCCCCTAACTGGTCAAATAAAACATCCTGGCGGAGTAGGGGCTGGGCGACGCGGGCAATGTTCTCTGGTGTAAAGACCGCCTTTTGCGCGTCCGTCCAGAAACGCTGGTCCAGGTCCGTTAACTTCGGAAGAGCAGTGGTTGGCGCTATGGATAACTCATAGGGCCACCACTTTATCTGGTTCTGGCGGGTAAGTTGATCCTGGAGGTGGTTAAGGAGGGTCCCATCACGGAGCATTGTCCGGCATTCTGGCGATAGCTGGTCCGTGTTTTCGAGCTGAAAGGCCACAAGGGTCAAGCTATTTCCTGTTAGCTTGGTGCCCGCCTGGGTAACCGCCTCTGCGAGTGCCTGCGGGTTGGTAACCGACGAAAGGTCAACCCCCGCCTTAGCCCAGGCGATTCCGTCGAGGGGCTTAAAGGCCGGTACCAGTTGGTGACCACGACTTTCCACCAGGTAGTAGCCATGCTGGCCACCCTCGTTCTTGTGCCGCCCCTGGGGGATGCCACTGTAAACAATTGGCGGCTGGGCGTTTAAAAGCTGGTGCTTGTGGATATGGCCCAACGCCCAGTAGTCATAATGCTTAGCACGGAGTTCGTCAAGCGTGAAGGGGGCGTAGTGGTTACTGCCACCGGCCTGGTACTGGGCACCATGCAGCATCCCAATTTGCCAGTCCGTACTTTTTTTGACGGGAAAGCTGGCGGCAAAATCCTCATCAACCCACCGCTGAGCATAGCTAAAGCCGGTGATGGCAACGCTGGTCCCGTCGCTCAGGGTCAGGTGCTTAGTGCTAACGGTGGGGCCGAAGACGCGGACGTTGGCGGGCAAATCAATCTGTTGGTCCGTCCCAGTATTAAAGTCGTGGTTCCCATAGGACAGGAAAACGGGAATGCCCGCCGCCGCTAGGCGTTGCAGCTGGGCCACGAAGAAGTCAATCGCCGCGATGCTCTTTTGCTCGCGGTCAAAGACGTCGCCGACAATTAGCATAAAGTCAACGTCCTCATCAATTGCGGCGGTCACGATCTTCTTAAAAGCCGCGAAAGTTGCCGCGTGAACCCGTTGCCAGAGTTGGTGCGGAATGTCTGTTAGCCCCTGGAACGGACTCGCCAAGTGTAAATCTGCAGTGTGGATAAATTTCATAAACTCCCCTTCTTACAGGAATGGCCCCCAGCATCCGGATCAAACCGAATAGTGGAGGCCACTTATCATTTACCAAGAAATAGTGCTTACTGCTTGTTTTGGTCAGGCATTAAGTCACTGTAGAGGTCTTGGATAGGACTGGTAATCGTCTTGTTCAGTTGTTGCAGCATTTGGTCGACTTGACGTTCTTGGTTCATCAGGTTTTGAACGGCCTTTTTACCGCTGATTTCCTTAGCCAGGGTTTGGATTGCCTTGATTTCGTCATCGGAAGGCTTCTCACCCTTCATTTGCTTTTGTTGGGCGCCCGCCTGCATTTGTTGGAACTTCTTGAAGGAATTAAATGCTTCCGTGTCGGCCTTTAATTCGTCCAGGGCCTTCTTTAAACCTTGGTATTCCTGGGTATCAACAAGTTGACGACTCATTTCGTTTGCTGAATCGTAAATATTTACAACCATTGTAAAAAAACTCCTTTTTGATTATTTACTACAAATTGTATCATGTTTGCCTTCCCGATTAAAAGGGGACTAGAAGAGGGACTTAACACTGTCCCAGATCTTATTGGCCCGGTCACTGAAGTCGTTGACCGTCTGGTTAAAGCGGTCGGTGAGGTCACTGCCGTTGTCAAAAAGCGACTTCCAACCGGACGGCTTCTTCAAGCGTTTGTTGGCCCGCGTCTGGGCATCCTCAACCGTAAACTTAGTCCCCGGCGTATTCGGCAGAATCCCCGTCATTTCGGTTTTGAAGAGGCTGTTGATGTTGTGCTCAGAAATATCCTGGAGGACATGGCTGGAATTCGTGTCGTCATACCCTTCCCAGGTGGCGACCACAACGTCGGGAGTGTAACCAACGATCCACTTATCACGGTCGTTGGACTCATCGCCCTTGACACCGGAATTGGTCGTCCCGGTCTTCCCGGCCAGGGTGTAGCCACTCGGCTTGGCCGTTTCACCGGTCCCGTGCTCGTAGACGCCAATCATCATACTGGTCATTTCCTTAGCGGTCTTGCTGGAAATGACGTGTTTGACCTTAGAGCCCTTGTTCTGGGCAATCACCTTCCCCGAGGCATCCTCAATCTTGGTGATGTAGTATGGGGTCGGCATCTGCCCGTCGTTATCAAAGGTAGCGTACGCCCGGGCCATTTGTTGGGGAGAGACCCCCTTCGTCATTCCACCGAGGGCCAAAGCCAGGTTCCGGTCGCCCTTTTCAACCGGCAGGCCAAACTTTTGCGCCATCTTGTAACCCTGGTTGACCCCAATCTTGTTGAGGAGCCAAACAGCAGGGGCGTTCAAACTTTCGTACAGGGCCTTGTACATTGGCACACTACCGCTATAAGTATCGTCATAGTTCTTTGGCGTGTAGTTGTTTGTCCCGTACGACTGCTTCTTGTCCTGCAAGGTTGAATCATAGAAGTAACCGTGCTCCAAAGCAGGCGTGTAAACCACGATTGGCTTGATCGTCGACCCAGGCTGCCGCCGCATCTGGGTTGCCCGGTTAAAGCCACGGAAAACGTGCTTACCCCGGCCACCAACAACCGCCGTTACACCCCCGGTCTTCGGGTTCATCGCCACCGAAGCGGATTGGACCATCGTTCCATCACTTGAATTAGCGGGGAAGTTATCGTCATCGTCATAGGTGTCCTGCATAGATTCCTGTTGCCCCTGGTCAAGGGTGGTGTAAATCTTATAGCCATCATTCATGATTGACTTTTCCGACAGGTGGTAGCGGCTCTCTGCCTCAGAGATTACCGCATCAAAGAAGTACGGGTACTTGTAGCTGTCGTTAGCTACGTAGCCACTGTTGATGCCCAGCGGGGTCTTCTTGTAACTATTCGCCGCTGACTGACTCAACTTATTGTTCTCGACCATCAGTTGGAGGACCAGGTTCCGCCGTTGAAGCGTTGCCTTCGGGTGTTCAATCGGGTCGTAGATTCCGGGTGACGTCAACATCCCCGCTAGCATGGCCGCCTGGGGAACGGTTAGCTGACTGGCATTTACGTCAAAGTAGCGTCGGGCGGCATCCTGGACCCCCCAGACCCCGTGGCCAAAGTAGGCATTATTTAAATACATTGTCAGAATCTGGTTCTTCGAATACTGGTTCTCCACCTCTACCGCGATGAAGATTTCCCGTGCCTTCCGCGAGAAAGTCTGTTGTTGGGTCAAGAAGGCATTCTTGACTAGTTGCTGGGTTAGGGTACTACCCCCACCAGAGATGTAGTCCCGGTGGAGGAGCTTATTCTTCACTAACAGGAAGGCAGCCCGGCCAAGGCCCTTAATGGAAAAGCCGTGCTCGTGGTAGAAGTTACGGTCTTCTGTCGAAAGGACCGCGGCCGGAACGTTGGCGGAAATTTTATCCAGCTTGACGTAGGTCCCCTTCTGCGAATAGAGGCTGCCGGCTGACTGTTTCTTATTGTCGTAGATCATCGTGGGGCGTGATAGCCGATTCTGCAAATTCTTGACGTTCGCCGTCTTAGCAATGAAAGTCAGGTGAATGCTTGCAATCAGAAAAATACTCAAAAAGACGACAATGAGCCAACGGGTAATCTGGTAGCGGTGCCAAAAACGACTGACGTTTTTCTTCACCAGTTGCCAGAAAACGTTTAGCTCCTTGCGCATCTTCCTACCAACTTCTTTCAGCCACGCAATGATGCGTTCCTTAGTTGAATTAGGTTGTGGTTCGCGTTTCATTTCCGATCTCCATTTGTTCGTTTAAAGGTTGCCTGTTATTTTAGCATACTTTTTTGCCCTTAGACCGGTCAGGGGCAATCCTTTACCAAGGATTAAAATTCTGCAAAACAAAAAGGTTGGAGAAAGAGGCACTAGTGCCAGATTTTTCCAACCATTTTTATTTTATCATTTACATTTCATCGGGAGCCTTGATGTCAAGCATTGCCAAAGCGTCCTTCAGGATGTGACTAACCGCCTGAACCAGTGCAAGACGAGCTGGTTGTTCATCGTCGTCTTGGAGGATCCGGTTGTGGGCGTAGTATTGGTTGAACTTCTTGGAAAGTTCTAGAGCGTACTTAGCAACTACCGATGGGTCGTAGTTGACCGCGGCCCGTTCAACCGCGTTACTGTATTGGCTGAGGAAACTCAGGATGTCCCAAGCAGAGTCACCAATCTTGGTAAGGTCAACGTTACTGAAGTCCCGGATGCCACCCTTCCGCAGGATGCTCTCCGCCCGGGCCCGGGCATATTGGACGTACGGACCAGTTTCCCCTTCAAACTTAACGACGTCTTCCAGTTTAAAGTTAACTGCGTTCCGCCGGTCATTCTTCAGGTCGTGGAAAATAACCGCACCGACACCAACCTGCTTGGCAACTTCGTCCGCGTTCTTCAGGGTTGGGTTCTTTTCGGCAATCTGTTGACGAGCAAGCTTGATTGAATCGTTCAGCACGTCTTCGAGGTCGACCACGTTCCCCTTCCGCGTTGACATCTTCTTACCATTCAGGTTCATCAGACCGAAGGAGATGTGTTCCAACTGGTTCCACCAGGTGAAGCCCATTTCCTTTAGGACAGCCTTTAATTGCTTGTAGTAGTTTTCCTGTTCGGCACCAACCACGTAAAGGGACTTGGCATGGCCGTACATCCGTTTCCGGAACAACGCGGTTGCCAGGTCACGGGTAATGTAGGTGGTCGTTCCGTTACTCTTAATAATCAATGGTGGGGTCAACTTGTAGGCATCCAGGTCAACAATTTGGGCACCCCGGCTGGACTTCAGAAGGTGCTTATCCTTCAACAGTTGGATTGGATCGTTCATCTTCTGGGCACTGAAGGCTTCCCCGTGGAAGGAGTCAAAGTGAACATCCAGCATGTCGTAAACCTTTTGGAACCGTTCGATTGAGATTTCACGGAACCAGTGCCACAAGCGCCAGGCTTCCTTGTCACCGTGTTCCAACTTGGCAAACCATTCCCGGCCGAGTTCAGTGTATTCGGGGTGTTCATCTGCTTCGGTGTTAATCCGGACATAGTACTTAAGCAGGGTGTTAATCGGGTCCTTCTTAACCTCTTCTTCGCTCCCCCACATCTCGTATGCGGCCATCAGCTTACCGAACTGGGTGCCCCAGTCACCGAGGTAGTCAACCCGAATCAGGGTGTAATTTTCCTTTTCCAGGATCCGGGCAACGGCTTCACCAATCATTGTTGAACGCAGGTGCCCCATTCCCATTGGCTTGGCAATGTTTGGTGAGGAGTAGTCAATTACCACGTTGGCTTGGTGGCCCAGGTCCTTCTTACCGTAGCCTTCTGGGCCAGCAAGGATGGCCTTAATGATTCCGGCCCCGACTTGGGCCTTATCCAGGAAGAAATTAATGTACGGACCGGCAACGACAACCTTTTCAAATCCCGTTTGGTCAATCTTTTTAACCAGATCAGCCGCAATCATCTGCGGTGCCTTATGCAAGGTCTTGGCTAAGAAGAATGTCGGGAAGGCATAGTCCCCGTTGTTGGCATCCTTTGGCCGTTCAATTTTATCCGTAATCTCGTCAAGTGACAGGTCCGGCAGCGCTGCCGCAACCGCTGTTGCTATTTGTTGCTTTTCATCCATCTGTACGTCCTCCTTAATAAAAAGTCTCCAGTATTACTAAAAATACTAGAGACGAGAATTCCCGCGGTACCACTCTAATTGAAATTGGTTTCCACTCATTATTACTTATTATTAAATCTACCCTGCCTTGCACGCCTTCACTAACCACCAGCTCCTAACTTCCACCAACTTAGGATCGCTTTTCCTGGTTGCTAGCTACTACTCAAAGCAGTTTCACATCCACATATTATAGCAAAATCCTCCCTAATTACAAGTTAGGAGGAAGGGAAGAAAATAAAAAGCAAGCTGGAAAAAAGCATCGGAGTGCTCCATATGGCTAGTATAGGACAATCGTTAGCACGGTAAGGGCCGGCGATTGTCCGTAATCAATGGACTTGCTTCGCGGCGCTATACACTAGGAGCACGCTTCGACGCGGAGCAAGCCTATTTGGTTTTTCCGCGATTACTATATATAATATTCGGAGAAGTGAAAGAGACTGGTAAAAAACAGAGTTTTCTCACCAGTCTCTTTCACGATAAGCGGGTAACGAGAATCGAACTCGCGACGCAACCTTGGGAAGGTTAAGTTTTACCACTAAACTATACCCGCATAACTAACTTAATTGATAATACTAAGTTAGTATATACCTTTTATTTCTTTTTGTCAGCCTTTTTTGTCACTTTTTTCCGACTTTTTGCTGGCTTTTTCTTGGCCGTCTTCTTTTCGTCCGCATCATCATCGTCTTTTTCTTCTCGTGGAACGGCCTTGATCATTTTCGCTTCACTCTGGCGAATAACTGCCCGGCCATTAAGCTCGTTGACACCACTCTTGTCAGCTGGATCAAAGTCGTTGATGGAAACCATGATTGAATTGTTGTAGACCTTTTCAACTACACCTTGGAAGTCGTGATCCATTGGCCCAAACTTCTTGCAGCCAACCACATCACCAATTTCAAAATCAGCCATTCGTTTTCACCTCGCTACTATTTCCAATAGGATAACAGGAAACACTTTACTCTTTTTTCGGCTTTTTTTCAAGTCAAAAGCAAATTGGTCATTGTCCATAATTATGATAAAATCATAGCAGAAAGGGGGTCAGCGAAATGCTCAAACTATTTTGGGAATTTATCGTCCTGATTCTTTTGTTTGCCAACATCTTTGGTAACCACTCTAAGAAGGAAAAACACGTCTCGGACTGGTTAGGAATTGCCCGAATTACCTTCTTCATTCTCTTGACCCTGGCCGTTATCCAATTTATTGTTGTTTTCCCTGCCCACATTGTCTGGCACATTATCTGGCTGCTCTACCTAGTGGCAGTTTATATCCTAATGGAAAACACCTTCCGGCTCAAACGGGAAACTTTTGGTAACCCCCTCCAAGTTTTCGTTGTTACGACGGCGTTAGTCATCACTTTGATAATTATTATCGCTTTATTTTAAATAAAAGCTTGCATTCTGATGAAAAATCAGTATAATAATTATTGTTGTCTGATAGAGATAGATAGCAATGCCCCAGTGGCGGAATTGGCAGACGCGCAACGTTCAGGTCGTTGTATGGGTTTCCATGTACAGGTTCGAATCCTGTTTGGGGCATCAGTTAGCTCGGTAGTTTTTCTACCGGGCTTTTTTCGTACGTGGGGGAAATAATGAAAACTAACCAGAAAATCTATGAAGTATTTATGGCGGTGCTCGCCATCATTTCGATTATCCTAATTGTCCTTAGCTACGGGTCAGTCATTGATATCAACCATGGCTACCCCGAACTGTTAAACAATGCCATCTTAATCATCTTTACCATTGATTACTTCGCCCGTCTCTTCCTCGCCAAGGATAAGAAAAAGTTCTTTAAGGAAAATATTTTTGACCTCCTATCGATTATCCCGGTCAGTGCCTCCTTTAACCTCTTCCGGTTTGCCCGCATTGGGCGGCTCGTCGTTGTCTTCCGACTTGTTCGCCTCATCGGGCTTACCGGTAAACTCAACCGGTTACTAAAGATCAACGGCTTGATATACATCATCTACACCAGTATCGCCATTTTGATTGTCACTGCCTCGATGTACTCAATCAGTGAGCACGTTCCTTACGGCGAATCACTATGGTGGGCCATTGCAACTGCCACCACAATTGGTTACGGGGATATTTCGCCCCACACCTTTCTCGGTAAGCTTGCTGCAATCCTCTTAATGGTGATTGGAATCGGCTTTGTCGGGGTCCTTACTAGTTCCCTGACTAATTTCTTCATCCAGGACCACACCAACGACCGAATGGCAACCGTCTTAAACAAGTTAAGCGACCTCGAAAAATCAAACCGGGAACTCCAGGCAGAGGTCCGCAAACTTTTGAAAGAAGAAGAACGCAATAAATAAGATAATAGGCCTCTAGGAGATTAATTTATCCCCTAAAGGCCTATTATCTTATGCTTTCACCCGTTGAATCATTGTCCCGTAACCGGTCAACACCAAGAAGCGCGGTGCCACTTGGACATTGGCGACGTTCGTATTAAAACGAATATTGACGATTCCGTCGGCCCCCTTTTCTTCGGCCCGTTCCTTCATCTTCTCCTTGACCTCATCAAAGAGCTGGTCCATAGATTCAAAAGCATCGATTGCGTCACTGGTCAGCATCAAGTGACCCGTTGCATTAACGATCCCTAAGATTCGGTGCGCCTGCGGATAATTCTCTGTTGATAAAAACACTCGACCCCATCCCCTTCTTTACCATCCAGTATAACAAGCTTTTTCTTTTATTAACCAAACAAATAGTCCCCAGAACTTAGTTAACCCAAGTTCTGAGGACTTAATTGTGCACGGGGAGCTTTATCCCCCGGCTATACGGAAGGAATCTCGCCACTTTGCTCTGGAACTGATTAATTACCTAACATTTTGATTCTATCTTCCGCAAAGTCGCATTATATAAACCATGTGTAAAGCGCACCCTGGTGACCTGACTCACTTCGTAAACTTTACCAATACTATTGGTCACTCTTACGTTGCTTCTGCCTACTCCTTATGTCCTTCGGCTCCTTACATCGTGGGAGATCTTCATGACGGATCATGATCTCTTTTCTTCTTTCCTTCCACATCTTTAATATACCACCTCTTGTAAGCGGTTGCAACTATCTTTTTAAACTAAATTGTATGCAGCAAAGCCGCGATGGCAACCGCATTATTCAGGGCGTGAATCAACATACTATTCTTGATGTTTCCTGTCTTTCGGTAAACGTACGCTAGCACCATCCCCATAAAACAGTAGAGGAGGAAACTCACGATTGTTGTACTGGCGTGGGCTGATGAGAAAACAACACCGGATAAAATAACTTTAGGCCATAAACGCGTCGGCTTGAAGAAAAGGTTGGTTAAGATTCCCCGGAAAATTAACTCCTCGGCAACCGGGGTCAGGGTAAAAGAAGAGATTACAAATACGCCGGTCACTAACCTATTATGATCCAGCATCTGTCGAATTAACTCGTTATTCGCCGTCCCGCTCTGGTTGAAAATCACTTGGTTGAGCCAGGAGAAAAACATCATCCCGACCATTAGGGCAAGGTAGCCACCAATTACCGCACCAACCTTAATCCCGGTCTTTTGGGGTAGCTGGTTGTACTGGTGAAAGACGTAGTTAGCCCGGTTGATAATGAACAAAAAGATCAACACGAACAGGCTAGACATCACGATTGCCACTCCCTGGTTGTTAGGCCGCCGGTTGGAAATTGCCACCGCCATGGGAGGCGTTTGAATAAGGACGTAGAAAACGAGAAAGAGGCCCATCCGGTAGAGGAAGCCCCCCAGCTTAGTCTCCTTGATCTTCATTTTTCTGCTTTTCTTCTTCCTTTAAGCGGATTTTCTTCCGCCGTTGATAGGTCTGCTTAGCGGTATACCGCGTCACAATCAGGTTGGCAACGATAAAGCCAACAATCCATAGGGCATACATCAGCCAGCCTGAGATTAGCTTAGCAATGGTCAAAGCAACCAGGACAGCAAATATAATGAACGGTGGCAAAATGACCTTTATTAAATATTCAGCTTTCATCTGCTTTCTCCCTCCGCACTTTCAATTAATTTTGCTGACACTTACCAGTACTCTGGCGGGCAATCAGCTTAACCGGAAAGTGTTCAACCTGCTCCGGTTCAGCATCCGGGTGGTTAATCTTGTTTAATAAAATCTCGGTGGCCCCTACCCCCAGCTTAAAGATTGGCTGGTGAATCGTTGTCAGCTGCGGGTAGACATATTCGTCTAAGATAATATCATCATAGCCAATGACAGAAATATCTTCCGGAACACGGACCCCCTGTTCGCGCAGTCCCCGCATCAGGCCAATGGCAACCTCGTCATTAGCCGTGAAGACGGCTGTTGCACCGCTCTCAATCACTGGCCGGGCCATCTGGTAGCCGCCGTCCTTACTCAGGTCGGCCTTCAACAGGTTATGGTCCTCATCAAAGTTGATTTCCTGCGCATTGATGGTTTCCTGAAAGCCCGCCATCCGTTGTTTAAAGTTTTCGGTGATATTTTTAACCCCCAAAAACAGCATCTTAGTGTGGCCAAGGGCCAGGAGGTGCTGGGCGGCCAGCTGACCACCATGGTAGTCATCCGTCAGTACCCGGGCCCCCTGCTGGTCGTAGTTACGGTCAAACAGGATGTAGGGAATGTCACGGTTGCTGAGGGCCTGGTTAATCATTTCGGTCGTCATCCGAGCACTCGCGATGATGAGGCCATCAATGGACCGCTCAACCATTTGCTCCAGATACTCCTGTTCCAGCTTGGGTTCCCGGTTGGCACTGAAAATCAGCGGAATTAGCTTTTCCTGGCGGGCAACTTGCTGGACCCCTTCGACAAAGGTACCGAAGAAGGACTCACTGACGTTGGGCACGAGCACCCCAATTGTATTGATGCTTCCCTTCATGATCAGGCTCCGGGCGTGAAAGTCCGGCACGTACTGGTACTGGTCACGGAGCTTCATAATCTTTTCACGGGTGGTTTTACTGAACCGTTTCCCCTTACCATTCAATACCTGTGAGACAGTGGTAACTGAAACACCGGCCATTCGCGCAATATCACGAATTGTAACTTTTTTCCCCATTATTTTCCTCTTCTATCTTTTTTACTTCCAAATATTAAGCTAAAATTGTGGGTCATGCAAATTATTGCTGACCAAAAATGTCATGGAGGACCTGGCGAGTCGTTGCTGCCTGGGTTCCCCGGACTCGTACATAGTCAACCTGGGCAAGTAAAACGTCGTACGTCCACATTGAAGAAAGGTCGTGCTCGTTAAAGTAGTGGAGGGTCAGCTTAACCCGGTCCAAGCTGGCAATCACCCCTTCAAAGTCATCGGCCCCCTTATACTTTGCGGTACCGATTACGACTGGTAAGTAGTT
This sequence comes from Limosilactobacillus panis DSM 6035, assembly GCF_001435935.1. GTDB lineage: Bacteria > Bacillota > Bacilli > Lactobacillales > Lactobacillaceae > Limosilactobacillus > Limosilactobacillus panis. The sequence goes on from NZ_AZGM01000125.1 coordinate 14,962, forward strand.
GGTAAACGAATCGCTTAAGACATTGCTTAAGAGGTCCCCCTTGGTATAGTCCGGGTAGTCGTCAATGAACTTTTGTACCTGCCAAATATCAAAGTAGTGGTACTGGTGGGCAACCTTGGTCTTCTCCGAAATGGTCATCAAATAGTCTGTCCTCTTGGCCACGTAGTCAATGCTGCTGAGGCGAATTGCAATCAAGCCGTTGATCTTACCGTCCCAATCAATGCTGATCAGGAGACAAAATAAGGGGTCAATCGCGAGGACGAAGCCAACATTAAAGTAGTCATCATTTGGAATATTATGGACCTCAATCAGCGTGCCCTGCTGACGGGCGATGGCCAGCTGGGCCCGAATTTCATTCAGTTTCATCTTTGTCATTATTATCTTCCTTACAGTAATTATCCCCTTCTATTTTCCGGGTTTTCCCCCTAATTTTCAAATATTTTTGCTAGTGGTGATTTTCCACGCCAAATATTGTGAATTTACGGTGGGAATCCCCCATATTTTGTAGTAAGATGGTTCTTGTGCTAAAAAAAGTAAAGAGGGGCCATTATGGTGATAATTACAGCAGGAATGATTGGTGTCGGGAAAACAACCTTAACGGGTAAAATTGCCGAACACCTCCACACTAAAGCATTTTTTGAACCGGTCGGTAATAACCCGGTCTTGCCGTTATACTATAAGAATCAAAAGCAATATGGTTTCTTACTGCAAATTTATTTCCTTAATAAGCGGTTTTCAATGATCAAACAGGCCTTGGCGGACGACAACAACGTATTGGATCGGTCAATCTACGAAGATGCCCTATTCACCCGCGAAAACAACGCGGAGGGTAACATCACGGATACCGAGCTGGAAGTCTACCTGACCTTACTGGACAACATGATGAAGGACCTCCAGCAATTGCCAAAGAAGGCTCCGGACTTGATGGTATATTCCGAGACCGACTTTGAAACAATCCTTTACCGAATCAAGAAGCGGGGCCGCGACTACGAACAGATCGACAACAACCCCGAACTGAAGGACTACTACTACAAGATGTGGAGTGCCTACAAGCAGTGGTACAAGGACTACGATGCTAGTCCCAAGATGAAGATCGACCTGGAAAAATACGACCTGGAAGATCCGGCCAACGTTAAGACCGTCTTAGGAATGATCGATGACCGGCTCAAGACAATCCGTTAATAAACAAAAGAAGAGGCTGGGAGAAAACTGTCATTTCTCACCAGCCTCTTTTAGTTCTCCGAATATTACACAGTAATCGCGGAAAAGCCAAATAGGCTTGCTCCGCGTCGAAGCGTGATCCTAGTGTATAGCGCCGCGAAGCAAGTCCATTGATTACGGACAATCATTGGCCCGTACCGTGCCAACAATCGTCCTATACTAGCCAAAGGCGCACTCTGACGCTTTTTCTCAGCTTCTTTTTTATTTTACTAAAGCAAAGCGCCGAAGGAGGGTAATGGCACCAGCCGAACCAGCCCCACCCAAAATTGACAGCCAGGTGACCCGGTGGGGATGGTGGGTCTGACTCGTCTTTACCTCATGACTACTTGCCGGGGCCATTGGTGGTTCCTTAAAAACTGCCGGCCGGTGCATAGCGGTCCGCTGCGGTTGGCGGTCATACTTGGTAAGTTGGAAGTTACTGATAATTTCGTTGAGTTTCCGGTCATAATGGGGATCAGTCGCGTACCTTCCCAAGAGGGCATGAGTCGCTTGCCGGTAACTCTTCGCGGCCCGCCGGTGAACACCATCGTACAAGGGATCTTCCAACGTCTGGGCGTAATCATGGAGGGACTGGTAGTCGTTATCATACCAACAGAAGTAATCCTTAATCTCGTGCCGGTGCCCTTCCTTATCAAATTCAACGGTTGGTTGCAAAACAGACCGTGTTTGAAACGCGCCCTTGACCCCAAATAAGTTATGGTAGGGCTCCCGAGCCAGGTCACTCGTTCCCCAGTTGCTTTCCAAAGCGGCCTGGGCAATTACGATTGACGGATAGAGGTCAAACTCTGCCCCAATCCGCTGGGCATCCTTGGCAATTCGGGCAATAAAGGCGGCCTGGTCCGGTGAAGGGTGCTTTAAGGGGTATTCACTAGAGTCCGGACCACTTTCCGGCAGCTGGTTATCAGCCATCCCCCCATTAGTCGTGACTTCGCCATCGCTGGGTGCCGGCTGGTTCCCGCTGCGAAAGTCTTGGCCCCGTGCAAAGCCCCGCTGGTAGGCAACCACAGCCACATCGTCCCCACCTGGTTGTGCAGGATGCCCCTGGAGGCCATCACTCACCCCCTGGCGAAAGGCTCGCTCATACACCTGCCCCACTTGCGCAAGGGCTGACAAAAAGGCACTGGCATACTCATCGCCGCGTTGCTTAACCTGGTTTTCGTCGACCAACTGGCGGTTCAAAACGGCTTGTCTAGCATCCTGGTAAGCATCCTCAGAGACACTTGCGGCCAAGACGCCAGAAGCATTTCCGAAGACGGTTAGTCCCGCCATTAGTCCAATAATAAATTGTCGTTTCATAATATCCTCTCCTCATCGTTATCCTTATTTATTAAATACGGACAATTGATGAGGAGGCACTTTTTTACTAAAAAAAGAGGATTTCGGTGCTTCGCCGAAATCCTCTTTGCACTTTAAATTTTAGTAAATAACCACTGGTTCGTTGATTTCCATGTCGTGGTATGCCGTTCCGGCATCTGCCGGGTGCATGTTTGCACAACCGTGTGAGCCACCAGTCGTCGTCAGGTACTCCGTCTTGGACCAGTTGTTCCGCCAGCTGGCATCGTGGAAGCCACAGCCGGTATCGGTAAATGGTGACCAGTATTGAACTGGACTGCTGTACAGTGATCCATCATAGTTGGAGCCACGCAGAGTAGCTGGTGATTGCTGGTACATGATGTACCAAACACCCTTTGGCGTCCGGTTACCTGGTGTGTTACTCCCCGTTACCACGTCAGCATCAAAGACACACTTACCATTCTTGTAGAACCATACGTGTTGGTCAGCCAGCGACAGTTCAACATAGGTGTTGCCAATGCCGTTATTAGCGGTAACACCATAGCCAGTCCCACGCCGGTTGTAGCCGATTCCGTAAATATCAGCCTTGGCGTTAACCGTCTTCTTACCGTCCGCAACTGCTTGAGCCAAGGATTGGCCGGCACGTTGGTCACTGATCTTCCAACCATAGGAACCCTTGTCAGAAGTGGTAATTTCCTTACCGGAGTGGGTCCTAAACTTAAACGACTTGCCCAACGTTGCCTGCTTATTGTTGATCTTGGCAATCTGGTTGTTAACAGCGTGAGTATCAAAGCTGTACTTACCATTTTGGTAGGTGGCACTGGTGATAATGTCGTTAGAGTTTAACTTGTAGGTTTCGTTTTCGACCTTGTAATTAACCCTCTTGTTAATCAGGCCCTTCAACTTCGTCTTTTCGTTTTGAACCGTCTTACTGTCAGCGGTTAAGGGCTGGGTATAGTGGGCAGTTAGACGAACCGTCCCGTTATTCTTCTTGTTATCAAACTGCTTCAGCAAGTTCTTAACATCATACTGGTTCCCCTTCTTCGCAGCAATGGTGCTAATCTTGCCGTTTTCCAGCTTAGCATAAGCGTCAACCGGTGCCTTACGTCCCTTGTTCATCTCAGAAACGGCTGTTTCAACGGCATCCCGCATTGCACTCGTCTGGTTGCTGGAATGTTCCGGCGTAACCAGGACATTTTGTTTCTTACCACTGGGGAAGAACGTCCGCTGTTCCTTTTGTGCCGTCACAAACTTGCCCTTGTCAGCACTCGTAATGCCAGAGCTGCTTGCCTGACCGTTGTAAATCAACTTACCGTCAAGGTAAACATCGTTGGTCCGGTCGGTAGCCTTAACCTTTTGGTAGGCCCCATCCGTGGTCATTCCACCAACTGCAACCCCGTTAACCGTCGTGTTACGGTTGAAATGCGTGTGTTGGTGCCACGTCATTATTACGCCTAATAGAACAATTACAATAGCAATAATTGCAATAACTAAACGTCTTGCTTTCAATTGCATTTTCAAACTCCCTAAAATTTATTTTCTTTAGTCGAACTAAAGATAACGATCATATTGTACCAGCATTTATGACATTTAGCACACTTTATTTCTCATTTTTGAAATCTTTCTGTAACAAATGTCTTATTTACGTAAACTTAGTGCTCGTTTCTTGACACTTAATAGTCAAAACAGGGCTTAGCATCTCTTGCCGCGCCCTGTTTTACTGAATTAACCTTACTGGTATTTAAATTTCTAAGTAGCTGTTCTTCTTCAGGTCAACCTTTTTATTGTCCTTATCCGTCTTAACAACGGTGACATCGCAAGGGGCTTCCCGAATGGTGTATGCAGCCGTGGAACCAACGATTAGCCGCCCAATCATGTTCAGACCAGTTGCCCCAATGACAATTAGGTCAATGCCATTATTCTTTGGGTAGTTTTCGGCCAGTTCTAACTTAGCGTTACCAACCTTGACCTCGGTAACGACGTCGGTAATACCGGCAGCTTGCGCTTTCTTCTTATATTCATTCAGCCGCTTTTCCATCGTATCGATTGCTGGTTGGTAGATGCTCCGGTCAACCAGGCTGTAGCCGTTCGGGCCACCAGACGGAATCTTTTCACCGTTAATCACACTGAGCAAGTACAACTGGGCCTTGTTCAACTTGGCCGTCTCGACAGCCTTGTCAAATGCCATGTCGGCCTGCTTGGAACCATCAATTCCCACTAAAATCTTTTGATAAGTCATATTGACACCCCCACTTAATTGATACACTTATTTTATCACAAAGTCGCTAGTCAACTTAGTCGCTTACCAAATTCTTAATAGCTTCCATATAGATTGCCATTGACTTAATCAGGTCATCGACGGGCTGGTATTCGTTTGCCTGGTGCATCGTGTTTGGCGTGTTCGGCATCAGGGCCCCAAAGGCAACGCCCCGCTTCATCAGCCGGCCATAGGTCCCACCGCCGACAACTTCTGGCTGGGCGTTCTTGTCACCACTCTGGTTGATGTACGCCTCCATTAAGGTCTTAACAATTGGATCGTCCGGGTCGACGTAGTGAGGGGCTTGGGCAGGACCCTGTTTAACAGTAATTCCAAGTGGTGTGGCGACCTTTTCAACAGTTGTCTGCAACTGGTCCGGTGAAATACCTTTTGGGAAACGGAAGTTCATATTGATGGCCCCACCGTTTTCAAGGTCAAAGTTCAAGATCCCAGCATTCATCGTCAGTTCACCCATTACGGGGTCAGTAAAGGCACCGTCAAAGCCGCCCATCCGGGTATCAAGGTGTAGGTACTTACCCAGGAAGTGGATGAAGCTCTTCGCTCCCTTGGCAAATTCATACTGGTCGAGGAAGTTTGCCAGATAAGTTCCAGCGTTAATCCCCTTTTCCGGTTCCATTCCGTGGGCAGCCTTCCCAATCACAGTGATGGTCAATTCATCCCCATTCTCCGCAATGTTACCGGAAATCGGGTTCTCACCAACGAAGCGGGCAAAATCATCCCGAATTTGCTGGTTATCAGCAACCGTAATTACCGCTACTGCCTCGCGCGGGACCATGTTGAAACGCAGGCCTGACTTGAAGCTCTTCAGCTGGAAGGCCCCATCGTTGCTGGCGGGTACTGACAAGAGGAGGGAAACTTGTCCCTTTTCGCCGTTGATAACTGGAAACTCGGCATCCGGTGAAAAGCCGAAGGTCGGGGCAGGCTCCACTTCAAAGTAGCGGTGCATCCCGGTCCAGTTGCTTTCCTCGTCCGTACCAACGATAAAGCGGACCCGCTTGTTAAACTTAGTCCCCTGGTCTTTTAAATACTTGAGAGCGTAGTATGCCGCCATTCCAGGGCCCTTATCGTCGGAAGCCCCTCGACCATAGAGGTTTCCATCCTTAATTACCGGGTCAAAGGGGTCCGTATCCCAGCCCTTGCCGGCGGGCATCACGTCAACGTGAGCCAGGATCGCCAGGGTATCGTCACCCGTGCCGCATTCGGCATAACCGACCACGTTATCAATGTTCTTGGTCTTAAAGCCGTCCTGGTCAGCCATTTCCAAAAAGGCCTTCAGTGCCTGGGCTGGCCGGGGCCCGAGTGGGTATTCATCCGTTGCTTCATCATCGTCTCTAACACTTGGAATCTTCATTAAGGAAATCAAATCCGTCAAGTAGTCCTTTTTCTGGCTTTCTGCTGCCTTGAGCCAATCTGTCATAATTTATCCCTCCATCGAAGTAATCATTAACGCTAAAATAATGATACCATTAAAGTAAGCGTTACAAAATCTAAAGGAGACTTTTATAATGAAAAAACTTTCCGATCAAATTCTTCACCAAGTGATTAAGCCCCGCCCGGCCAATAGTTTTAAGGGGACATTTGGCAAGGTCACCCTGGTAGGGGGCAATCGTAACTTTGGTGGCGCCATCATCATGGCCTCCACGGCCGCAGTGTGCGCGGGTGCCGGTCTGGTCACTACCGCAACCGACGCCAGCAATTCCGGTGCCCTCCACGCCCAACTACCAGAAGCGATGTTTGCCGACTTCACTAACGATGGACAGGTGGCTAGTCTGGTCAGTGCCGCAACCACGGTAGCTGTTGGTCCTGGCCTGGGCGACGACGAAACCAGCGAGCACATTCTTAAGAATGTTTTTGCCAGTGTCAAGCCTGAGCAGAACCTGGTTATTGATGGTTCCGCCATTACCCTGATGGCCCGGGAAAATATTTCCCAGCCAGCCGCCAACGTAATCTACACGCCGCACGAAATGGAGTGGCAACGGCTCTCCGGCATCAAGATTGGCGAGCAAACCGAAGAGAAAAACCGTGCTGTCCGGGACCAGCTCAACGCAACCGTCGTCCTTAAAAAGCACCACACGGAGATCTATACCACTAATGAGGTTTACCAGTTGACGATTGGGACCCCTGCCCAGGCCGTTGGGGGGATGGGTGATACCCTGGCCGGGATGGTCGGTGGTTTCACCGCCGAGTTCCACCAAGACGTTACCAACGCTGTCTTGGCTGCCGTTTACGCCCACAGCGCAATTGCGGAGAAGATTGCGGAAAACCAGTACATTGTCCTGCCCCACCAGATTAGTCGGGCCCTACCGACCTTCATGAAGAAGATGGAACAGGCACCAAGCGAACACCATATTGGCTTCTTGAATTAATTTCCCGGGAAATTAATTGCCAAAGGCAGTTAAATTCAGAAAGACATTCGCAAATATGCCTTGTCCATGAAATAATTTCATGTACGAAAAAGCCGCGGTTGATGAAAAAAGTTTTCTCATCAACCACGGCTTTATTAGTTAGGCGCACCCACCTAACTTTCTAACGAATATGCAATTTTTGCCGAATGGCCGCGGACCGGGGACCAATGATCTGGTCCGTCAAGCGGAACTTGAGGGCGAGGAAGGCAAAGACCCCGACACCCAGCATTACCCCTAAGATCAGGGTAAAGAAGGCCGTAAACCGACCATAGGGACTGACAAAGTAGCCAGTCAGGAGCATGAATGCCTTGGTGACCACGAACATAATGATTGAGTAGCAAAGAATCTGGTTAGTCGGCTTGGACATCTTGTAGAAGTGAAGGCCGAACTCCATATTAAAGGAGTGCAGAATCATGTAGTCAATCACAAACATTGACAGGCAGGTGGCAAGTAGTGGTCCCAACCCCTGCAAAAGTTTAATACATGGGTACTGCAAAAGCAGCTTGATAATAATACCGATTCCCAGGAACTTCATCATTCGCCGGTTCTCAGAAATCCCCTGCATCATAGCGGCGGCAACGGTATAAAGGCCCATTGGAATTGATACAAAGGCCGCAAATTGAAGGACCACGATCCCCGCCTGGTCATAACGGTAGAAGACCGTGTAAATTTGTTGGGCCACCGCTGCCAGACCAAGTGAGGCCGGGATCATTACAAAGTAGAAAAGCAGCAAGACGTTTTCAATCTGCTTCCTAATTCCCCGCAGGTCGTTTTGGGCCCGGGCCGTCGCTAACAGTGGGATAACGGTTGCGGCCATGGCTGCGGCCAGGGAAATAATAATCGTGTACAGCTTGTTGGCATTGAAGGCAAACAAGGCATAGAGGATTGTTTCCTGATAGTGGGTAAAGTGGCCAACCCGGAACAGCATGTGGGGGAAGGTAAACTGGTCGATTAGCTGGTAAACCGCCACCCCCGACTCAATGATAACAAACGGGATTGACTGATAAACCATCCGGGCGATCAGTTCCATCGTCGACACCTGCAGGTTTGACCTCCCTTGACTAATCAGGTCGTTCATCTCCCGCCGGTGGCTCATCCAGGCCCAAGATAGGACCATGATGGCCCCAATTGCCCCGATAAAGGCCGCAAAGGTCGACTGGGTAACGGCCGCTACCCAACTCCCCTTTTGGATTTTCATGATCAGGTAGGTGGCCGCCAACATGTAGATAACCCGGAAGACCTGCTCTACAAACTGAGACATGGCCGACGGCGCCATCCAGTTATACCCCTGCAAGAACCCCCGACTCATCGCCAGAGCAGGAATAATCAAAACGGCCCAGGCCAGCGACCGGACAACCGGAATGACATTTGCGTCACCATTATCCATCATTGGCGCAGCAAACATCATCACCGTCGCACAAACAACCCCCATTGCCAGAGCAACGTACATGCTCGAGATGTAAAGGCGCCGGCTTACCCCGTATTCATTTAACCCGTTATAGTGGGCAACCATCTTGGAGATTGCGGAGGGCAGCCCCGCCGTTGCGATAATTAAGAAGATGTTGTAAATGTTGTACCCCTGTGCAAAGAGGGCGTTAGCTTCGTTACTGTAAGCACCGAGCCACGTTACCCAGGGGATAACGTAAACGGCACCTAAGATTCGCGAGGTGATACTCCCTACCGTCATCCAAGCGGAACCGCTCAGCATCTTTGATTGGGCGTCCTTATTAGGATTCACCACTTGCGAACCACCATTATGTTTTTTAGTCATGATTCGTAAATTCCTGCCTTCTTAAAAATAAACAATCCACACCATTTTAGCGTGAAACTTGGCGGGGCGCAATTTCTTTTCTCTTTTTTAAATTTTACTTAAGGGCTAGTACTGGTCCAGGTCGACCGTTACCAGCTTGGCAATACTTTCCGGATGGTCCCGCTCCACTTCTGCCAGATCACTGGCCTGGGGGGCCTTTTCAAAGTGACCCAGTTTATCATTAATGGTGATTGCCAGGCCCAACTTAGCAAAGTCCATCGCCTCGTCCATTGTTTTCCCCTGGGTGAAGGCCTCCGGGAGGTCCGGAAAGTCCACCAGGATCTCCCCGTCCTTGGCGGTAAAAAGGGCCGGATAAGAAACTAATTCCATTGTTATTCCTTTCTAAAAAGGGACCGCCTACTCAGCGTTAGGCTGAATACCGGTCCCTTCTTTCGTGTGCGTATTACTTGGCAACGATGTTAACGATCTTGTTTGGTACAACAATAATCTTCTTAATGTCCTTGCCATCAGTGAACTTCTTGACGTGTTCGTTGGCCAGAGCCACCTTTTCTGCTTCTTCCTTTGGGGTGTCCTTAGCCATCTTAACCTTGGCCCGGACCTTCCCGTTGACTTGCAGAATCATTTCAACTTCGTTTTCAACCAATGCTTGCGGGTCATACTTTGGCCATGGCTGGTAAGCAATCGTGTCGCTGATTCCAAACTGACTCCACAGTTCTTCAGCTACGTGCGGAATAATTGGGGAAATCATCTTGACGAAGCCCTGCATGTATTCCGCTGGCAGGTCGTCTGCCTTGTAAGCTTCGTTAACGAAGACCATCAGTTGCGAAATGGCCGTGTTGAAGTGCATCCGCTCATAGTCTTCCGTAACCTTCTTGACAGTTTGGTTATATACCTTGGTCAGCTTGCCATCGTTAAAGTTGGAGACACGGTCCCGCAGGTGGTTGTTATCATCCATCAACAGGCGCCATACCCGTTGAATCCACTTGTAGGAACCATGCAGCCCTTCTTCATCCCACGGAACGGATTCGGTCAGTGGGCCCATGAACATTTCGTACAGGCGGAGGGTGTCCGCACCGTACTTGTCAACGATATCATCAGGGTTAACAACGTTCCCCTTGGACTTGGACATCTTTTCGTGGTTGGCTCCAAGGATCATCCCCTGGTTAACCAACTTCATGAACGGTTCCTTAGTTGGCACTAAGCCGAGGTCGTAAAGAACCTTGTGCCAGAAGCGGGCGTAGAGAAGGTGCAGGACCGCGTGCTCAGCCCCACCGACATAGAGGTCGACTGGTGACCAGTAGTCAAGGGCTTCCTTAGAGGCAAATTCCTTACTGTTGTGGGGATCAGTGTAGCGGAGCCAGTACCATGATGAACCAGCCCATTGTGGCATGGTGTTGGTCTCCCGCAGGCCGTGGCGTCCCTGGTCATCGTAAACGTTGACCCAGTCCTTGACGTTGGCCAGTGGACTCTCACCAGTTCCTGACGGTTCAATATTGTCTGTGTCAGGCAGCTTCAGTGGCAATTCGTCTTCCGGTACCAGAGTTGTCCGCCCGTCGTCCCAGTGGATAACCGGGATTGGTTCACCCCAGTAACGTTGCCGACTGAAGATCCAGTCACGCAGCCGGTAGTTGACCTTCTTGTGGCCGGCATCGTGTTCTTCCAGCCAGTCGATCATCTTAGCCTTGGCATCCTTGATGTTCAGGCCGTCTAAGAAGCCAGAGTTAATGTGCTTGCCGTCACCATCAAAAGCTCCTTCAGAAAGGTCGGCACCTTCGATAATTGGCTTGATTGGCAGGTCAAACTTCTTGGCAAAGTCGTAGTCCCGTTGGTCACCAGAAGGGACGGCCATCACGGCCCCCGTACCGTACGATGCCAGAACATAGTCACTAATCCAGATTGGCAGCTTTTCACCGTTGACCGGGTTAATGACGTAAGAACCGGTAAATACCCCGGTCTTGTCCTTGTTCAGGTCGGTCCGCTCCAGGTCAGAACGGCGGGAGGTTTCTTCCTTGTACTTAGCAACTTCATCCTTGTGTTCCGGTGTCGTCAGTTGGTCAACCAGCTTTTGTTCCGGTGCCAAGACAACGTAGGAGGCACCGAAGAGGGTGTCCGCCCGGGTGGTGAAGACTTCAATCTTCGTGTCTTCGTCACCGGCAACTGGGAAGAAGACAGCGGCCCCCTCAGAACGGCCAATCCAGTTCCGCTGCATTTCCTTAACACTTTCCGGCCAGTCAACCAGGTCGAGGTCATCAATCAGGCGGTCAGCGTAGGCAGTGATCTTCAATACCCACTGCTTCATTGGCTTCCGGTATACTGGGTAGCCGCCACGCTTTGTCTTGCCGTCTTCAACTTCTTCGTTGGCAACCACGGTTCCGCCCATGAAGTCGGGTGCCCAGTTAACCATGATTTCGTTTTCGTATGCTAGGCCCTTCTTGTAGAGCTGTTCAAAGATCCATTGGGTCCACTTGTAGTATTCAGGGTCAGTCGTGTTGACTTCCCGGTCCCAGTCGTAAGAGAAGCCCAAAGACTGGATTTGCTTACGGAAGTGGTTGATATTCTGGTTAGTGAAGCCCTTTGGATTGTGCCCGGTCTTCAGGGCGTACTGTTCGGCCGGCAGACCAAAGGCATCCCAGCCCATCGGGTGCAAGACGTTGTAACCCTGCATCCGCTTCATCCGGGCCATTACATCGGTTGCCGTGTAGCCTTCGGGGTGACCAACGTGGAGCCCTTGACCTGATGGGTACGGGAACATGTCCAGGGCGTAGTACTTCTTCTGGTCCTTATTAATCTCCGCTTTAAACGTCTTGTCCTTTTTCCAAAACTTTTGCCACTTATTTTCAATCGCTGTGTGATCGTAAGCCATAAATTCTGCTCCTTTTCAGTTCTGTCCACTACTAAAATGATCGTAATAAAAAAGTCCCGCAGAAGCCTTTGCTTCGACGAGACGAAATCTAATCCGCGGTACCACCCGTTTTCTATGGCCACCCATAGCACTTAAGGCCTTAACGCGGCAGACGTCACTACCTACTCAATTCAGTAGCAATCTTCTAGACGAGTTCGCTAACAATGCCCTCCTGCTTTCCACCACCAGCAGGTCTCTAAGAGTCGCACCGTTAACTACTACTTCTATCACGATCAAAAATATTAATTGTATTCTAACGTCCTCCCTGCCTTTTTGCAAGGGGCCCACTAGATTTAACCTAAAATCTTTTTCAGTTTGTCAACCTTGTCCAGGTGTTCCCAAGGCAGGTCAACATCGGTCCGGCCAAAGTGACCGTAAGCCGCCGTTTGTTCGTAGATTGGCCGCTTGAGGTCCAGCATCTTAATAATCCCGGCTGGGCGCAGGTCAAATACCTTCCGGACGGCCGCAATCAGTTCTACTTCGGTCCGGGTCCCGGTCCCAAAAGTATCAATGGAAATGGAAACCGGTTCGGCCACCCCAATGGCATAAGCAACCTGAATTTCCAGCTTCTTGGCATAGCCTGCTGCTACCAGGTTCTTGGCAATGTAACGGGCGGCGTAACTAGCCGACCGGTCTACCTTAGTGGCGTCCTTACCGGAAAAGGCCCCACCACCGTGGTGAGCAGCACCACCGTAAGTATCAACGATAATCTTCCGCCCGGTCAAACCGGCATCCCCTTGGGGACCACCAATGACAAAGCGCCCGGTTGGGTTGATAAAGTACTTGGTCTTATCGTCAAGCAAATCTGCTGGAATAACAGCCTTAATCACTTGTTCCTTCACGTCATGACGAATTTGTTCAAGGGTTGCTTCCGGATCATGTTGGGTACTCAAGACCACCGTATCTACCCGGAGTGGCTTATCATTATCATCATACTCAACCGTTACTTCCGCCTTGGCATCTGGACGTAAGTAGGAAATTTCCCCTGCCTTACGCAACTTAGCAATCCGCTGCATCAGCTTATGGCTAAGCATCAGCGGTAGTGGCATGTATTCTGGCGTTTCATCGGTTGCGTAACCAAACATCAATCCTTGGTCACCAGCACCGATCTTATCAAGTGGGTCAGCATCCCCTTCACGGGTTTCCAGGGAGTCATCAACCCCTTGTGCAATGTCGGGTGACTGCTCGTACAAGGAAGTTATTACGGCACAGTTATCAGCGTCAAAGCCGTACTTACCATCGGTGTAGCCAATCTTACGGATTGTATTGCGAACCACCTTTTGGATATTAACGTAGGCCTTAGTAGAAACTTCACCAAAGACCAGGACTAGCCCGGTCGTTACTGAAGTTTCTACAGCTGCCCGTGCATCTGGATCCTTTTCCAGCAGGGCGTCAAGAATGGCATCACTGATTTGATCGGCAATCTTGTCTGGGTGCCCTTCGGAAACGGATTCGGATGTAAATAGGTGTTTTTCTGTCATTTTTATTAATTCCCCCATATTCTAGTCGAAACTTAACATTAGTTTTGTAGTTGCGGTTACAAGGCATCTTCACAAGGGGTACTCGTGAATCCTATCGGGAATTTGCTTCATAACAAGGACAATACTATCACAAAGCAACATTAATAATCAATTAAAACAAAATTAAAGGCGCGCATTGACGAGACCGACTGCCGTCATAAATGAGTAGACAATTGTCGGGCCCATAAATTTAAACCCGTCCTTCTTCATCTGGGTCGCCATCTTCTTAGACGACATGGTCCAGGGGGCCAGGGGCTCACCCGGCTTAAGGATCAGGCGCTGGGGATGGTGGTCAACAAAGGACCAGATATAGTCATCAAAGTCTTGTCCAGCCCGCTGCATTTTATAGATAACCTGGGCATTATTAATGGTTGCTGCAATCTTCCGGCGGTTACGGATGATTCGCTTGTTAGCAAGTAAGCGGTCAACGTCATCCGGTGAAAAGGCGGCCACCTTTTCAATTAGAAAATCACTGAAGGCTTCTTCAAAGGCCAGCCGCCGTTTCCAAATCGTTGCCCAGGTTAGCCCGGCCTGAAAGAGTTCCAAACTCAGCATCTCAAACAAAAAACGCTCGTCATGAACCGGTAATCCCCAGTAGTGGTCATAATAATCCTGCATCGCGGGACTGGTATCTGCCCATGTTGGCCGCTTGACTTTCATTGTCATTACCCCCTAATAAATAAAATAACCGCAGTCGCGAACCCGTGACTACGGCCTCCTATTATTTAAATACGGCAAACGCCATTAATCTGCAACAGCTTTCTTGGTATTCTTCAGCATTAATGCCAAGATCAGACCAATGATCTCAATCACAACCATCATGATAAATACCAGGTGGTAACCGTGAAGAGACGCTGTCAATGGTTGACTACCCGTGCTTTGTGCATGGCTGCTGGCGACCGTCAAAACAATCGTGGCAACCGCAACACCAGCAGACCCCAAGACTTGCCGAACGGTAGTAATTACCGCCGTACCGTGGGGAACCAGCTTGTTTGGTAAGGCGTTGGCCCCTAAAGTAACCGCAGGCATCATCACAAAGGCGTTTCCACTTTCGATAACCATTGCGCAGAGAATCATTGCTAACAAGTTTAACCGGTTCAGCATCAACAGGCCAACGACCCAGCCGCAGATAATCATCACCATCCCCACTAGCATTGTGGGTTTAAAGCCAATCTTGTCGGCCAATTTCCCCGTCAACGGGTTAAGGATACTCAAGAACACCGCCCCGGGAACTAGTGACATCCCGGAAACGAAGGGACTGACCTTGAGGACCCCCTGGTAGTAAAGGGGAAAAATAATGGTAGTAACAATCAAGGCAATGTAAGAAATCGACGTTAAAAGGACTGCTAAGTCGTAGTTGAAGGTCTTTAAGACCCGCAGTTCCAGTAATGGTTCATCCAGGTGCAACTGCCGGTAGCAGAACCAGGCCAAAGCGAGGATGCTAATCACCAGGATGACACCGTTAAGCCCCCAGTTGACGTTGTGCTTGGCAGCAAGGTTAACGACGTACATTACTCCGATCAGGCCAATTGAAAGAAACACCGACAGCCAGTCGAGACTGGTTTCGTGCCGGGGCATAACATCCCGAATCAGCCCCGTACCGGCGAGAACAATAATCAGGGTAATGATAATCATGAAGAGGCCGAAAAGACTCTTCCAGTCAAAAAATTTCAAAACGATTCCGGAAACAATAGGGCCACACGCCAAGGCAGACCCCATGACTAATCCGGCAATTCCCATAGTAGTCCCCCGGTTAGCCTTCGGAGTGATTTCCAGCAGTACCGACTGGTAGGACGGGAAAAGGACACCAACAGCAAAGGCCTCCATTGCCCGGCCGACCATCATGAACCAAAAGCCATTTGTCCCCCAGCTTGCGGGCGTGAGGACAATCATCAATGATCCAATATCAAACAGGGCCAGGGCACCAATAAACATTGTTTTAAAATTCAGATTGTTTAGCATCCAAGGACTAATCGGCATGCTAACACACATTACCAGCATAAAGCCGGTTGTTAGCCACTGGACCGTATTAGCTGAGATTCCAAAGGCATTCATCAATGTCGGGTAGGCCGTCGAAAGCGATGACTGACTAATCGACATCGTGAATGTCCCCACCAGTAAGGTAAAAATAAACCAAAAGCGGCTATAAGAGCGTCCGTTTTGGTCAACATTTCTTTCCATTTTTCTTCCCCTCTTTTAGAATTATTATTATTTACTAAATACTAATTATATATTTTGAATCTAAGCTTGTAAATGATATAATACTGTTAGATTATAACTATTTTAAATTAAACGAAAGGAGAGTTGTTCATGGCAGAGGCAGAACTTGATCGGGCATTAGACCTATTGCGTAGTCATAAGGTGCGGCTAACTCCCCAGCGAAAGACCATCCTGGAATACCTGATCACCCACCATACTCACCCGAGTGTCGAAATGATTTATCAAGACCTCAAAGATAGTGTCGATAACATAAGTATGGCCACCGTCTACAATACACTTAAGCTGTTCGTCGATTACAACTTGGTAATCGAGTTGAAGAACGGTGACGGTAGTACCCACTATGACTACTTTGGTCATCCCCACTACCATGTTGTCTGCGACAATTGTGGTAAGATCACTGATGTCTTTGATGAACATTTTTCTGAAATTACCCGGGAAATGGCTGACATGACCCGGCGCAAGACCCACTACCTGGTAACGGGCAATAACATTGAGGTTCACGGTCTGTGCCCTGAGTGTCAACGAAAATTACATTTAAACCGCTAATATTAAGCAAAAAGGCTCCTTTTATTATTCATTTTGCTGGGTCAAAGAGGCGATAAACAAGACCACAAACCAGCCCAAGGTAAAGATAAGGGCGGTAAGGGTCTGCCTATCCATGCACAAGACGACTAAGACAAAGGCCAGAAAGGCCAGGACCAGGTAATCCGTGAACGGTGCGCCTGGCAACTTAAACGGGCGCGCCGTCGCACAATTCTTTATGAAGCGCAGGTGGGCACCAATAATGGCGGCCCAGATGAATAGGAAACTTGTCGTGGCAATGCTCGAGATCAAGGTGAACACCTCACCCGGCATCAAGAAGTTCAGTAACGCCGCCACCCCAATCACAGCCGAGGAAATAACGACTGCCCGGGCCGGAACCTGGTGCTTAGAGAGACGGCTGATTGCCCGAACACAGGGATGGTGGGAATTGGCAGTCAGCTCCGCCAGCATCCGCCCCGTCGTATAAATAGAACTGTTACATGCCGAAGCTGCCGCGGTAATGACAATAAAGTTAACCACGCTCGCGGCTCCGCGCAAGCCAGCATCCTGGAAAACCAGAACAAAGGGACTATTTGAAGGCGAAAGCTGCTTCCACGGGTAAATGCACATGATGGCCGCCAGTGCCCCAAGGTAAAAAATCAATACCCGGATAGAAATACCGTTGATTGCCTCCGGAATTACTTTGCGGGGGTTCTCCGCCTCCGCCGCGGTGACCCCCACCATTTCGATGCCAACAAAAGCAAAGACAACCATTTGAAATGACATCACGAAGCCCTTGGCCCCCGTCGCAAAGAAGCCATTGTAGGCCACCAGATTCTTGGGGGAGGCCACGTACCCCCCGGCCGACTTAAATTGGATTATGACCATGAAAATCCCGACCGCAATCAAAACAATGATTGCCACAATCTTAATCATTGCGAACCAGAATTCGATTTCGCCAAAAACGTTGACCGTTATCAGGTTCAGGCACAAGAAGATCAGGAGGGTGATTACCCCGGGAATCCACTGAGGAACGTGGGGGAGCCATATCTGAATATAGAGTCCAATCGCCGTGATCTCCGCCATCGCCAGTGCTAACCAGCAGGCCCAGTAAGCCCAGCCGGCAATAAAGCTAACCCGCTTGCCCAGGTAATCACGGATAGCCTCCATGAATGACCGGTAGTGCAGATTTGACAATAAGAGCTCACCCAATGCTCGCATGATTGCGAAGCAGGCGATCCCCGTAATTAAGTAAGCAAGTAAGATTGCCGGTCCCGCTGCCCGAATTGCCTTTCCTGAGCCTAGGAAAAGGCCAGTACCAATCGTTCCACCGAGGGCCATTAGCTGGATGTGGCGGCTCTTCAAGCTGCGCTTCATCTGCGTCTGTTTATTGTCCATTTTTTCAATTCTCCTTAACCTTCCATTGTCAACACATCCCCTAGCGGTTAAGCTATTAATGGTGGCTGACAATTAGTCTTGAGCCCCTATTGTATACCTATTTTGGTAAATTGAACCCGCTAAGGAGAAAATTAATATCCAATACCTAGCTTTTTTAACCTACTTTTTAATATGTTGCGCCATTATTAAGCATTTCTGGCCTCGCTACCCAGGATGGGGGCAGCGGATCACCCTACTGAGCCTTTTGGTCTACATCACAGCAGTCATGGCCCTGTGCTTGACCCCCGCGCTTCTTAGCGTTGCCTCTGCTCATAAGCGTCTTTTCTATCTCTGGGGTGTTCCCTATAACATCATCCCCTTCCAGGGACTCAGCCACGAGTTCTTCCTCAACGTCATTATGACGGTTCCCTGGGGCGTCTACCTATTCCTTATTAACCACCGGCAGAGATTAGCAGGGGTCATCCTGTTCTCTTTTCTGTTCAGTCTCTTCATTGAGCTGAACCAGTTCATCCTCGACCTGCTAGTCAACCTGGGTCGACTAGCTGATGTCGATGATTTGATTACCAACACGGCCGGGGGCCTGATCGGTTTCTTGGTTATGACCCTCTTATTCCGGACACAAGTCCACCGCTTGATTCAATATTTTAGTCTCAGTAAGGACAAAGTTTGGTAAACTATTACTGTGAGGTGACATTAATGATTTCAAACGAACAGCGTGCACACGATATTGCAATTGCCTTAATGCAAGCTAACAGCAAGGATGTTGAACCAATTGAGGCTTACCACCGCTATGTCAACTATCTGCTGCCGATTTTACGGGAAATTGATAAGGACTTCCCCCACGGAATCCGCGAACACCTTAATTAAAAATATGCTAAATACGCCACGACTCGGCCAAGCCCGTATCATGGTGTATTTTAATCTATTGCTAAATTAGAAAGGGGAAAATGATTTATGTTTAATGAACATCAAAAACGATTCGACTGGTTTAGTCTAATTCTGGGAATCCTGTTTGTAATTGCGGGCTTTGCGTCCTTCATGCATCCCGACAAGACCCTTCACTTCCTGTCCATTCTAGTCGGGATTGCTTTTATTTTTCGGGGAATCTACGAATTGTGGTTCCGTAAGTTTATTGATGTCACTCTGAACGAACACTCCGGTTGGATTGCATTCGCAGCTATTTTAGATATTATTCTAGGGGTTATTGTCCTCGTCTATCCTAACTGGGGAATTCTTTACCTAGCAATTTTATTTGCGATTTGGTTCATCATCGATGCCATCATACAAATCAAGGCAGCAGGTCTCTTCAAAGAATTCCACCGCGGATACGCTACCCTGTTGATTATCCTCGGGAGTGTTAGCGTTGCCCTGGGAGTAATCCTGCTGTTCAGTCCAATGCTTTCCGCACTGACCATTGTTTGGTTGGTTTCAACAATGCTACTGTTCTTTGGCATTATGCATATTATTCAAGCATTCTAAACTAAGCCGGGAAAAAGGTATGGCTAGTATAGGACAATCGTTGGCACGATAGGGCCAGCTGTTGTCCATCTTGTTTTGCGGCGCTAGACACCAGGAGCACGCTTCGACGCGAAGCGAGTCTCTTCGATTACTTATGTAGTGTATTTAAAAGTAAATGAGGACGGGAAAACTTAAAATTTCCCACCCTCATCTATTTTTTTAAAGGCAATTTATTTATTAGTCAATATCAATCCGGGTATCGTTCTCGTCACTGGCTTGCAGCTTTGGCAGGTTCAAGGTCAAAACACCGTTCGTGTATTGAGCCTTAACTGCGTCCCGGTCAACGTCTGGCAAACGGTATTGCCGACTCATCTGACCATACCGCCGTTCGGTGTGGAGAACATTACCATCCTTGTCGCTGTCATCGGCAAAGGTGTCCCGGTGACCAGTTACGGACAAAATGTTGTTAGCATAGTTGATATGAATGTCTTTCTTATCAAAGCCAGGCATATCAATCTTGACCATGTAGCCCTTATCATTTTCAGACACATCGGTCTTCATGTGATCAGCTACTGGTGTTAAGTCTGAGAAGAAGTCATCATTCATCCAGTCACGCATATTCATCAGATTATCAAATAAGTTGTTACGACGTTGAATTTCGTTAGCCATATATTGAATCATCCTTTCTCATACCTTGTTTACATTTTCTATATTAATCATTGGTCAACAATAGTCAAGAAAAAATTAGCAGTTAATTGTGTTGAGCGCTAATTTTTATTTGACCAATATTAACTAAACGGCTAATTGCAACGTGCCCGAGGGTTCTGGCACCTGACATTTTACTAATTGACGAGCAGAAATTTTATCTATTCTTCTAAATATATGAATATTTTATCATACATAATTGTGCTAAAATGTACCTATTAATTACTGAGGAAGGCTTAAGACAATGAATCTTATGAAAAAACTACTATTAATCACTCTGGTTGGTGTATTTGCATTTATCACAACTAGTGTCACCGCTAGTGCCGATTCCCACATGCGGACACCCATTGATTACCGGAAGCCATCAGAGACGATTCCTTACCCGGATATCGACAAACTCAAGGATCCCTGGATTAAGGTCAGCATCAACAAAAAACGGGTCTACATCATGTCTGGCAATAAGGCGGTATACACAATGTACTGCAGCGCCGGAAAGTACGAAAACAAGGATGGTAAACGGGTAAGTACTACGCCGACTGGCACCTTCGCTATCCAGTCCGAACGGGGTAATAGCTTCTACAACCCATCGGTTAAGTGTGGGGCAAATAACTACGTTTCTTGGCACGACAACGGTTCCTACCTCTTTCACAGTGTCCCAACGGATAAGGACGGCCACTACATCAAGTCCGAAGCGGCTAAGTTGGGTAAAATGACCGCCTCTCACGGCTGTGTCCGCCTGTCCGTTCCAGACTCCAAGTGGATGATGAACGTGCCGGAGGGAACCAAGGTTGTTGTCCAGGATAACTAAGAGGAGGCTTCCTAATGAAAGAGGTAACAATTAACGGGATCACCCTCCCTGCCGTGGGTATCGGCACCTGGAACGTCGGTGATCACCCTAGCCAACGGCAAGACGAAATTGCCGCCATCCAAGCTGGCATCAATGCCGGGGCCCGGGTGGTAGATACCGCTGAAATGTATGGCAATGGCCGTGCAGAGCGACTTGTCAAGGACGCCATCGCCCCCTTTGACCGGGGAAATCTTTTTCTGATTGATAAAGTCCTCCCCCAAAACGCTAGTGCCCGCCTTTTAGAACGGAGTCTCGACCGGAGCCTACAAAACGTGGGAACCGATTACTTTGACCTCTACCTCCTTCACTGGCGGGGAACGGTACCCCTATTAGAAACAGTCACTACTATGGAGGAAATGGTTAAGAAGGGTAAGATTAGGTCCTGGGGGGTCTCCAACTTTGATGTCAGTGACCTCCAGGAGCTATGGGCACTGCCCAATGGGGACCACTGCGTTGCCAATCAGGACCTGTATAACCTTGATGAACGCGGGATTGAGTTTGACCTTCTTCCCGTGATGCGGGCCCACCGTCTCCCTTTAATTGCTTACTCCCCCCTTGCCCAGGGTGATTCTATCTCAGGCAAACTAGCTACCAATAAAGTCCTGCAAGAGATTGCTGCTAACCACCAGGCCACAATTTACCAGGTAATGCTGGCATGGACGCTACGGGAACCAGGCGTTCTGGCAATTCCAAAGAGCGGTTCGGCACAACACGCTCAGTTAAATGTCCAGGCCAGTTCACTTGAATTTACCAGTGACGAACTGAAGCAGCTAGCGGACACCTTTCCCAAACCAACTAGTAAGCAGCCATTAGCTGTCATCTAATAAAACGAAAAAATCGACACCAGCACTTGAATTCAAACGTTAGTGTCGATTTTTTAGCCTCGCCAGGGAAAATCAAGCGAGATGGCACCAGCAATTTGTTGCTCAGACTGCCGACTAGCCCGTCGCTTTTGACGACGACCTTCGTACCCGGCCATTAGTGTCCGTTGCTCATCGGTCTCTGGAACCATCCCCGCCACCGGAACTGCTTTATGAGGGTCTTCAATGACGTAAGTGATGAAGCAGGTGAAACCCAAGAAGCGTTCGCCGGTCATCAAGTGCTCACCAATAACCTTGACGAAGACCTCGATGGAGCGGTGACCAACTCCAGTGACGTAAGCCTCCATGCACATTGAATCTTGGAGCTTGAAGGGCCGAAGAAATTGAACGTTGTCCATGCTTGCCGTGACAACAACCGTCCGCGCAACCCGCATGGCAGCTATCGAGGCCTCCCCGTCAATTAATTCCAAAATCCGTCCCCCATAAACGGTGCCGTGTTCATTGAGGTCATCATTGAGAACCCGGTGGACGGAAATGGAGAGTGTGTCATTACATTTTGCTTGCATAATAAATGGAACCCCTTACACTTTTTTATTATTCTAACATAATTGGATAGAATTTAAATTTCACTCACCGTTTGCTCAAAGATACACTATAATAATAACAAGGCTATAAGAAAGGATTGAGATCAATGCCTAAGCAAGAAAAAATCAAGACGCCTTCGCTCTATGTCAACACGGAGCGCGGGGTTGCTTTGCTAAACCTGAGTCATGCGTATTACAAAGACACCTACTCACTAGTCAATAGTGATGAATTATTGGAAGTTGTTAAGTTGTACCTTGATTCTAAGAATCCGGAATACGACGATGACGCATTTGATAATGCCACGCCTGAACAATATGTTCAAACATTAAAGAAAATCCTGATTGATGATGACAGTGCCTTTGACAAGTATGATCCAAAGGATATTCTGGCCAGCGTTGAAGAACTATATTCTTTTTACCGGTCCTTACTCCGGGTAACAGTAATTAATTACAATAATAGCAAAATTGCCGGTAACGAATTTAAGATGATCGACGGGCACTTCAACGACCTGGTTCGTGAATCCTACCGGGTGGTTGAAGAAAAGCTCCAGGGATTTGCCAACCAAACCTACCGGCAAGTTAACGCCGCTTCAAACGCGGCTATTCTTGTTCAGACACATGATTGGCCAATCCCAGAAGGTTACGACCAGTTGCGCGATATTGACTTTATCGATACCGTCATGCTCCGTCCACCAATGATGATGCACACTAAGAGTAACAAGCGTGAAGGGGTCTTCTCCGCTGTTGAAGAGAACCCCATCAAGCGGTTCCACGGTCAAAAGGGTCAATGGTACTGCTACCCGGCTAAGATTGGGGAAAGCTTGGCCTACATCTACTTCAACGTTGACTACCTAGTCAACGGGATTGCCCTCTCTAACCTCTTCCAGCTAGCCCAGCCAGACGAGGTCCGGGGTCAAAAGCCCGACCTGATTCTGCTCTTCGGCTTGAAGGAAACCGAGGGAATGGTTTCGCACTACTACCACGATACCAAGAACCACATCTGGGTTGGGGAAGTGCCATACACTGACAAGACCACCTACTTTGGTTACATGAAGAAGATGTGCCTGACATTGCATAACCTCCACCAGATTTACAACGGCCGCCTGCCAATTCACGGCTCCATGCTGCGAGTGCGGTTCACCAATGGTAAGGAAAAGAACGTGGTCTTCTTTGGTGACTCCGGTGCCGGGAAGTCCGAATCAATCGAAGCAATGCAGGAAATTGCTGATGACAAGATTGTCGATATGGAAACGATCTTCGATGACATGGGTAGTTTTACTATTGGTGACGACAGCAGAATCTACGCCCAGGGGACCGAAACCGGTGCCTTTGTCCGCCTCGATGACCTGTCCAGTGCGGTCGCCTTCAACAACATGGACCGGGGTGTCTACCTCAACCCTGAACTGTCCAACGCCCGGGTTATCATCCCCGCGGATACCTACGAAAGCGTCATTAAGCACCACCCGATTGACATGTGGGTTTACGCTAACAACTATGACGAAAAGGTTGGCATCCACCGCTTTGAAAAAGAGGAAGAAGCCAAGGAAGTCTTCGTTGCTGGTAAGCGGAAGGCCCTTGGAACAACTGATGAAGTCGGCATGAGCACGACCTTCTTTGCCAACCCATTTGGCCCCGTTCAAGAAGAGGAACGGACCAAACTAATTATTGACAAGGTCTTTAACAGGCTCTTTGCTAACAACGTTTACGTCGGTGAAGTCTACACCCACCTTGGAAACGACAAGTCCAAGGAAGCCCTCCACGAGTCTGCGCGGGAATTATTAGATGTTTTGATGAATAACTAGTCTTCAATTAAATTTAATCGAGTAGGAGGTAATTGATTAGTTCAATTACCGACCTCTCACACCACCGTAC